>NZ_JAOCLR010000002.1:0-384099 GCF_029845405.1 Pigmentiphaga sp. GD03639
AGAAGAACTGCCAGTACGGGTTCTCCACCCAGGTGTTGACCACGGCTTCGTCGGAAGCATTGAAGGTGTGCTGCAGGTACAGCAGCCCGGCAACCAGGCGCGGCGCCAACGCGGGCCTGCCTCGGCCGGAAGTGAACGACAGCGCGAACGTGCGCTCAATCTCGGCCCAGTCGATCAGCGCGGCCAGTCTGACCAGCGGGTGCTGCATGTTGATCTGCTCGTCCAGCCTTGGACGGAACAGCTCGGCCGTTTGCGGCTGCGAAGGCTTTGGACCCATGGGATTCTTTGGAGGAATTTGCAAGAAAACAGGCACTGGCAAAACCATACCTTGCAAATCCCGGGCCCATCAATCAGCAGAACCACGTTTCAGATCAAGGGATTGCGCATTGTTCAGGGCGGACGAGATACTCTCAACGCGCGTGATGGACCAAGGCCGAGGCCTGCTCGAACGCAAGCTGAGTTTGATCAAGCAGACCGGGGAGCTCGTGCAGGTTGGTCAGAGCGGGCTGATGATGGCGGTGCGGAGGTGAGGGCCGTGCTCTAAGGTGCAGGACCGGAAGTGAAATCGAGAATCTCAGGCGTGCACAACGGCAGCAAGGCAGTCAACGGATTGAAGACTGTTGCTCCAAGTTACGCTCGATCATGGAAACCGCATCGGCAAGCGGTGGTAGAAATTTGTCTATCGCCTTATTAGGTGCAATGAACGACCGACGAAACACGATGTTCAAGCCGGCGACAACCTTCCTCCTGAACCGTATGGGAAGAGCAATGCCGCCCAGATCAGGATAGCCCGCCCCAAACCCGAACCCTGCCTCGCGCGTCTCGCTGACAAGCCTCGATACGTATGCCATATCTCGGGCAAGCTCAGCTTCAGTCGAACTGGAATGCGCAATCGTGGAGAGGCTCTTCTGCCTCTCATCGTCATCGCAGAACGACAGATATGAGCGCCCCATCGCTGTAGTCAATACTGGAGATTTTGTTCCCACAAGCGTATTACGGACAAACACTTCCGCTCTTCCATGGGTCGTTTCGCGGATTAACATCGAATCTTTGCAGAGCGTGCCAACACTCGATGGCCATCCAGTACAGGAGAGTAGAAACAGCAACGCGTCCTTGGCGGCGGCGGCAAGCTCCTCCCCTTGCTCGTACCCATTACTCAAACTGAGCACTTTCGAGGTCAAACGGACCGTATCGTCTAGCGTTGCCCGGCTAACATAGCCTAGGGTCTCCAGCGTTTCGACGATACGGTAGAGCGTTGCGCGGGTCAGACCGGTGTGGTGACTCAACCCCTGCACTGACAACGGTCCGTGCAGGTTGAGGCATAGCAGCACATCAAGCCCTCTCTGGATGGAGCGAACTTGTTTGTACGGTGAAGAGAGATCGATCTCCTCACCCACTGGTCTAGAAACACCCATAAGACTACCTAAGCAGACGGCTCAGCAATTGGAGCTAAAACGCGAAGTAAGAGCTCACTAGTCACTCGTAATACCGTTAGCGTCAATGATTGACTTAAATACCTCATAGTCGCGCTTAATCGACGACGCGAACTGTTCCGGTGTGCTCGGAATAGGAAGCAGGCCGGCAACGCTAAGCTTCTCGGCGACTTCAGGGGATTTTAGCGTCGCGTGGAGTAGTTCGTTGAGGCGCGTAACAACTTTTGGCGCAGTCCCCTTAGGTACCAAAAAGCCAACGTCGATCCCAACGTCATACCCGGGATAACCGCTTTCTGCAACCGTTGGCACATCTGGTGCGAACGGTACCCTAGCCTTATCGCCAACCGCAAGTGCCTTCACCCGGCCAGCGCTGATAAACGACCGGATGTTGGGGTAGGCGATGACGAGCGCGGTTACATCACCTGACACCACAGCCGGGATTGATTGAGACTGCGAGTTGTAGGGTATATGGGTCATCTTCACGCCGGCCATGCTTAGCCACTTTTCCATCGCCAGATGGTGAACACTGCCGATACCCGGGGTACCGTAAGCCAGTCCTGGTTTTGATTTGGCAAGCGCAGCGAGATCTTGAAGCGAGTTAATCCCCTTATTTCCACCAACCACGATAAAAATGGGGGCTCTCACACCATTGCTGACCGGCATGAAGTCTCTCAGCGTGTCGTACGACAGGTTTTTTCTGAGTCCTGGCGCTACAGACAAAGGTCCTGTGTCCCCTGTCAGGATCGTATAGCCGTCAGGAGCGGTCTTCGCGACAAAGGCAGTACCCACGGTCGCAGCAGCACCGGGTTTGTTATCTATGATAAAGGGCTGCCCAGTCAAGGAGCTTAGCTTTTCCGCCACCGTGCGCCCCACAAAGTCGGGGCCGCCACCCGTCGCGCTATAAGGAACCACAATTTTAACAATCTTGTTCGGATAGTCGCTCGCCGCAACCACGGACGGTACAACAGCAGCACCTGCGATCAACATCACAAGACATGCATTAACCCTGGTGATTATTTTCATGACTTATCTCCAGTATTTTTTCGTGCCCGTTACACAACGGGCAATCGACGGTCCGACGGGGAGCCGAGAACTCCCCGAATGCTGATTGCCGACTCGATTATTTAGAGTGGATAAACGATGTAGTGAGGCAGGAATGGCGCATCAATCACAGCCCGCTTCGAGATAAATTGCGCTGTGCTGCCATTTAAATCGACGACATCTTCGTAAACACCGGTTGCCAACACTCCTGTCTGCCCAGTGTCACATCTGGTAAATGCGACCGAAAAATTCGATCGCACGTCGAAGATGCCGCTCTCTCGCTCGCCGCACGTTATACGTTGAGCGAAATGGCGAGTTTGATAGTCTTGGAATGTACCGGCCCAGATTTTTTCCACGAATTTGACTCGGTCCTCCAAGCGTCCACGGCAGTCGTCCAAAATCAACGCAATGTCCCAGCCCGCCTGTACACTTTCGAGTGTTTGGCAGATATATGAACCTGCAGAGCTAAAGGTGTTCAGCCAGTCGCCCATCCGCTTGCGATCCAGTGCATCGATATATTCCGCTTGCAAACGATCGATTTTATCCAACGCTAAACTGCTACCACCGCTCATACTCGTGCCTCTTTCTCGAATCCCATGACCTTCCGGTAATACTCCCAGCTCAGTACGTTCGGAGACTCGTCGTTCTGGTTAAAGTCTCGCGGCAACTCATAGGGATCCGTGACGCCTTTTTGAAACTCCTGCATGCCCGGGGTACGGCTGCCGATATGTATGCGATGGAACACTGCAGCGTCTTCCATGCTCACCATGCCACACGGTCCGAGCAGGTTGGACGACTGTCGAACGCGATGCTTCAGCATCTCAGCGTCGTCCTCCTCGCGGCCAAAATAGGCGTACACCAGCTCTGTTTGGTTCACTCCACGCGGGTTAACAAAACGCAGCCCGATGGTATCCAAATGCCGAATGCCCACGAATAGAGGGAACAGGTGAATCGAACAGGACCCATCTTTTTCGTTTCCGCCTCGGAATTCGATTAACGATGGGTCGCTGAGAACGTCCTTTCCGTCCGGCACCGAGATTTCGCTGATGAAGCCTCGATGGCCGCGATCATTTGCAAATTGCTTGCCACGCCCGCCTTGCCAGTTGAGCAGGCGAAATGCGGTGTGCAGCAACGGTGCGTGATAGGCATCGTTGTCGTGGTAGGTCTTCCAGTTAGCTTCGAGCAGGGACTTGTGATATCCCAGCAACTTCAACTTGCCATCGCCACGCATGACGTTGGCCAACTGACCCTCGAGTCCTGTCATGAACTCGCTCAGGCTGGGGGCTTCCTCGTTCAACGTGACGAAGACCAAACCATGGAGCAGCTCGGTGCGAGGGCCTTTCAGGCCGTAGTTCGCCTTATCAAACCCTGCGGCGTCGCCGGGCCGGATCGGACAGCCGACTAGGGCACCATTGGGATTAAAGCTCCAGCGGTGGTACGGGCACTCGAACATACGCTTGTTTCCAAACGGCGCAGTTTCTAGCTGTGCCCCCCGGTGCGTACACGCGTTGAAATGCGCCCGCACGATTCCGTCTCGGTCGCGCACCACGATAAGCGGCACCTCGCCTAGCGAGCACGTCTTAAAATCGTTGACGTTGGGGATTTCACTTTCGTGGGCGATCGGGAACCACTCTTTACCCCAGAAAATTCGGCGTAATTCCTCTTGGTAAATATCCTCGCGTACAAATATTTCTTTAGGAACTTCTGTGACCTTTGCTGGCCATTTCAATGGCGGCCAAACTCCGGATTCTTCCATTTACATTCTCCTACCTACACTAAACAGCTCAAATAGCCCTACCGACCACACCTGCCCGCATCAACAGCTACCCGATCGCCCCACCGGCAACAAACAGGGTTTGGCCGGTTATATAGCTAGCCTCATCGGATGCAAGGAAACTCACCGCTCCCACCACCTCCTCCGGGGTGCCTGGTCGGCCTAACGGCGTATCTCGCACAGATTGCTGATATGCCTCGTCGCGCCACGCACGCTGGCGATCGCTCTGGGCAGTCGAGTTTCTGGGGGTAATTCGGTCTTGAACGGCTAGCGCTCCCGGCGACACGCAGTTCACACGCACTTCAGTGTCTGCAAGATCACGCGACAGCGCCGCGGTTAGGGCGTGCACGCCCCCTTTCGCAGCGGCATACGGCACGCGCAGCGACCACCTCGTGGCCGCAGTACCAATGTTCACGATTGCGCCACGCCCCCGCTCAAGCATGTTCGGCAGGACGGCATAGCACCCCCAAACCGTGGGCCATAGAGACCGTGCGAGTTCTTGCTCAATCTGCTGTGGTTGGTACTCCCATAGCGGCTGTGCCCAGATGGTTCCGCCGACATTGAAGACCGCAATGTCTATGCTCCCTGCGTAGTCGAGCACCTGGCCGACCATCGCAGCATTGCCCTCGTAGGTTTCGAGATTGGCCGCGAACGCTCGCACAGTGCCACCGTCCGCTTGAATGTCGGCCACGATCGCTTGGCAAAGGTCGGCTGATCGGTCAACCACCATGACCGACGCGCCCTCGGCCGCCAAACGCGACGCGACCGCCCGCCCGAGGCCTTGTGCAGCTCCCGTGACTATCGCCGTCTTGCCTGAATGCCGTCCCATATCGTTCCCTTGCCGTTTTAGAAAGCGTGTTGTGTCAGGCGGCAATGGTGTGCCTCACCGCCAGCACCTCGCAATATCGCTGTTCACCTGGTGAACGAACGCCAAAAGTTCCGCAGATTGAGGCGCTCGGACCGGAGGGCTCCAGGGCAGTCCCATTGGGGAATAGAGAGGGGTTTCCAGTGGAAGCGCGTTAAAAACTCGGCGGTTCACCAGGCGAACTGACACTTTGAATTTTTACGGCGGGGGCTCCATCCTGCAGGCCTATGAAAATCTAGCCGCAGGACAAAAATTGACAGCAAGCCGCGCTTTCTTGGGAATGTCACATTCACCATTGATGGGGCTCAATCCGGTGAGTAGCTCGGTGGAACGAGCATTGGGCGAGGCCATACGTGCTGCGAGCGACTGCGTCCGCCAGTTCGACCCTCAACTCGTGGTTCTCATCGCGCCAGACCACTACAACGGGTTCTTTAACCAGCTCATGCCAACCTTCTGCCTGGGCACCGAGGCGCAGTCGTTGGGTGACTACGGCACCCCGTCTGGGAAGATCAACGTTGATAGCGAGTGTGCCCTAGGCCTCGCCCAACACCTGGTTTCAAACGCCTTCGACATCGCAGTGTCGCGCCGGATGACAGTGGACCACGGCTTCGCACAACCACTGGAGCTTCTTTGGGGGGGCCTTGACACGCCTCCGGTAATCCCAATTTTTCTGAACGCCGTCGCGCCGCCATCTATCCCTAGCACCCGACGCTGCGTAGAGCTAGGCCGCCGAATCGGCGAATTTCTCAGTACCACGGGCTTGCGCACACTGACGATTGGATCCGGTGGTCTTTCTCACGAGCCACCGATTCCTACCATGACGCATGCCGATCCAGCGATTCGGGAACGAACCATCGTGCCCAGAACGCAGACTGCCGCCGAACATGAAGAACGAGTCAGACGCGTGATGGCAGCGGGCGTGGCTCTTGCGCAAGGCACGTCACCGCTGAAGCCGTTGAATCCGATTTGGGATCGCGCATGGATGAGCGCGCTCGAAACCGAAGACGGTCTAGAGCGAATTGCCGCAATGAGCGACTCAAGCATCAGCGCCGACGCAGGTCTAGCCGCACACGAGTCGAAAACTTGGGTAGTAGCCCGGGCCACGCTCAACGCGGAGGCGAGCCGACGCGCAAGCTTTACGTATTACCAAGATATCCCGGAGTACATCGCGGGGTTCGGAATCATGTTTAAAGACCAAGCCTAGCCATAGCAATTACCGATAAGGAAAGATCGTGGTTAATACTGAACGTTCTGAGAGCGAGACGAGCAACTTCTTTGACGTAGTCGACAACGGCAGACCGCTACGCCTCCACTACAACGCCATTGGCGACGGGGATGAAACAGTCGTCATGCTTCACGGCTCAGGACCCGGTGCGAGTGGCTGGGCGAACTTCAGCCGAAATGTCGATCCGTTCGTTAGCGCTGGGTTTCGGGTCGTGCTGCTGGACTTCCCAGGTTGGAATAAAAGTGACACCGTTATCTGTGACGAATCGCGGCCTCATCTGAACGCGCGGATGGTGCTGGCGCTGTTGGACCACCTCAACGTTGAGCAGGCACACCTTATCGGTAATTCAATGGGTGCACATTCAGCGGTTGTATTCGCCCTGACTCACCCAACGCGCGTAGGCAAGCTGATTCTGATGGGCGGCGGCACAGGTGGGGCGGCATCTTTCACTCCCATGCCGACCGAGGGGATTAAGCTGATCGGCGCACTTTACCGAGACCCCACAATCGAGAACCTAAAGCGGATGATGAACGTATTCGTTTACGACCCATCGGCACTGACAGAGGAACTGCTGAACATTCGATTGAACAACTTACGCGCGCGGCCCGACCACTTGGAAAATTTTGTGGAGAGCGCACGCGTGCACCCACAACAGTATCCAGATATGGGCCACCGACTAAGCGAACTACACGCCCCTACTCTAATCATCTGGGGCAGGGACGATAGGTTTGTGCCTGTTGAGACAGGAATACGGCTGCTAGCGGGCCTCCCGAATGCCGAGCTTCACGTATTCAGCCGTTGCGGGCACTGGGCGCAATGGGAGCATGCCGACGCGTTCAACCGAATGGCACTCGACTTCCTGTATAACCGTCGGGCGTAAGTTGCGGCCCAGGGATGCGCTGACGATGCCATGCCGGTCCGCAACCACGACCAAAGACCTTAAGGCAACACATCAAGCCACCCGATTCCGCAGCTCCGCCCCACTCACCCAGCGAGACAAGTTGTCCAAAAAAATCTCTTCAACGCGGCCTGCATGGCCTGCTGAGTGACTCGCGGCGTGGGGGGTGACGATCACGTTATCCAAGGCCCAGAGCGGTGAGCTTGGGTCCAGCGGCTCATGCCAGAAGACATCGAGTGCGGCGCCCTGTAGCCGCCTACCCGTCAAGGTGGGCTTGCCCTATCTCTCCAGACACATCAGATGGCATGATGATGCCTGGAGAGCAGGAAGATGGCACGGACCAGAAGAACCTTTACCGACGAGTTCAAGCGCGAGGCGGTACGCCTGGCTGAACTGCCGGATAGCAACGTATCGAAAATCGCCCAGGACCTTGGAGTAGACCCCAGCGTACTGCGTCGGTGGGTCACGCAAATGCGCGGCGGCACATGGGAGCCGACTGCTGGTAAACTGCTCAAGAGCGCCCAACAGCAAGAAATCGAGCAGTTGCGCCGGGAGCTGGCAAAGGTGAAGACCGAACGGGACATACTAAAAAAAGCGGTCGGATACTTTGCCAAGGACCAGACATGAAGTATCCGTTTATAGCCCGTCATAGGGCCGTCTGGTCGGTCAGCGACCTATGCAGGGCGTTGGGCGTGTCACGCAGTGGCTTCTACGAATGGCACGGCCGGGCACCGAGCGCTCGTGAGCGCGCCAATACGAGGCTAACGGGCCGTATTCGCGAAAGCTTCGAGTCCAGCGACCGCACCTACGGCAGTCCTCGGGTATGGCGCGATTTACGAGCGTGGGGCGAGCATTGCGGTCGGCATCGCGTGGCGAGGCTCATGCGCGCGGCGCATCTGGTCGCAAGGGCCAAGCGCCGTCGCCATCCCTCTGACACGGGGTTGCGTTCACCTCAGGCCATCGCCGCCAACGTGCTCGACCGGGACTTTACAGCCAACGCCCCGAATCAGAAATGGGTGGCTGACTTTACCTACGTTTGGACTGCCGAAGGGTGGCTGTACGTCGCGGCGGTGATGGACCTGTATTCGCGACGCATCGTCGGCTGGTCGATGCAGGCCAACATGACCTCTCAGCTAGTGACCGACGCGCTGATGATGGCGTTGCATCGGCGCGGCCGGCCGCGCGAAGTCTTGCACCATTCCGATCAAGGCAGCCAATACACCAGCGAACAGTTCCAGATGCTGCTAGCCGATGCTGGGATCGTATGCAGCATGAGTAAGCGCGGCGACTGCTGGGATAATGCCGCCATGGAGAGCTTCTTCTCCACATTGAAGACCGAACGACTGAGTCGACGGATCTACCGATCCCGAGATGAATGCCGGGCCGAAGTGTTCGACTACATCGAACGGTTCTAGAACGCTCGACGACAGCATTCAACACTGGGATACGTTAGCCCGGTACAGTTCGAAGCGGCGGCTTGTTAGGTTAACCAACCTGTCCGGAGAGATGGGGCAAGCCCACTCCGGTAGTGTTTCATCGCAGTTCCTCGCGAGGTCATCCGTTGAAGAGGGCATTGAGCCGAGCACACCAGGTTTCCGCCGCCCGACGACTCATGGGAAAACTGAGCACTGGTCGTTGCGGGTCGGCGGTTTGCAACTCAATGACGAAGTCCTTGGCGCGTACCGTGCGCTCGAAGGTCGGCACGCTCATGCCGCTGGCGTTGACCTGACGGCTACCGCCGTTCATCTCCATGCTCTCAACCTCGCGCCAGGTCATCCGCCAACCAAGCAGCCAGGAGTAGTCATGGATGCGCCAGGCTTCATCCACGATTGAGCAGACAGCCAGTTTGCGATGCTGCCGGTCAAACACCAGAAAGGCTGGCGCGGGATAGCCCAAGAGATGCCCAGCATCGAACGACAGACCCTGCTGAGCGTTGAGATCGGCTACAAGTGCCTGACAGCGGGCCTGCAAGCGCGCCAGAAAGCGGAAGGACAGCGTAAAAATCGCCAGTGAAATCAGCAGATAGAGCATCAACTCACTGGTCAACAGCCCCCACAGCGATGTCTGTGACAGGCGCGCAGGCCCCACGCCGAACATCGCCAGTACAAGAATCAGCGTAAGACCAGCGGCAGCGAGACCTGAAAGCCCAGCCACCGGAACTGCCAGCGCCGCCGCCGCTCCCATCCCCGCAGTCTTCCAGACGCTTGCCATACGTCATTTCCTCCATTTTGTTACTCATAGAGGCCATTTTATGGCGCCTGCATTCAATTGTCACTCATAGTGCGGGTACTTATCGGGCGTAGCCCTATAGAGGGGGTACTCATAGAGTCATTTCTCTTTAAGAAGAGAGAAATATGGCCCTTGATCCCCGACTACGCTTCGGCCTGAAGCTGATAGAAATCAGAAAGACCAGAGGGTGGTCGCAAGAACGCCTAGCACTGGAAAGTGGCTTGGCACGCAGCTATCTGGGGGGGGTTGAGCGTGGGCAGCGCAACATCGCATTGCTCAACATCTTCAAGCTGGCCGAGGCACTGGGGGTGGAGCCTTCAGTACTGCTGGAGGCGCCGGCGGCTGGACAGGAGCCTGCACCGTAACATCGTAACGCTACGTTATCGTAGCGTTACGATGGTCACCGCATGATCGCTCGCGGCAGCTATCGCAGCCATCTGCTTTCACGAATAATTAAAGTCCACTAAAATGGTTCTTACGCAATTTTTTTCGCGATAAGGGTCATAAAAGTGACTTTTCATCTCTCGACTTCCGCTGAGATTCTGCACGCGCTGGGTGTTCGTCTGCGCGAGCAGCGGCTTGCCCAATCGCTCACGCAGCGTGAACTGGCGCAAATGGCCGGACTGTCGCTGGGGGCGTTGCGCAAACTCGAAAGCGACGGCCAGTGCTCGCTGGAAACGCTGGTCCGCGTTGCGCAGGCACTTGGCTTGCTGGAGGCGCTGGACGATCTCTTCGTGCTCAAACGGCAATCCATCGCCCAGATGGAGCAGGTGGACCTTGTCAGCCGCCGCCAGCGTGCGCCGCGTAAGAGAACATCATGAAGCTGCTTACCGTGCATTATTGCGGCTGGGGAGAAGACTGGCCGTTGGGACGCTTAGCCGATGACGGTCAATCCCTGCTCTTCGAATATTCTCCCGTAGCCCTGTCTCAGGGCTTGGAACTGTCGCCCTTGCACCTCAAGCTGCGTGCGGATGCCTACGGAAGTTTTCCGACCCATTTGCATCGCCTTCCGGGCCTGATCGCCGACAGTCTGCCTGACGGCTGGGGTTTGCTGCTGATGGATCGCCTGTTCCGTCAACACGGCTTGCGCCATCCCGGGCCACTGGACCGCCTGGCCTTCATTGGTGAGCGCGCCATGGGCGCGTTGCGCTTCGTTCCGGCAAGCGACGCCGCTGCCCAGGAGCCCGACTGGTCCTTGCTGGCGCTGGCCGAGCAAAGCCGTCTCGCGCTCGCGGGCGAGGCGGGGGCAGCCCTGCGCGAGCTCGCGCTCACCGGCGGCTCACCGCAAGGGGCCAGGCCCAAGGCCTTGGTGCAGTACGACGCAACGACCGGGCAAGTCAGCACCCGTCCGGATGCGTCCGGCAGTCCCTGGCTGGTCAAATTCCCGGCGCAGAACGAACACAAGGAGGTTTGCGTCATCGAGCAGCTCTATGCCGAACTGGCTCGGGATTGCGGACTGGATGTGCCCGAAAGTCGCTGGTTCGACCTTGGCCCCGAACTGGCCGCCTTCGGCGTCGCGCGCTTCGACCGGGAGGGAGGGCAACGCGTCCCGGTGCACAGTCTGGCGGGATTGTTGCAAGTGGATTTTCGCCTGCCCGGTGCCACCGACTACACCGCCTTCCTGCGGGCTACCCGTTTCCTGACGCGCGACGAGCGCGAAGTGGAGAAAGCCTACGCACGAGTCGTCTTCAATGTGCTTTTCCACAACCGTGACGACCATCCCAAGAATTTCGCGTGGCGTCTCGGGCCTGACCGGCGCTGGCGTCTGGCACCGGCATTCGACCTGACCTTCAGTGAAGGCCCGATGGGCCAGCATCACCTGGACGTTTGCGGCGAAGGTGCTGCCATCGAACGCCGGCATTTATTGCGTCTGGCGGAGGAAGGTGGCATCCCAAGGAAGCGGGCGGAAGAGGTCATCGACCGGATGCTGCCGCAGGCAAGCTCATTGGGTGAGCGATTTGAGCGTGTTCCGATCAGGCAGATGTTGGCGCAGCAGATAAAATCCACCATTGATACCTGTCGCAGGCGTCTGGAAAGTTGAATCCGAGCCGGCGCAACGGCGCCAGATCAGGGTTGAACGTACTCAATGCTGAGTTTTTTGAGTACAAACATGAGTATATTTTTTAATGGAGCAGCATGGTGAACTGTTCATTCAATGACTTGCAGTCACAATCGCTGTTTAACGTCTGAGCGTACGGCAGGATCCCGGCACGGTCATCCGCAGCTACGACCGCCAGAATTTCCAGGCCGGCGAGGCCGTGGGCGGTTGACCGGATTGCTCGGCGTCTTCCTCGACCGCTTCGGTGGGCGCTTCTTGCGAGGCCGGTTCGAGAGCGGTCTTGAAGCGCGAGAAGAACTCGTCGGCCAGTTTCCTGGCCACGCCGTCGATCAGGCGAGCGCCCACCTGGGCGATTTTTCCGCCGACCTGCGCCTGTGCGGTATAGCTGAGTTGCGTCGCGCCCTCGGGCGGTCCGGAAAGGACTACCGAGGCCTGTCCCTTGCCGAAGCCCGCAACGCCGCCGGAGCCGTCGAAGGTAAAGGTGTAGGACGTCAGCGGGACGACATCCGACAGCGGTTTCAACAGCAAGGTGTACGCGGTCGGCATTCTTCACCGCTTCTGAGGCAGGGGCGCGGGATGCAGCCGGGGCTGGGCAGCAGCCGGTTCCCTCTCCCGCCGCGCCCGGATTCGCGCGCCCGGATTCACGCGCCGTGGGTGGTGCACGCATCGGCTCGGACCCCTTTGCCTGACGTGGCGGGCCTGAGCAGCAGCCAGGCAGCCAGCGCCGCGGCGACGGTAAGCGCCGCCAGCGCCAGCAGCAAGGCACGGAAGGCATCGGCATACACCGCCACCAGCATCGCCTTCCCTCCGTCGCCCAGGTGGGTGGCGGCCTGCCCCAATGCGCCGGCCGCCATGTCGTTGGCGATGGCGGAAATGTCCGCCATGGCGCGAGCATCGGGTAGCGCCTGCGCGAGGCCCGACTGCATCAGCGCCAGCAGCAACGCCGCCGCTGCCGCCAGCGCCACCGCTTCGCCGGCCAGCCGCATGGTCGAGAAGATGCCGGTCGCCATGCCGGCGCGTTCCTTGGGCACGACGCTGACCGAAAGGTCATCCATCAAGCCCCATGGCAAGCCCGTGCCGATACCTATCAGCAGCATCGGCCAGATGATGGCCATCGATTGCTGCCCCACCGGCATCGTGGCCAGCCAGGCCAGGCCCGCCGCGGCTATCACCAGGCCTCCGGCCGAGAGGGCGCCGGCGGGATACCTGCGCGCCAGCAGCCCGGCCAGGAAGGGGACGATGGCCATGGGCAGCGAGAGCGGAATCATCATCATGCCGGCCTTCAGTTCGGAGTAGCCCTCCACGCCGATGAAGCCTATCGGGAGCAGTATCAGCAGGACGACATAGCACACGGCGGTCGCCAGGGGCAGCAGTTGCACGCCCACGAAGCGCGGATAGCGGAACAGCGAGAGGTCGAGCATCGGGCGGGCCCGCTTCAGTTCGATGGCGACGAAGGCCGCCAGCATGGCGAGCGCCGCGCCCAGCAGCGCGAGCGTGGCCGTGCCGGTCCAGCCGTACTGCGGACCGGTGACGATACCGAAGATCAGCAGGGACAAGGCGACGGTGAAGGTCAGGGTGCCCCAGCCGTCCATGCCTCGCGCGTCGGGATCGCGCGTCTCGCGCATGCGCGGCACGCCGAACAGCAGCACCAGCGCGCCGATGACGGCTCCCGTCAGGAAGATGGACCGCCAGCCGAAGTGTTCGATGAGCAGGCCCGACCAGATGGGGCCGAAGGCCAGGCCGACGCCGAACGTGGTGCCGAGCAGGCTGAAGGCCCGCGTGCGGGCGGGGCCCTCGAACTCTTGCGCCAGCGTGCCGGCCGCCAGCACGAAGCTGCCGAACGCGAGCACGAAGGCGTTCACCACCCACGCCAGCGCGACCGGGCTGCCGCCCAGGTCGCGCGCGATGGCGGGCGTCGCCACCGCGGGGCCCGTGAAGCTCAGGGGCATCATGAGTCCGGCCAGGCACACCGCGGCCAGCACGATGGTCTTGCCGGTATGCGCGGCCTTCATGTTCGCGTCCATGCCCTTGCCTCAGATGTTGTAGCCGCCGTCGATCGTGAGCGCGGTGCCGGTGACGAATCGGCTTTCCGCGCTCGCCAGGTAGGCCACCAGTCCGGCCACGTCCTCGCCCTCGCCGTAGTGCCCCAGCGCCATCAGCGCGCGCAGGCTGTCCGCGCGTTCGCCGTCGGCCGGATTCATGTCGGTGTCGATCGGGCCGGGCTGCACCAGGTTCACCGTGATGCCGCGCGGACCCAGGTCGCGCGCCATGCCCTTGGTCAGGCCGATCAGCGCGGACTTGCTCATGGCGTAAAGCGTCGAGCCCGGGGCCGGCACGCGATCGGCATTGCAACTGCCGATCGTGATGATGCGGCCGCCTTGCCCCATGCGCGCCGCCGCGGCCTGGGCGCCGGTGAAGGCCGCGCGCACGTTCACCGCCATCACGCGGTCGAATTCCTCGATGGTGAAATCCTCCAGCGCCTTCCAGTAGCCGATGCCGGCGTTGCTGACCAGGATGTCGAGCCGGCCGAATTCCTCCACCACGCGCGCCACCGCCTGCGCGGGGGCATGGGGTTCGGCGCTGTCGCTGCGCAGGGCCACGGCGCGGCGGCCGGTCTCGCGCAGCGCGCCGGCCACCGTCTCGGCCTTGTCCGGCGAACTGGCGTAGGTGATCGCCACGTCCGCGCCCTCGCGCGCCAGGCGCAGCGCGATGGCCGCGCCTATGCCACGGCTCGCGCCGGTTACCAAGGCCACTTTTCCTGACAATCGGGACATGCTGTGCTCCATTTTCGTAATGATCGTTATAAAATGATCCACGACCTCTTCGCGGAGCGTCAAGAATTTTTATATCGATCGTTACAAAAAAGGTGAAATATGGCTGAACGGGGACGCCCGCGCGGTTTCGACCGCGACGCAGCCTTGCAGCGGGCCATGGAGGTTTTTTGGGAGCGTGGTTATGAGGGCACGTCGCTGTCGGATCTGACGACGGCGATGGGCATCAACGCGCCCAGCCTGTACGGGGCCTTCGGCGGCAAGGAAGCGCTGTTCCGCGAGGCCGTGGAACGCTACCGCCACACCGACGGCGGGATGACCGACGTGGCGCTGCGCGAGGGCAGGACCGCGCGCGAGGCGGTCGAAGGCATGTTGATGGCCGCGGCGAAGGCGTTGACGCTGCCGGGCAGGCCCAAGGGGTGTTTCGTGGTGCTGGGGGCGACCAATTGCACGCCCGCCAACCAAGGCATGGCGGCCTTCCTGCGAACCCACAGGCTGGCCTCGATCCAGCGTGTGCGCGAGCGCCTGGAGCAGGGGGTGGCCGACGGGGAACTGTCGCCGGCGGCCGACCTGGATACCCTTGCCCGGTATTTCACGACGGTCGTGCAGGGGATGTCGCTGCAGGCCAGGGACGGCGCCAAGCGTGCGGAACTGGAGCGGGTGGCCAGCGCGGCGATGGCGATCTGGCCCAGCTAGGAGGTGGGCTTCCCCGGAAAGGGAAGCCTGGTCCCCTACGCCAGCTCGTACCCGTGCCGCGACAGCGGCAACGAGCGGAGGCGTTCCCCCGTCGCGGCGAACAGCGCGTTGGCCAGCGCCGGCGCCAGCGTCGGCACCGCCGACTCGCCCACGCCGCCGATGCGTTCGCCGCTGGGCGCCAGCACGGCCTCGAACGGCGGCACCTGCGACAGGTACAGCAGCGGGTAGTCATGGAAGTTCGACTGCTGGACGGCGCCATCGCGAATGGTGATGTCGCCGGACATGGCGGCGGTCAGGCCCCAGATGCTGGCGCCTTCGAGCTGGCGTTCCACCGTGGCGGGGTTGATGACGGTGCCGCAGTCGATGGCGTTGACGATGCGGTGCAACGTGATCCGCTTGTCTTTCACCGACAGCTCCACCATCGTGGCGCACAGCGAGCCCCAGGCCTCGGTGATCGCCAGGCCCTGGAAGCGCCCGGCGGCGGCCTTGCCCCAGCCGGCCTGCTCGCCCAGCTTGCGCAGCAGCGTGGCGTGGCGCGGGCGGCCGGCCAGCATGGCAAGACGGAATTGCAGCGGGTCGCGTTGTTGGCGCGCGGCCAGTTCGTCGATGAAGCTTTCGGCGAAGAAGGTGTTCTGCGTGTAGCCCACGCCGCGCCAGAAGCCCACCGGGATCGCCGTGTTGACCATGGCGTAGCGCACGGCGAAGTGGGGCAGGTCGTAGATCAGGTCGACCGCGCCTTCGACCGACTTGGGGTCGATGCCGCCCTTGACCCGGTCGGTGAAGTTGCGGATGTAGATCGACGAGCAGGACAGCCGGGCTTCCAGCGCGAGGATGTTGCCGTCCTTGCCGGGCGCCATGGTGGCGCTCAGGCGGGCCGCGGCGGCGGGGCGGTAGAAGTCGTGGCGGATGTCTTCCTCGCGCGACCAGATCAGCTTGACCGGGCGGCCCACCGCCTTGGAGGCCAGCGCCGCCTGGGTGAAGACGTCGAATTCCTCGCGCCGGCCGAAGCCGCCGCCGACCAGGGTCGAGTGCACGGTGATGCGGTCGGCGGGCAGCCCCAGCGCCGGCCCCAGACGCTCGGCGATCTCGCCGCAGACCTGGGTGGGTCCCCAGAGCTCGGCCTTGCCGCCGCGCACGTCGGCCGTGGCATTCATGGGCTCCATCGTGGCGTGCGCCAGATACGGCACGTCATACTCGGCGCTGTAGACGGACTCGCCTTTCAGGTGTTCGTCGGGGTTGCCCACGCGGCGAGCCTCGGCCGTCGCGTTGCGTGCCGCTTCACGGTAGCCCCGCATCAGCGTGTCGCCGTCGAGCGGCGGGCCGTCCGGCATCCGCCATTCGGGCTTGAGGGCAAGGACGCCCTGGCGCGCCGTCCAGTAGCTGTCGCCCAATACGATCACCGCGTCATGCAGCGGGACCACGTGCTTGACGCCGCGCACCGCCAGGGCGGGCTTGGCGTCGACCCCGGCGAGGGTGCCGCCGAATGCGGGGCAGGCCACGATGGTGCCGATCAGCATGCCTTCGCGCTTGACGTCCACGCCGAAGGTCGCGGCGCCGCGCGTCTTCGCCGGGATGTCGAGACGATCGATCGCATGGCCGATCAGTTTCCAGTCGCGCGGCTCCTTCAGGACCACGTTGGCCGGGCGGGGCAGGGCGGACGCGCGCGCGGCCAGTTCGCCGTAGCCGAGCGTGCGGCCGCTGGGGGCATGGCGGATCAGTCCCTGGGATGCCTGGCATTCGGCCACGGGCACCTTCCACGTCTGCGCCGCGGCTGCGCGCAGCATCTCGCGGGCGGTGGCGCCGATGCGCCGCAGCGGCTCGAACGACCAGCGGGCCGAGGTGCTGCTGGAGGTGGCCTGGACCTTGAAGATGCGGTTGGCGTAGACGGGATCGGTGGGAGCCAGCTCGGCCCGCACGCGGGTCCAGTCGCATTCGAGTTCCTCGGCCACCAGCATGGGAGCCGAGGTCGTCACGCCCTGGCCCAGTTCGGCCGACGGCACCATGATGGTGACTTCGCCATCGGTGGCGATGCGCAGCCAGGCGTTGACGTCGTCCGGATCGCGCGCGGGCGCGCCGGCGGCCTGGACCACGGGGATGCGAAAGCCCAGCACCAGTCCGGCCGACACGGCGCCGGCCGCTTGCAGGAACTGGCGGCGGTTGACGGCGGGCGCGTTCATGATTGCCCCCCGTTGGTGGCCGCGGCCACGCGCAGGATGGCGCGCTCGACGCGCGGATAGGTGCCGCAGCGGCACAGGTTGCCGATGCCGTCGCGGATGTCCTGGCGCGTGGGCGCGGGGTTCTCTTGCAGCAGCGCACAGGCGGCCATGATCATGCCCGACTGGCAGTAACCGCATTGGGGGACCTGCTCGGCGATCCATGCCGCCTGCACGGGATGCGTGCCGTCCTTGGACAGCCCTTCGATGGTAGTGATGTCGGCGTCCAGCACCGTGCCGACCGGCGTGACGCAGGACCGGGTGGCCTTGCCGTCCACGTGCACCGTACAGGCGCCGCACAGGCCCATGCCGCAACCGAACTTGGTGCCGGTCTGGCCAAGATAGTCGCGCAGTACCCACAGCAGGGGCATGTCGCCGTCGGCATCGACGGCGAGCGGCGCGCCGTTGACCTTGAGCTGCAATTTCATAAGGATCTCCTCCCGGCCAGCGAGGCCGGCTTCGCGGCGCCGAGTATCGGCGAGCCCGCTCGGCCGGGACAATCGACTTGTTTTGGCATGACCTGTGAGGCAGAATCACAGGATGGTCCGCCGCCTTCCCTCCATGCAGATCCTGCAGGCATTCACCACCACGGCCCGCTACGGCAGCATGACGCGCGCGGCGGACGCGCTGTTCGTCACGCACGGGGCCATCAGCCGGCATATCCGTTCGCTCGAGGAACAACTGGGTTGCGAGCTGTTCCAGCGCACCGGCCGCCAGGTCGAGCTGACGCCGGCGGGGCGGCAACTGGCAGACGGGCTGGAAAGCGCGCTGCGCGCGGTCGAGGCCTCGCTGACCGATGCGGCCGAACGCCGCAAGCGTGACCGCTCGTCACTGAACGTCAACGTCAGTCCGGAACTCGCTGGGGCCTGGCTCGTCCCCCGCCTGTCGCAGTTGCGCGCGGCCCTGCCGGAGCTCGACCTGTCCATCGCCACGACCACCGACGATCCGGACTTCGAGCGGGCGGACCTGGACGTGGGCCTGCGCTACGCGGCCGCGCCCTTCACGGGCTACTAGTGCGCCAAGCTGGTGGACGACGAGATCATCGTGGTCTGCAGTCCCGAGTTCGCCCAGCGCCATCCCGGCATGCGGCTGGCCGACGTCGCGCGCCTGCCGCGGCTGCGGCATGCGCGGTTCCGGTGGTCGCAATGGGGAGCGGCGGCAGGGGTGGAGCTGGACGAGCCCGAGGACGGCATCGTCTTCGACAACCGGGCGTTGATGGCCGAGGCGGCGGCCAGCGGCCTGGGGCTGGCGCTGACCCGCGGGCTGCTGGTGCGCGACGCGCTGGCGGCGGGACGGCTGGTGCGTCCGCTGGCTGCGTGTTTTCCGGCCAGCGTCAATTGCTACATCGTCTGGCGCGGGGACAATCCCAAGCAGGAACTGATACGCCGCTTCGCCCGGTGGCTGCGCAACGCGGCGCTTCCTCCCGGCGCGCCGCTCCCGTCCGATCGCGGCGTGTTCCCGGACCAGGCCTGACGGCCCGGCGCGATATCCGTCAGGCGCGCTCGCTGATCGCGGCGCGCCACGATTCATACAACTGCGGCGCGGGCGAGATCGGATAGTGGACGATGTGGATGGACTGCTCGGACAGCGGCAGGGCCAACTCGCGGTACACGGGCGCGGAGGACAGTCCATAGGGTTCGGCGTCGTCGTTCGAGTAGGCGTAGAAGACCTCGCGCATGCCGGTCATGTGGATCGCCGCCAGACACATCGGGCAAGGCTGCGCGCTGGCATACACCACGCACCCGTCCAGCCGCGGCGAGCCCAGCGCGCGGCAGGCCGCGCGGATGGCCGACAGCTCGGCATGGGCGGTGGGGTCGGCGCACGACAGTATCTGGTTGACGCCGGTGCCGATGACCGAACCGTTCCTGACGATGACCGCGCCGAAGGGACGGCCGCCGCATTCCGCGTTCTTGCGGGCGAGATCGACCGCCATGCGCAGGAAATGCTCGGGCATGTTCATGTTGTTGTCTCCCTATGAGGACGGACCGGTGGCAGGACATCGATCTTACGTGACGCCATCAATAAGGTAAAAGACGGATTTATTATCTTTTCGATAATTTCCTCTTATAAGGTCCGTCCATGCTGCTCCGACCCATCCATTACTTCCTGGCCGTGGCCGAGCACCGCAGCTTCACGCGTGCCGCCGCGGCGCTGCATGTCTCGCAGCCGGCGCTGTCGCAGCAGATACGGCAGCTGGAAGAGATGCTGGAGGCGCAACTGTTCGACCGCACGGGGCGCGCGACGCGCCTCACGGATGCGGGCCACGTCTATTTCAAGCATGCCCGCAAGGCCCTGCAGGACCTGGAAGAAGGCCGGCGCGCGATCCACGACGTGGGCGACCTGAGCCGGGGATCGCTGCGCCTGGCGGTCACGCCCACCTTCGCCTCGTATCTGGTCGGGCCGCTGGTCGAGCGCTTCCACGCCCGCCACCCCAACGTCTCGCTGATCCTGCGCGAGATGCCGCAGGAGCGCATCGAGGCGTTGTTGGCGGACGACGAGTACGACGTGGGCATAGGATTCGAGGAAGTGCGCTCGCCCGAGATCGCATCGCAGCGGCTGCTGGTGGAGACGCTGGCGCTGGTGGTCGGCAGCCGGCATCCCCTGGCCGGAAGGCGGCGGATGGCGCTGAAGGCGCTGGACGCCGAATCCCTGGTGCTGTTGACCGCCGAGTTCGCGACGCGCGAGCAGATCGACCGCTATTGCCGCCGGCACGGCCTGCGTCCCCGTGTCCTGATGGAGGCCAACTCGCTGGGCGCGGTCATCGAGATCGTGCGGCGCACTTCGCTGTCGACCTTGCTGCCGGCCACCATCGCCAGCGGCCGGGACGGCCTCGCCTCCATAGCGCTCACGCCGTCGCTGCTGGAAAGAACCGCGGTGCTGATGCAAAGGCGCGGCGCCTACCAGACGGCGGCGGCGCGCGAATTCGTCCGGCTCGCGCTGGAACACGGTGATGAAGGCGGGGGCGGGCGCAAGCGTGGCTAGACGGCCTCATGGGGGCTTGCATATCGAAAAGAACGCCTATACGATACACACAAACGATATATCGTTTAACTGTATCGAAGGAGTATTCTCATGTTTCACCCTCATAGAATGTGGGCCGCCTGGCCCGCGTGGATGGCGGGCCGGGGCGGCCATCGTGGCCGCGACCCGTTCGACATGGATGGCCGGGGCCGGGGCGGTTTCGGCGATGGCGGTCGCGGTTTCGGCCGGGCCGGACGCGTTTTCGGGCCGGGCGACCTGCGGCTGGTGCTGCTGGCGCTGATCGCCGAACGTCCCAGCTCGGGCTATGAATTGATCAAGGAACTCGAACAGCGCTTCGGCGGCGTCTACGCGCCCAGCCCCGGCTCGGTCTACCCGACCCTGACGCTGCTGGAAGAGCAGGGACACATCCGCGCCGCCGGCATGGAAGGCGCCAAGCGGTCGTTCGAGATCACCGAAGAAGGCCGCGCCTTCCTGCAGGAAAACCGGCCCATGGTCGACGCGGTGCTGAACCGCATGAACATCACCGCCCAGTCGATGTCCGGCCGCGCCACGCCGGGCTCGGTGCACCAGGCCATGCACACGCTGCGCGCGGCGCTGGCCTTCCATTCGCGCGGCTGGGACGAGGCCGAGACACGGCGCGTGCTGGACGTCCTGGAGAAGGCCGCCCGGGACATTAGCGGGGGTTAGGATGAAGCCCACCCTGGCGCCACGAAGCCCGGTCGCGTCACGGCCGCCTGCGCTGGCCGGGATGCGGGCCACCAAGGGCCGGCAGGCGGTGCTTGCCGCGCTGGACGAGGCCTCCGACCACCCCACGGCCGAAGACCTGCTGATGCGCGCCCGCAAGACGGATCCGGCCCTGAGCCTGTCTTCCGTCTATCGCATCCTGAAGGAATTCCACGATCGCGGCATGGTCCGCCGCCACGTGTTCACCCAGGGGCGGGCCGTCTGGGAACTGGCGCAGCGCGCCCTGCACGCGCACTTGATCGATGTCCATACGGGCGAGATCGTCGAGCTGCCCGGGGCCGATCTGGTGCGCATGTACGAGGCGGCGGCCGAGACGCTCGGCTACCGCCTGCGGGATGTCAGGCTGGAACTGTACGGCGAGCGCATCGACGACGAGCGGGCTTCACCGCATGTCTAGGGCCCATTCCCGGCCTGTGCGAGCCTTCCTTTTATCGTGAACAGACCCTGGGCGGGCTGGCCTGGCCCGTGGCGGCCTGCCTGAAGTTGCCCTCCAGCGCTTCCAGCGTCCGCAACAGCGCATCGAGCTCTTTCTCCGACAGGCCCTGGAGCACTTCGTCCAGAAAAGCGGCTCGCCGGGGCATGGCCTCGTCCACCACCTCCTGTCCGGCCGCCGTCAGGCTGACGTTGGTCTGGCGGTTGTCCTGGGCATCCACCTGACGGGCGATCCAGCCGAGCTGTTCCAGGGCATGGAGCAATCGAGTCAGCGATGCGGGGTCCAGCCGGCAGCGCTCGGCCAGGAGCTTCTGCGGGCAGGTGCCGTGCTCGGCCAGCGTCAGCAGGATGCGCCAGCGCGGCAGGGCGTGGCCGATGCGGCCGCTGAAGCCGGCCTGCATGGCGCGGTAGGTCTGGCCCAGGCGCTGGATGACCTGCAGACCGCGTTGCTCGCGATTCACGGCGCCTCCTCGGGGGCGGGCCGCTTGCCCCGCTCGGGGCGCACGATCTGGATGGACGGTACGCGCCTTACCAGCCACAGTCCGACCAGGGCGATCAGCACCGCCAGGATCTGGCCGTTGTGGATGCCCGAGACCAGGGCCTGGCGCACGTGTTCGAGCAGTTCGGTGGCGTGGCCGCCATGCTGGGCGAATTGTTCGGCCAGCGTGCGCTGGGCCTGCGGGTCCACCAGGACCTGGGGATTGTGCAGCTGCGGCAGCCACTGCAGCGCGTTCTCCGATTGCAGCACGTCGGTGACGCGCCACAGGTAGCTGTGCGAGACGATGGTGCCGACGATGGCCGTGCCCAGCATGCCGCCCACCATGCGGGTCGATTGCAGCGTGGCGGTGGCGATGCCCAGGTGGGTCCGGTCCGCGGTGTGCTGGGCGAAGATCGTTAGGTTGGGCATGGTGAAGCCTATGCCTATCCCGGCCAGGAACATGTAGAACGCGAAGAGCGCGTGCGGCGTGTCGTGGTGGGTGGTGACGACCCCCAGGCAGGCCAGCGCCAGCGTGGCGAAGCCCGCATACAGCATGCGGTTGGGCTTGTCGATGTGGCTGATGATGCGGCCGTTCAGGATGCTGCCCACGGTGATGCAGGCCGCCATGGGGGTGATGAGCAGGCCCGCTTCCTGGGGCGACAGCCCGAAGCCGCCCTGCAGCAGCAGCGGCGCGTAGAACATCAGCGCGAAGATGATGAAGCCGACCAGTGTCGCCAGCACGAACAGCACCGCCAGCGCCGGGTTGCGGAACATGTCGATGGGCAGCAGCGGCTGCGGGCAGCGCTGTTCCCAGAAATACAGGCCGGCGAAGGCGGCCAGGCTGCCGGCCCCCAGGAGCAGTACCGTGGTCGAGGCGGCGCCCTTGGGCAGCAGCTCCACGACCATCTGCAGGCAGCCGAGCGCCAGCGCGATCAGCAGCGCGCCGGGCCAGTCCAGTTGTATCTTGCCGGCCGTGTGATGGCGGATGCGCGGCAGGAAGCGCGCGACGAACAGGATGCCCAGCAGCCCGACCGGCAGGTTGACGTAGAACACCGAGCGCCAGCCGTACTGCTCGGTCATCACCCCGCCCAGCGAAGGGCCGATGGCGTTGGCGATGCCGAAGGCAGAGCTGACGATGATCTGCCAGCGCAGGCGCACGCGGGGCTCGGGGAACAGGTCGGGAATGCACGCGAACGCGCAGCCCACCAGCATGCCGCCGCCTATGCCTTGCAGGCCGCGCGCCACGACCAGCCACAGCATGCTGGTGGCGGCCCCGCACAGCACCGAGGCCAGCGTGAAGACGAAGATGGCCGCGATCACGAACGGCTTGCGGCCGTAGTAGTCGCCCAGCCGGCCGAAGATGGGCACGGTGATGACGGACGGCAGCAGGTAGGCGGTGGCCACCCACGCATACAGGTCGAATCCCCGCAGCTCGGCCACGATGGTGGGCAAGGCGGTACCCACCACGGTCTGGTCGATGGCGACCATCATCATGACGAAGCACATGCCGAGGACGGCCATCAGCGATTGCCTGAAGGGCAGGACCTGGCCTTCGGAATGCTGGGGAAGCGTGGACATGGGAGGATGCCAGAATCATTGATCGATCAATGATTGTAGTCCTCCCGGCGCGCAGGGACCGCGCCCGTACCTTTTTGTTTAACATGGGCCAGAACCCGCCGCCCTCGTACCGGTCCCATGCAACCGGACGTCTTTCGAGGACTTTCCATGCCGCTTTCCGAATCCGATCTGCAGGAACTGGCGCGGGCCAGGCACCTGCTGGAGCACCCGGGCATCGCCGCGCGCATCGCGGGGATCGCCGGCAAGCCCATCGAGCGTACGCTGGCCGCGCTGCCGGACCGGGTGTCGTCGATGATCGACGAACTCGCCCGCCGTTCCATCAGCAAGGCCCTGGACGTGGCGGTCAAGACCATGGATCCGACCCGGCCGGCGGCGGCCGCCGACTGGTGGCACAAGCTGGCGGCCGGGGCCTCGGGGGCCGCGGGCGGCGCCTTCGGCATGGCGGGGCTGGCCGTGGAGCTGCCGATCTCGACCACCATCATGCTGCGCTCCATCGCCGACATCGCCCGCAGCCAGGGCGAGGACCTGAAGACGCCCGAAGCGCGGCTGGAGTGCCTGCACGTGCTGGCGCTGGGCGGTTCCTCGAAGGCCGACGACGCGACCGACGCCGGCTACTTCGCCTCCCGCGCCGCGCTGGCGCAGGCCATCGCCTCGGCCAGCCAGTACCTCGCGCAGCATGGCACGGCCAAGGGCAGCGCGCCGGTGCTGGTCCGGCTGATCTCCGAGATCGCCTCGCGCTTCTCGATCGCGGTGTCCGAGAAGGCGCTGGCGCAGGCGGTGCCGATGATAGGCGCCATCGGCGGCGGGGCGATCAACGCGCTGTTCATCGATCATTTCCAGGACATGGGGCGGGGCCACTTCACCGTGCGGCGATTGGAGCGCGTCCATGGGACCGAGGCCGTGCGCGAGGCGTACCTGGCGCTGCCGCGGCGTTGACCCTTGTGCGGGCGTCGGGCGGAAACAATCGGCCCCGCCAGACGTATCAGTCTGTTAACGCCATGCGCGCTCATGCATGGCGAGCTACGATGGCCCCTGGGCCGGCACTGCGCCGGCGTCTTCAGCGAGAATCGCCATGAACGCCTCTTCTTCCCTGTCAGACGAACTGATGTCCCAGCTGCAAGGCGCCCCCTTGCAGCAGCTCGCGCAGCAACTGGGCACGGACACCGCCCAGACCCAGCAGGCCGTGGGCGCCGCGCTGCCCCTGCTGCTGGGCGCGATGGGCAACAACGCGGCCCAGCCGCAGGGCGCGCAGGCGCTGTTCGGCGCGCTGCAGGACCACGGCGGGGGCGGCGGCCTGGAGGGCATGCTGGGGTCGCTCCTGGGGGGCGGCAACGCGGGTGCCCAATCGGACGGGGGCGCCATCCTGGGCCACATCTTCGGCGCCGACCGGCAGCGCGCCGAGGCCGGGCTGGGCGAGGCCACCGGCCTGGGCGGCGGCAACGCCGCCAACCTGCTGAAAATGCTCGCTCCCATCGTGATGGCCTTCCTGGCGCAGCGCGTGCAGTCGGGCGGCATGTCGGCCGACAGCCTGGGCACCACGCTGGGCCAGGAGCGCGATGCCGCGCGCCAGCAGGGCGGCCTGGGCGGCGGCCTGCTGGGATCCTTGCTCGACCAGAACGGCGACGGGCAGGTGGGCCTGGACGATCTGGTCAAGATCGGCGGCAGCCTGTTGGGAGGCCGTCGCTAGCATGCACACGCTACCGATACGCCAGCATATCGTCGATCGCGTCATCGCCCGGCGCGGCCGCGTGCACTTGCACGACCGGCTCGACCCGACCAGGACCGCCCTCGTCGTCATCGACATGCAGCCGACCTTCGTCGCCCCCGGCAGCCCCGCCGAAGTCCCCGAATCCCGGTCCATCGTCGACAACATCAACGCCCTGGCCCGCATCGTGCGGCGCCGGGGCGGACTGGTCGCGTGGGTCACCCACGCGAACCTGCCGGTGGGGCAGGGATCGGACTGGTCCGGCTTCTACGACCATTTCGTGGCCGCCGACGTGCGCGCCCGAACCATCGAGGCGAACGCGCCGCGCCCGGCTTCCGAGGCGCTGTGGCAGGGCATGGCGCCCGCGCCCGGCGACGTTCATCTGGCCAAGAACCGCTACAGCGCCCTGGCCCACGGTTCGTCCGGGCTGGAGCGGGTGCTGCGCAGCGCGGGAATCACCCATCTGCTGATCGCCGGCATCAAGACCAACATCTGCTGCGAGTCCACCGGCCGCGATGCCATGATGCTGGACTTCTTCCCCATCATGGTGGCGGATTGCCTGGCGGCGCTGTCCGACGAGGAACACCGGGCGGCGCTGGAGACCTTCGTGCAGAACTTCGGCGACGTGCGCGAGGTCAGCGAGATCGAAGGCCTGATGGCCTGAGTACGCGCGGGCGGTCCGTCCGCTCGCGCACGGCCACGCATGCCATCAGCCAGGCCGCGGTGACGGCGAAGGCGGCGATGACGTCGCTCAGGTAGTGCACCTGCAGCATCACGCGGCTGTAGCCGACGCTGGCGATCAGGCCGGCCGCGAACATGGCCATGGCCTGGCGCCACGCCGGCGGCGCCAGGCCAGCCAGCAAATAGGCCAGCATGCCGTACACCGCCATCGCGCCGGTGGCGTGCCCGCTGGGGAAGCTCCAGCCCAGTTCCTGCGTGAACCCGTGCAGGTGTTCGGGGCGGACCCGCTGGAAGGTGCTCTTGAGCAGCACGTTCAGTCCCGCCGCGCCCAGCGTGCCCGCCAGCCAGAGCACCGCGTCGCGCCAGCGGCGGCGCCACAGCAGCACGGCCAGCACGAGCGTGCCCAGTCCCAGCAGGAAGTCCCGGTCGCCGGCCACGGTCAGCATGGACAGGAACCGCAGCCAGGCGGGCGAGGCGCGTTCGGCCAGGGTCTCGGCCAGCACCTTGTCGAAGGCCACCAGCCGTGACTCGGTCACGACGTTGGCGGCGATGAATCCGAACACGGCGACGCCGCCCGCGATCAACCCCGCCATCACGCGCGACCGGCGCCCCGGCGAGGTCCGGCTCGCGTCCAGCAGCCTCCCTACCCACAGGCCGAGCGCGCACGCGCCGGCCAGCCAGGCGAGAAAGGCAAGGCCGGCGTGGCGGCCGGCGATCAGTTCCAGGGTCGTCATCGTTCGGTCTCGTGTCCGCGCGGCATCATCACCTGCCGGCAATGGCCGCATTGCCTCGCGCCTATGGCGGGAGAGGCGCCCGCCTTCTACAGTGCAGCGATCGGGCGACCACGATACATGACAACAACGGAGACGGCACATGATCCGAGCGTTCTGGCACGGCCTGATGGCGGCCATCCTCCTGGCGCCGTTCGCCCCGGCGGCGGCAGGCTACCCGGAACGGCCGATACGGCTCATCGTTCCCTTCGTGGCGGGCGGTTCGATCGACCGCGTGGCGCGCCTGCTGGCCGAGCGCATCCAGGCCCGGGTGGGGCAGCCGGTCATCGTCGACAACCGGACCGGCGCGACCGGCAACATCGGCACCCAGGCCGTCGTGGCGGCCCCGCCGGACGGCTACACGTTGCTGATGCAGACCTCGGCGCTGGCCATCACCCCATGGCTGTCCAGGCTGCCGTTCGACGTGGAGCGCGACCTCGTGCCCGTGACCCGCATCGCGCGTACCCCCTATGCCCTGGTCGTCAGGACCTCCCTGCCGGTGGAGTCGTTCGAGGCCTTCGTGGCCTACGCGGCCGCCCATCCCGGCAAGCTGACCTGTTCCAGCTACGGCGTGGGTTCGCCGCCGCACCTGGCCTTGGAGCTGATCAAGCAGGCGGCGTCGGTCGAGATCGTCCACGCCCCGTACCGGAGCTTCTCGCAGGCCGCCCCCAGCCTGGCCTCGGGGCAACTCGATTGCGGCATCGACACCCCGACGAATGTGCAGCCCCTGGTCGACATGGGCACCGTCCGTGTGCTGGGTGTGACCTCAGCCGAGCCATTCTTCCTGTTTCCGTCCGCCCAGCCCATGGCCCGCCGCTATCCGGGCACGGAGGTCGAAGGTTTCCAGTTGCTGTTCGCCGCCAGGGGGACGCCGCCGGACGTCGTGGACCGCATCCACGCCGAGTTCGCCCGCGTGCTGCGGGATCCCGACGTGGCGAAACAGCTCCGGGGCATGGGCTTCGTGCCGGTAGGCGACGACCCGCGGTCGGCGGCGGCCGGCTTCGCCAAGGACTACGCCCGCTTCGGCCAGTTGATCAAGGAGCGCGGCATCCGCGCCGAATGATCCGCCCGGCCCAAGGCCCATTCCCGGCCTGTGCGAGCCTCCTTTTAGCGTGAACAGGCCCTAGTGGACGGTTGCCGTCCAGGCCGAGCCGGATCGGGCCACGGCGACGCGCAGGAGGACGATGGGCGAGGTATCCCCCGCTTCGCCGCGCGGCGGGCCCGCATCCACCTGGACGGTGCGCATCACGCCGTGGGCCGCGGTGGCGATCTGCAGCATCGCCTTCCTGCCGGCGGGCGCCGCGTAGTTGTTCAAGCCCACGCTGAATATGCCGGCTTGCAGGCGCTGCGGATCGCAGGTCGCGTGATAGTGTTCCGGCCCATGGCCCGCCGTGTTGTCCAGGTCTAGGGAGCCGCTGGCGCCCACGCGCGCGCCGTAGTGCACGTGGGCGCCGCCAGGTTCCAGCACGTGCAGGTCGATGTCGCCGTCGCCGTCCCAGGCCAGCGTGGCGGTGAAGAATCCCGGGCTTGCCCGGGGTTCGGCGGCCTTTAGCGCCAGCAGGCGATCGGCCATCAGCGCGCCGGCGGCGGACCGGCCGTTGCGGTCGGCGTCCAGGTAGGTCTCGATCAACTGATGGCCGGAAGGGTCCCGGGTCGACGGCGGGATCCAGAGATTGGGCGGCGGCGGGGTGCCCGGTACCACGCCGCGCAGGGCAGCGATGACCATGTCGTTGCCCGACAGCAGGTGGGGACCGCTGGCGCGGGCCGATGCGGGCGCGATGTGGACCACCGCGAGCGCCGCCGGATCGGGCTGTGCGCGATAGGCGCCGTTCAGGAAGAAGTTGCCCTGCGAATGCCCCACCAGCAGGACGCCGCGTCCCAGGGCGTGCAGCGCGCGCAAGCGCAGCCGGTGGGCGGCGTAGTCGATTCCGGTGGGCGGGGCGGCGGCGAACGAAGTGGCATGCGCAAGCAGCCGCGCGTTGCGTGCCTCGGTCAGCGCGACGGCGAGGTCGCGGGCGCGCGGCAGCACGGCCGCTATCCGGCGCCAGCCTTCCAGGCGGCCATCGACGATTTCCCAAAACAGCTCCCAGCGCTGGCGCACGGCATCGTCCAGTTCCGCGGCCCGCTGCGCGAAGACTTCGACCAGGTCTTCGATGCCCTCGCGCGTCCCGCGTTGCAAGCCGCTGGCGTTGTAGAACACCTCGGCGCCGATGGCGAGCGTCGCGCGTGCGGGGTGTGCGCGCAGCGCTTCGTCCAGCGCCCCGAGCAGGGCCCGCGCGCCGCTGGCTGCGGTATCGGGCGTATTCCAGACGCCGTTGAAGAAGGCCAGGGTGTGGGTATGGGCCGGACACAGATCCGCCGCGTACGCACCTGGCGCCAGCATGCCAGCCATCGCCAGCAGCGTCCGTGTCCATCGGCGCAGCATCCTATTCATCGCAGCCGTCCCCGGCGGGTAGCGACAGGATGGCGCCGTCCAGCGCCGCGGAATAATCGAGATAGGCAAGGACCCGGGCCTTGGTGTTGGCGGACATCTTGCGCATATCGGCCACCGCGTCGGCGCCCTCGGTGCCGGAGCCGCTGTGCGCCATCACGCATGACACGGCCAGGGTGGTGCGCCACGCGGCCTCCTGCGCGGCGACGGAGTCGCCGCGGACCAGCAAGGCGTCGCGGAACGCGCGGGCCAGTTGCCTGAGCGCGTCCTGCCGCGCCGGCGCTCCGCCCTGGCGCGCGATCCAGGCGTCGATGTCGTCGCGTACGCCATTGCCGTCGGCGTCGGGCCCGCCCAGGTCCTCGGAGCGATCCAGGACGGGAAGCGCGCCCTGGCGTTCCAGGTCTTCGATGGACCGCGCCTGTAACGGAGCGGGGTCTTCCCCGCCGCAGGCGGCAAGCAGGGACAGGAGGGACACGAGCATCCCCAGGTGGCGCGGTGTCATGGCGTTTCCCAAGCGTGGCGTCCTTCGCCTGCATGGCGAGGGCGTCCCGGCCGGCGCGGCGCGGGCGAGGTGCCATTAGGCCGGGATCCGGGCGTGTCCGGGGCGCGCGTGCGCATGGTCGTCCGTGGGGGCTTGTGCGTAGGCCCGGCGGCGGGCGCCTTTGCCAAGCGGCGCCGATCGCGCCACACTTGCGCCGGGTCTTGTTTTTCCAGACATGCCAGAACATGAGAAGATCGCATCGCACCTGGCTGGCCATACTGTCCGCGTCGCTGGTGCCGGCAACCGCGGCACACGCCCAGTCGTCCCTCACCCTGTACGGCGTGGTCGACGCCGGCATCTACCGCCTGGCGCGCGGCGCCACCTCCATCGGCAACATCCAGCGCAGTTATTGGGGCATCAAGGGTTCGGAGGACCTGGGCAGCGGCTATGCCGCCATGTTCCACCTCCAGTCGCGCTTCGAGATCGACACCGGCCGCCTGGAGGCCAGCGGCGGCGCGCCCCTGTTCTACGGCGAATCCACCGTGGGCGTGAAGGGGCCCTTCGGCCAGCTGCGGCTGGGACGGGCGATGACTCCCATGTGGGCGCTCGATTGGCAGTTCGACCCCTGGTACAACTTCGATCGCGTGGCTTCCATCGCCTGGCAGATCTACCATCCGGCGTACCGGACCGACCCTTATCGCAACGGGCCGGCGGGCGACTACAACCGCGCGAACAACGGCGTGTTCTACGACTCGCCGGTCGCGCGCGGCTGGTCGGTGCACCTGGCGGCCAACGGCGAGCGCAGCAAGGTGCCCGATGCCAACGGCACGGTCGAAAGCAAGCGGGGGCTGGCGGCCGGAATCAACTACGACGACGGCTCGGCGACCTTGCTGGTTTCCGCCGAACGCAACAGCGTGAACGACAAGACCTATTTCGTCGGGCTGGCCTACGGCTCGGGCCCGACGCGGGTGATGGCCTCCGCCAGCCTGACCGAGCTGACGACCGCCAGCCAGGTGTTCCTGGGCGAGGCCCGCCGGCGCCGCACCAGCGCCATGCTGGCCGCGACCCACCGCATCGGCGCGGCCACGCTCAAGATCGGCGTGGGCCGGGACTTCCAGGGCTACGGCCGCAGCGGCGCGACCGACTATGTCAGCGCCGGCGTGTCGTATGCGCTGTCCAGGCGCACGCAGGTCTACGCCGGGGTGGGCCACGGGCGGCCATCCAACGACGGCAGCCGGACCAACGTGGGCATGGGCGTGAACCACAGTTTTTGAAGACCGCGCTGTCGCTACGCGTTACAGACGTTGCGCCTCGGCGCCTCTACCATGGCAGCGACGTTCGAGGAGCCATGATGGCAGGAAGCAGCTTTTTCGCCTTGCTCGACGATATCGCGTCGGTCCTGGACGACATCTCGTTGATGACCAAGGTTGCCGCCAAGAAGACGGCGGGCGTGCTGGGCGACGATCTCGCGCTGAACGCCCAGCAGGTGACCGGCGTGTCGGTGAACCGCGAATTGCCGGTCGTGTGGGCCGTGGCCAAGGGCTCGCTGCGCAACAAGGCCATCCTGGTGCCGGCGGCGCTGATCATCAGCGCCTTCGCGCCATGGGCGATCCTGCCGCTGCTGATGGTGGGCGGCGCCTTCCTGTGCTTCGAGGGCGCCGAGAAGCTGGCGGCGAAATTCCTGCCCGGGCATGACAAGGCGGCCCGGCACGACGAACGGCGCAAGGCCCTGGAGGACCCCGGCGTGGACATGGTGGCCTTCGAGCGGGACAAGATCCGCGGCGCCGTGCGGACCGATTTCATCCTGTCCGCCGAGATCGTCGCGATCGCGCTGGGGACCGTGGCCGGGGCGGACTTCGGCACGCAGGTGGCCGTGCTGGTGGGCATCGCGCTGTTGATGACGATCGGGGTCTACGGCATCGTGGCCGGCGTGGTGAAGCTGGACGATGCCGGGGCGTATCTGGGGGCGAGGCGGTCCGCGGTGGCGCGCGCGGTGGGAAGGAGCATCGTCGGCGCCGCGCCGTTCCTGATGCGCGGCCTGTCGGTCGTCGGCACGGTGGCCATGTTCGCGGTGGGCGGCTCCATCCTGACGCATGGGCTCGAAGCCGTGCACGGTGGCATCGAACGCCTGGCGCATGGGGCGGCCAGCCTGCCCGTGATCGGCGCGGTGGCGGCGGCGGTGCTGCCCGTGCTGCTCAATATCTCGTTCGGCGTGCTGGCCGGCGCGGCGATCGTGCTCGTGGTCGAACTGGCCCGCAGGCTGCTGCGCAGGCAGGGGTAGGCTAGGGCGCCGCGGCCGGTTCCTGGTCGCCTTCCACGCGAAAGCGCAGCGTGCCTATCATCTGGCCGGTGTCCGTCACCACCTTGACCTGCCAGCGGCCGCCGGAGTCGGCGGGAAAATTCTGCTTGTGGGTCCAGGCCCGGTAGCCTTCCTTGCGGCCGCCGCGGATGTCCAGCGCGATGCGGTCGACCTCGCGTCCGTCGTGCAGCCAGACGTGGTAGATGTGTTCCTCCAGGCCCAGCGGGGCATTGATTGCGGTATAGGCATAGATGCCCTGATCGCGCATCTGGGCGGGCGTCACGGCGCGCAGGCGTTCGCCCGCTTTCATGTTGAGGCTGTCCATGCTGGTCGAGATGGCGACCTCGGTCAGCCACAGCGTGGCGGGCGGTACCCACAGGCGCAGCAGCCATCCCACCGAGCCGAGCGCCAGCATCAGTCCCACGACCGCCCACCTGCGCCAGCGGGCATCCAGCGAAACCAGCTCGGCCAGCGTGGGGAAGGACAGCAGCACCGCCACGCCCAGCGCCAGCTTGTAGCTATTGCCCGTCGGGATGTGCAGGACCAGTGGCAGCGCGGTCAGCAGCACCACGAACAGCGTGAAGGTGTGGTAGGTCAGGAACACCCACCTGCGGGTCGACAGCCACCGGAAGTACAGCGGATCGACCAGCGCTATCAGCGCCGCGGCGCCAACGAGCCCGGTGAACAGCGCCTGGCCGCTGTTCCAGGTGGTGGCGGTGTACAGGAAGGGCAGCACGAAGAACAGGCCTTCCTGGTGGATCATCTGCGTGCCGTAGCGCAGCACCGGTATGGGTATGGTCCACCCGAAGCGCTGTGCGATGCGCCGTCGCAGCGCGCGCTCGAGCATCAGCCAGATCCAGCTCAGCAGCATGACCGCGGCAATGACGCGGGCAAAGGACTCGTGGCGCTCGACGGTGAAAAAGCTGACCACCCCGGAAGCGAAGCCGAAGGCCGCGATGGTGCCGGGGTAGCGCTGGGCCAGCGCGAGGAGGCGAAGAGGGATGGTTTTCCAGATAGGCACGACAGGCCGGCCGGGCATGCAAAAAGTGCCGGGCGCCGCACCTGCGGGAAGCGGGCCTTGAGCAGACCGGTGCGTGAATCTTAGCACCGGGCGGGACGGGGCCGGCATGGCGCGGCTGGGCATGAAACTTGTTGACGCGCCCCCCTCTGTCCAGCCCCGAGGAGGCTCCCATGCCAGCTCCACCGCGTTACGGACTCCTGATCGCCACCGGCGCCGTGCTCGTCCTGCTCGGGATTGCGCTGATGGTGGGAGGAGCGTGGCTGATCTATCTGGACGGATCCTGGTACTACCTCGTGGCGGGGATCGTGATGGCGGTCTGCGGGGTCCGCCTGGCCGCGGGCCATGTGTCGGCGATCTGGCTCTACGCCGCGCTGGTGCTGGGCACGCTGGCCTGGGCGCTGTGGGAGTCGGGGCTGGACTGGTGGCCGTTGGCCGCGCGCGGCGACGTGCTGTTCGTGCTGGGCCTGTTCCTGTTGACGCCCTGGATACGTCGCAGGCTGGAGCCCCCGAGCCTGGAGACCGGGGCGCTGCTGTCGCCGTCGGGACCGCTGTTGCGTGCCCGCGCGGGGCTGGCGGTGGCGCTGGGGGCGTTTCTGGCGGTCGGCGTCGTCTCCTGGTTCGTCGACCTGCATCAATTGCGCGGCAGCTTCACGGAAGAAGCGCCCGCCGCCGCGCCGGGACCGGTGGCGGGCGAGGAATGGACCGCCTATGGCGGAACCGGCCGCGGGCAGCGCTATTCCGCGCTGGGGCAGATCACGCCCGCCAACGTCGGGCGCCTGGAGCAGGCCTGGGTATTCCGCACCGGCGACGTCCGGGGCAGGGAAGGCGATCCCGAGGAGACGACCTTCCAGGCCACGCCGCTCAAGATCGGCAATCGGCTCTTCCTTTGCACGCCTCACCAGTCGGTTATCGCGCTGGACGCGACCACCGGTCGCGAACTGTGGCGATACGACCCGCACGTGCAGGACAGGCTGGCGCTGCAACACCTGACCTGCCGGGGCCTGTCCTACTATCCCGGCGATGCCGCGCAGCCGGATTCCGCTCCGGCCGCCGCCGCGCCCTCGCCCCCGGCGCCGGCGCCGGCGAACGGACCGGCTCCCACCGCCGGCCAACCGGTGGCCGCGAACGATGGCAGGACCTCCGCCCGCTGTCCGGCCAAATTGTTCATGCCGACGGCGGACGGCCGCGTCATCGCGCTCGATCCCGACAGCGGCGGCGTCTGCACCGACTTCGGCGGCGGCACCGGGCAGATCGACCTGTGGCGCAACATGCCCAACGTCCGCCCGGGCTCCTATTACTCCACCTCGCCCGTGGTGGTCGCGCGCGGACTCATCATCGTGGGCGGCACGGTGCTGGACAACGTCTCGGTGAACGAGGCCTCGGGCGTGATCCGCGCATTCGACATACGCACGGGCCGGCTCGTGTGGAACTGGGATTCGGGCAACCCCGAGGACACCGAGCCCATTGCCGAAGGGCGTACCTATACGGCCAATTCTCCCAACAGCTGGTCCATCTCCAGCGTGGACGAGGAGCTGGGCATGGTCTACGTGCCGCTGGGCAACCAGCCGCCCGACCAATGGGGCGGCAACCGCAGCGAGGGCGCGGAGAAATTCTCGTCGTCGGTGGTGGCGCTGGACCTGGAGACGGGGCGCGTGCGCTGGTCGTTCCAGACCGTGCACCACGACTTGTGGGACTACGACGTGCCGGCGCAGCCCACGCTCATCGACCTGACGATGGGGGGCGCGACCGTCCCGGCCCTGGTCCAGCCGACCAAGCAGGGCGAACTCTACGTGCTGGACCGCCGCACGGGGCGTCCGCTGCTGCCCGTTACCGAGAAGCTGGCGCCCCAGGGCGCCGCGCGGGGAGACCGGGCCGCGCCCACGCAACCGGTATCGGCGCTGTCCTACGACCCGCCGCCCTTGACCGGCGCCAGCATGTGGGGGGCGACGATGTTCGACCAGCTCGCCTGCCGCATCAGGTTCCATCAACTGCGCTACGAGGGCCGGTACACGCCGCCGTCCACGCAGGGCTCGCTGATCTATCCGGGCAACTTCGGCGTCTTCAACTGGGGCGGGATCGCCGTCGATCCGCGGCGCCAGATCGCCTTCACGACACCCACCTATCTTGCGTTCGTCTCGCAACTGGTCCCGCGCAAGAACGACAAGAGCCTGTACGTGCAGGGCTCGGAGCGGCCCAATGACAGCCTGCCTGCCCTGAACGAGAACTTCGGCGCGCCGTTCGCCGTCAAGCTGAGCGCCTTCACGTCGCCGCTGGGCCTGCCGTGCCAGGCGCCGCCCTGGGGTTACGTGGCCGGAGCCGACCTGCGTACCGGTGAAATCGTCTGGCGACACAAGAACGGCACCGTGCGCGACAGCTCGCCCTTGCCGTTGCCTTTCCGGATGGGCGTGCCCAACCTGGGCGGTCCCATCATGACGGCAGGAGGCGTGGCCTTCCTGTCGGGAACGCTGGACAACTACGTGCGCGCCTATGACGTGCGCGACGGCAGGCAACTGTGGGAGGCCCGCCTGCCTGCGGGCGGCCAGGCCACGCCCATGACCTACGCGGGTGCCGACGGCCGCCAGTACCTGCTGGTGGTGGCCGGCGGCCACGGTTCACTGGGCACCAAGGCGGGAGACTACGTGATCGCCTACGCCTTGCCCGGAGACGGGAGGTAGCGGGGCCGGCCTCAGGGCGCGACCTGTACCATCCAGGTCACGCCGAAGCGGTCCGTCACCATGCCGAAGCGCGACGAGAAGAAGGTGGGCGTCATCGGCGCGATCACGGTCCCGCCGTCGCCCAGGGCCGCGAACTTGCGTTCGGCATCGGCGTCGTCGGCCACGCTGAGCGCCAGCGAGACACCCTTGAATTCGGCCGGGCCCTTGCACATGCCGTCCGATCCCATCACGACGGCATCGCCGATCTGCAGCGACATGTGCATGATCTTGTCTTCCGACCCGGGCGGCGGCGCGCAGTTCTCGTTGTCGCCCGAGGCCGGAGGGCCGTCCTTGAAACGCAGCATCATCGTGACCTGGGCGCCGAGCGCCTTGGCGTAGAACTCGGCCGCTTCCTCGGCCCGGCCTTCGAAGAACAGATAGGGCTGGATGTGCATGACGGTCTCCTCGTCTGACTGCTGGATGAAGGGGATGGGTTTGTGGACGCTGTACACATAAGTTATCAGAGATAATGTACAGTGTCCACATGGAGTTCCCATGACCAGCGCCGTCACCCCGCCCGCCTCGCGCAGCACCTACCGCCACGGCGACCTGCGCCGCGCCCTGCTGGAAGCGGGCATCGAGCTCGCCCGCCAGGGCGGCCCGTCGGCGATCGTGCTGCGCGAAGCCACCCGCCGCGCCGGCGTCGTTCCGAACGCCGCCTACCGCCATTTCGCCAGCCGGGGAGACCTGCTGCTGGCGGTGCGGGCCGCGGCGCTGTCCGCGCTGGCGACCGCCATGGAAGCCGAGCTCGACAAGCTGGACGGCGACAGCCCGCCCGCCGACTACGCCCGCGCCAGCCTGCGCGCGGTGGGCACGGGCTACCTGAGCTTCGCCAGCAAGGAGCCCGGCCTGTTCCGCACCGCGTTCGCCCCGGCCGACGGGCCGCTGAACGTACCCCCGGCCGACAAGGCCGGCCGGGGCGGACTGGATCCGTTCCAGCTGCTCAGCGCCGCCTTGGATCGCATGGCGGCGGCGGGCCTGCTCACGCCGGAGCGGCGCCACGCCGCCGAATACCTCGCGTGGTCGTCCGTCCATGGGCTGGCCATGCTGGTGATAGACGGGCCGTTGCGCGGCTTCAGTCCCGCGCAGGTCGAAGTGGTGGGGCAGCGGCTGCTGGAGATGGTGGAGAAGGGGTTGTAGGAGACTCGCTTCAGTAACCGGGCAGGCTCAGGCTGCCCTTGTCCGAAAAGCGCGTCGTGCCGAACATGCCGCCCGACAGCTTGCCGCGGACCACATAGGGAATGTTGTCCAGGCTGGAGCCATCGGCCAGGCCCAGTGCCTGCCGGATGGCGCTGAGCGCGGACACCGATACCGGTACCGTCAGCACGGTCTCGCCGAAGCGGGGCACGCTGCCGCGTTCGTTGCTGACGCCCGTCGCGAAGCGCTTGCCGTTCAACTCCAGTTCCAGCGCGGCGCCGTCGTAGTCCACCGCGGAGTCGTTGGGGTTCTGGACCCGCAGCTTGACCGCCATCCGCATCTCCAGCCCCTGGCCTTCCAGGGGTTCGATGCCGGCGACCTGCACGTTGAGCGGATCGCGGCCGGGCAGGCTGGCGCAGCCGGCCAGCGCCACCGCCAGCAGGCCGGCCAGGGCGGCCCGGCGCGGCGACGAAAATCCGGGGGAAGGAAGATGCATGATCGTGCCCATGAAAGCTGTGCAGCCTTCATCTTAGGAACGTGGCGCGAGGTCCGCAAAACTTGTTACCTCTTGCCGCAAGGCCTGCAAGAGCCGCCTCACAGGCCCTGGAATCGGGCGAGCTTGTCCGGGTTGCGCATCAGGTAAATATTGGACACCGCGCCGTTTTCGCCGTAGGCGAAGGTCAACGCGCCGATGATTACGCCGTTCTCGCGCAGCAGCACGCCCCTGGCGCCGCTGATGTCGGCCACGATCCAGTCCATGCCCCGCCAGAACCGTATCAGGCCGCGTTCGACGAAGCGCATCACCGACATCTTGCCCATCAGTTCCTGCTGCAGCGTGATGGCCTTGCCGCCGCCGTCCGACGAGAAGCGGACATCGTCCGACAGCAGGGCAGCCAGCGGCCCCGTGCCATGGCCATTGATGGCGTCCTGGAAGGCCGACAGCAACTGCTCCTGGCGTTCGGCCGGCGTGGCGTGGCGGACCTTGCTGGACTCGACCGCCTCGCGCGCCCGCGAGACCAGCTTGCGGCAGGCGCTTTCCTGCATGCCCAGCGTGGCCGCGATGTCCGGATAGGGGGTGTCGAAGATCTCGTGCAGCAGGTACGCGGCGCGCTCCTTGGGCGTGAGCCGCTCCAGCACCAGCAGGAAGGCCGTGGTCAGCGACGAGGCCAGTTCCAGCCGCGACTCCGGCGTGTCGTCCTCGCGGGTATGGATGGGCTCGGGCAGCCACGAACCCACGTAGTCCACCCGCGTCCGGTGCGCCGCGCGCAGCATGTCCACGCACAGGTTGGTGCAGATGCTGGTCAGCCACGCCGCGGGATTCGCGATCGCGCCGCGATCCGCGTGCATCCACTTGATGAAGGTCTCCTGCACGGCATCCTCGGCATCCGCCCGCGTGCCCAGCATGCGGTAGGCCAGCCCGAACAGGAACCGCCGCCGTGCTTCGAAGATCTCCGTCCCATCACCCGTCATCATGTCCATGATTCATTCCCGAGCGGACCCATCAGTGCATCGATACCTGGAGCCGGCTCCAGAGGTTGATATCGCCGCGATCGCGCTGGTCGGCGCCGCGATCTCCTTGTGACGAACGAGCCCGCCGGTTTGTGACGTCCCGTGCGACACCGTCCCGAACGCCGGATCGGATGGTTTAATTGTCCTATTGACAGGTCAATAGAATAAATGTGAAATGGCTCGAAAAGCGTCGATAACCGAAACGAGGTAGCGTGTGAGCACCGGGACCCCCGAGCAGGTCATTATTGTAGGCGGCGGCCCCGTGGGCCTGGTCGCGGCGATGCGGCTGGGCCATTACGGCATTCCGGTCGTGGTCGTGGAAGCCGAGGAACAGGTGTCGCGCGCCTTGAAGGCCTCGACCTTCCACCCCCCGACGCTGGAGATGCTGGACGAGTACGGTATCACGCCCGGGTTGATCGAAGCCGGGCTGGTCGCCCCCACCTGGCAGGTGCGCATGCACGAGACGAGCGAATTCGCCGAATTCGACCTGTCGGTGCTCAAGGACGAGACCCCGCATCCCTATCGCCTGCAGACCGAACAATGGAAACTGTCCGAGCTGCTGCTGGCCCACATCCGGGAAAAGCTGCCGGCGGTGCGGGTGCTGATGGGACACCCGTGCGTGGAGGTGTCGCAGGACGCGGACTCGGTGCGCGTCACGGTGGAGCGGCCCGGCGGCGAGCGGCAGGAACTGACGGGGCGCTACCTGATCGCGGCCGACGGCGCCCGCAGCATGGTGCGGGCCGCGCTGGACCTGAGCTTCGAAGGACTGACCTTTCCCGAGACCACGGTGCTGGCCACCACCCGCTTTCCGTTCCACGAGCACATTCCCACGCTGTCCTACATCAACTATTGCTGGGCCTCGACCGGCACCTTCAGCCTGCTGCGGCTTCCCGGCCTCTGGCGGGTCAGCCTGTACCCGTGGGAAGGCGAGTCGATCGACGACGCCCTCCAGCCCGAGTCCATCCAGAAGAAACTGCAACACGTCCTGCCGCGCGAACAGGCCTACGAGGTGATGGAGATCCGGCCCTACCGCATCCACCAGCGGGTCGTGAACACCTATGTCAACGGCCGCATCGTGCTGGCCGGCGACGCCGCCCACATCAACAGCCCCAGCGGCGGCATGGGCATGAACGGCGGCATCCACGACGCCTTCAACCTTACCGACAAGCTGCGCCGCATCTATGCGGGCGAAAGCGATGCGCTGCTGGGGCAATACGAGCGCCAGCGCCGCCCGATCGCGATCAAGCACGTATTGCAGCAGTCCGGCCGTAACCGCGCCCGCATGCAGGAGCGCGGGGAGGCGCAACGCCGCGCGACGCTGGAGGACTTGAAGCGCAAGGCGGACGATCCGCGCCTGGCCCGCGAGTACCTGCTCGAAACCTCGATGATCCTGAGCCTGCGCGAAGCGGCCGCGATCGAATAGCACGGAACGACATGAAGCAACCCGCGCCGGCCGAATTCCCCATCCGCGAGCAAGTAACGAGTTTCATCGACGGCCGCTGCACGCGTTCGGCCGGATACGAGCTGCCGGTGATCTTCCCCGGCGACGCGCGGCGCATCTCGACCCTGGTCGAGGCGCCGGCGGACGAGGTCGATGCGGCGGTGCGGTCCGCCCGGGCCGCTTTCGAGGACGGGCGCTGGCGCAGGCTGCCGGTCGAGGCCCGGCAGGCCGTGATGCGCAGGGTGGCCGACCTGGTCGACCTGCATCGCGACGAACTGGCCTACCTGGAGTGCATGAACTCCGGCATTCCCATGCGCCACCTGCAAAAGGGCCAGATTCCCCGTACCGCCTACAACTTCCGCTTTTTCGCGGAGTTCCTGGGCCAGCATGCCGAGAAGCTGCACGGCCAGACGGACGGGTACCTGACGCTGGTGCTGCGCGAGCCGGTGGGCGTGGCGGCGCTGATCGGCCCGTGGAACGCGCCGCTGGCCCTGACGTCGATGAAGATCGCCGGCGCCATCGCGTTCGGCAACAGCTGCGTCTGCAAGCCGTCCGAGGTCACGCCGCTGGCGGTCGCGCGCTTCATGGAACTGCTGGTGGAAGCAGGCGTGCCGCCGGGCGTCGTCAACCTGGTCAACGGCCGGGGCGGCGTCACGGGCGAAGCCCTGGTGGCGCATCCGCAGGTGGACCTGGTGTCGTTCACGGGCGGCACGCAGACGGCACGGCGGATCTCGGCCAGCGCCGGCGAAGGGCTCAAGCCCCTGTCGCTGGAACTGGGCGGCAAGTCGGCCAACATCGTCTTCGAATCGGCCGACCTGGACCGCGCGTTGGACGGCGCGCTGGTCGGCATTTTCTCGAACAACGGCCAGCAGTGCCTGGCCGGTTCGCGCATCCTGGTACAGCGGGCGGTGCTGGACCGCTTCGTCGACGCCTTCGCGCAGCGCGCCCGCCGGCTGCGCATAGGCAGCCCGCTGGACCCGGCCACCGAGATCGGGCCGCTGGCGTTCCAGGCGCACCGGCAACGAGTGGCCGGCTACGTGGACATCGCCCGCGCCGATGGCGCGCAGCTGCTGTGCGGCGGCGCGACGGTCGAGGAACTGGAACCGGGCTTCTATTTCCAGCCGACGGCGGTATTGGCGCGGGACAACACGGCGCGTGTCTGCCGCGAGGAGATCTTCGGACCCTTCGCGACCATCGTCCCGTTCGATACGCAGGACGAGGCCTACGCCATCGCGAACGACAGCGAGTTCGGCCTGGTGTCGTATGTATGGAGCGACCACCAGCCCACGGTGATGCGCGCGCTGTCGGAGATCCGGGCCGGCATGGTGTGGGTCAACACGCCCATGACGCGTGACCTACGCGCGCCCTTCGGCGGCATCAAGGCATCGGGCTACGGCCGGGAGGGCGGCGAGTCCAGCATGAAGTTCTATACCTTCGAGAAGACGGTCATGCTGCCCACGGTGCCGCCGTCCATCCCACGCCTGGGGACATGAAAAATGGCCCCCACGCTTGCCGCTTCGCGGCGGCGCTGCCCCCCAAGGGGGTGTTTTTCATCTTGGGGCGGCCCGGCGATGAAAAAACGGCGCTTTCCGGTGGAAGCGCCGTTTCGTGGTGGTTCAGGGCTGTTGCCGCGCGAGGCGCTCGCGCCAGTGGTCGCCACGCAGCCAGGGTTCCAGCGGCGCGGGCTGGCCATCCACGGCCGAGACGCCCATCCAGGCCAGACACAGCATGCACGACAGCACCGGCACGCGTGACCGGGCGTTCGCCGCCAGCAGCGGGGTCAGGGTGGGCATGCCCGTGCCCAGCATCAGGATGGCGTCGGTGTCGTCGCGGGCCAGGTCATCGAGCAGCGCGCCGGCGGTGTCCGCTTTCATCGAATAGATGGGATGGAACTGCGTGTGGTCCATGGCGGCCGACGCCACGCGCACGACCGTGAACCCCTGGGATTCCCAATAGGCCTTGCTGGCGGCGGTCAGCCCGGCGGGGTAGGGCGAGGCCAGCGCGATCCGGCGGGCGCCCAATTGCTTCAATGAAGCGACCACCGCGGTGGCCGCCGTGAAGGCCGGGACGCCGCGCTCGCGCTCGATGCCTGCCAGTACCCGTTCCTCGCGTTCGCGGCCCACCAGGTAGGAGGCGCCGGTGCAGCCCACCGCGACTGCCTTGATGGGCGCGTTGGCGAACTGGTCGCAGGCGGTGTCCAGCCTGTCCACGTAGTCGACCAGCCGCGCCTCGATCGTGGACTTGTCGCTCATCAACCGGGCATTGATGTGGGCGTAGCCGGCCGGCAGCAGGATGAAGTATTCGGGCTCGACCGTGGTGTTGGCCTGCGGGGTCAGCAGGCCGATGAGCCCCCGGGGTGCGTATTCGACGGCCATGCGGGCATCAATCCAGCTTGATGTTGGCGGCCTTGATGATGGGCGCCCACTTGCGGTCTTCGTCGTGCAGGAATTTCACGAACTCGGCCTGCGGCGCGCCGACGGGGGTAAGTCCCAAGTCCGACAGCTTGGCGCGGATGTCGGCGTTGGCCATGACCTTGCCCAGCGCGGCCTGCAGCCGGTCGACGACCGCGGCTGGCGTGCCGGCGGGCGCCGAGACGCCGAACCAGGCCTCGCCCACCGTGCCCGGCACGATTTCGTCCATGGTGGGCACGTCCGGGAAGGCGGCGACGCGCTTGGGGCCGCTGACGGCCAGGATGCGCACGTTGCCCGCCTTGGCCTGGGTCGAGGCGACCGACATGTTGTTGAAGATGGCGTCGAGCTGTCCGCCCAGCAGGTCGTTCATGGCGGGCCCGGTGCCCTTGTAGGGTACGTGGGTCATGTCCAGGCGGGCCTTCTGCTTCAGCATTTCGCCGGTCAGGAAGCCGGCCGAGCCTACGCCCGCCGAACCGTAGTTGTACTTGCCGCCGGCCTGGCGGGCCAGCTCGACGAATTCCTTGAAGTTCTTCGCCGGGTGACTGGTGCGCACGATGAGGCCATTGGGAAAGGTCCCCAGCAGCATGATGTGCGTGAAGTCGCGGAACGGATCGTAGGGAATCTTCTGGCCGAGCAGCGGCCCGGTGGTGATGGCCGCGCCGTTGGTGATGACCAGCGTGTAGCCGTCGGCCGGCGCCTTGGCGCCGAGGTCGGTCCCGAGGATGGAGCCGGCGCCGCCCTTGTTGTCGACGATGACGGACTGGCCGACCTGTTCGGCCAGCGCGCTGGCGACGAGGCGGCCGATGACGTCGGTCGAGCCGCCCGGGCTGAATGGCACGATCAGCTTGATGGGGCGGTCCGGATAGGTTTGCGCGTGGACCGTGATCGAAGCCGCGGCCAGGCCCAGGGCCAGAAATGCACGGCGGCAGATATTCAGCGCGCGGGGGTGGGCGCGGTGTTCCCCTGTACTATGATGGCGCATGGCAGGACCTGAAAGAATATGGACAACGCATGTGGATATTCCGCCAGGTTTCGCTATCGAGTCAAGCTAAATTGTTCTATTGGACAGACAATAAGACAGAACCCCAGTCTATGCAGCAAACCTTGCCCCTGCCGAAGTACCACAGCGTATACCTGGTGTTGAAAGAAAGGCTGCGCGATGGCCTGTACGACCAGCGCGTGCCCGGCGAGCTGGAACTGATGGAAGAGTTCGGCGTCTCGCGGGCGACCGTTCGCAAGGCCCTGGAGAACCTGACCCAGGAAGGATTGATCGAGCGATCGGCCGGCCGGGGGACGCGGCGTTTGCAGCCTCCGGGCCAGGCGGGGCAGCAAGCCTCGTCCACCCACCGGATGGCGGGGCTGCTGGACAACATCATCGCCGCCAGCCTGGACACCACGGTCAAGGTCATCGAGCACGAATACGTGTCCGCCACCGAGCCGGTGGCGCAGATGCTGCAGATCGAACCGCGTGCGCAGGTGCTGCGGGCGGTGCGCGTGCGCAGCACCAAGGCGGGCCCCGTCTCCTGCATCACCACCTGGGTGCCGCGCGAGTTCGCGGGCAACCTCGGCCGCCGGCAACTGGGCCGCAAGGCCATGCTGGTGCTGATCGAGGAGTCGGGCGTGGAGATCGGCCGGGCCCGGCAAAGCATTTCCGCGCGCCAGGCCGATGCCACCGTCGCGGGCCTGCTCGGCATGCCGCTGGGATCGGCCCTGCTGTCGGTCAGCCGGGTGGTCTACGACGTGAACGATCGGCCCGTGCTCTGGCTGCAGGGCCTGTACTGCCCCGACCGCTACGAGTACGAGATGGAGCTGTCGCGGGTGGGCGACATCGACGCCAAGGTCTGGGTCAGCAAGGATTTCAACGCCTACATGCGCTGAGGCGCCGCGCCGGGTATCCGGCGCGCCACAAATAAGAACACAAGAACCCGAATCAAATGTACTATTGTTAGGACAATAGATTGGAAGGGCCCGGCCGGGACCTTCGAGGATATCGGGTGACAGCTTGATTACATCGCCGGATGAAGGCCGGACGCTGGCGCAGAAGCTGATCGCGCGCGCGTCGGGGCGCGCCAGCGTGCGCGTGGGCGAGATCGTGACCTGCAAGGTCGATCTCGCGATGTTCCATGATTCTTCGGGACCGAGGCGCCTCAAGCCCATGCTGGAAGAGCTGGGCGCGGGCATCTGGGACAAGTCGCGCGTGGTGCTGGTGATGGACCACTACGTGCCCGAGCGCGACGAGGATTCCCGCAGGATCGTCCGCATCGCGCGCGAATGGGCTCGCGAGCAGGATCTGCCCCACGTCTACGACAGCCAGGGCATCTGCCACGTCGTGGTGCCGCAGGGCGGCCATATCCTGCCCGGCATGTTCTGCGTGGGCGGGGATTCGCATTCGCCGACGGGCGGCGCGTTCGGCGCCTACATGTTCGGCATAGGCTCGACCGAGATGCTGGGCGTGGTCGTGACGGGCGAGATCTGGCTGCGCGTGCCGGACACCCTGCGCATGCACTGGTCCGGCGCCCTGTCCGGGGGCGTCACCGCCAAGGACATGATGCTGCACATGCTGGGCCGCTTCGGCATGAACGGCGGCGCCTACCAGGCCGTGGAGTTCTGCGGGCCGGCGGTACGGGCGCTCGGCATGCAGGAACGCATGACGCTGTCGAACATGAGCGCCGAGCTGGGCGCCCAGGCCGGCCTGATCGCACCCGACGAGATCACGGCCGAATGGCTGTCCGCCATCGGCGCCAGGGTGCCCGACCTGGGGGAATGGCATACGGACGAAGGGGCCGCCTGCACCCGCTACGACTTCGATGCCAGCGCGCTGTCGCCCATGGTGGCCGCGCCGCACAGCCCCGCGAATTCGCGGCCGGTGGACGATTATCACGGCGTTCCGGTCCACGTCGCCTATGTCGGCGCCTGCACGGGTGCCAAGCTCGATGACCTGCGCGCCGCCGCATCGGTGCTCAAGGGACACCGCGTCGCGCCGGGCGTGCGGCTGATCGTCGCCCCGGCCAGCCTGCGCGACCAGGATGCCGCGCGCGACGAAGGCGTGCTGCAGGTCCTGATGGATGCCGGCGCGGAACTCTTTCCCACATCCTGCGGCGCCTGCTCGGGCTATGGCAGTCCCATGGGCGACGACGTCACGGTCATCTCGACCACCGCGCGCAACTTCAAGGGGCGCATGGGCTCGCCCACCGCCCAGGTGTACCTGGGGTCGCCCTATACCGTGGCCGCCTCGGCATTGCGCGGCGTCATCAGCGATCCCCGGGAGGTACTGGCATGAGCGGGACCACGCACCGCGTCTGGAAGCTGGGGCCGGACATCGACACCGACCTGCTGGCGCCCGGCTACGTCATGAAGCACGGCATCGATGTCATCGCCACGCACTGCCTGGAGTCGGTCCGGCCCGAGTTCGCCGCCACGGTGCGGCCGGGCGACGTCGTGGCGGCGGGACCGGGTTTCGGCATCGGATCCTCGCGCGAACAAGCGGCGGCGGCGCTGGTACGCCTGGGCGTGGCGGCGGTGATCGCGCCGTCCTATGGCGGGCTGTTCTTCCGCAACGCCTTCAACGTCGGGCTGATGCTGCTGACCTGCCCGCAGGCGGAGTCGCTGGACGAGGCCGAGCGGATCGAGATCCGGTTTCGCGCGACGCCGCAAGTGGTGAAGCGGGACGGCAGGGTGCTCGAGTGCGAGGTCATTCCGGATTTCCTGGTAGACATGGCCCGCAGCGGCGGACTGCTGAACCAGCTGCGCAAGCGTCTGGCCGGGAATGGTCCCTCCACTTCTTCCACCGGACATCGACCGTCATGACCAACGCATCCTTTCCCGCCGACCCGGCGCGCACCGCGCTGCTGATCGTCGACCTGCAGAACGACTTCCTCGCGCCCGACGGCGCCTACGCGCGGGGCGGGGCCGTCAGCGCCGCCGCGGCCGCGCTGCCGCCGCGCGTGGCGGCAGCGGCGCGGGCCCTGAAAGCGGCCGGCGGCATGGTGGTTGCCAGCCAGTTCACGCTGTGGCCGGACGGCCGGGGCGAACCGATGATCGCCCCGCACCTGGCGGCGCTCCGGCCGTTCCTGCGCAAGGGCGATTTCGCGCCCGGCAGCCGTGGGCAAGCCAATGTGGCCGAGCTGGACGGCCTGGTCGACGTGTCGGTCTGCAAGGTGGCGTACTCCGCCTTCTTCAACACGCAGCTGGACTGGGTGCTGCGCCATGCCGGCATCGATACGGTCGCGGTGTGCGGCATCGTGACCAACGGCGGCGTGGCCAGCACGGTCCGCGACGCCCACATGCGCGAATACCATGTCGCCGTGCTGGCGGACGGCTGCGCCGCCTTCCGCGAGGAAGTGCATGCCACGGCGCTGGCCGACATGGCGGGCATCGCCGACGTAACCGACTGCCGCAGCTTCGAGCGCGGCCTGGCCGCCTGAAGGAGAGCCCGCCATGTCCCATGATTTGCGCGGCCGCCTGGCCCGTCCCGGCATCGTGCTCGCCCCGGGCGTCTACGATGCCTTCAGCGCCCTGATCGCCGAGCAGGCCGGCTTCGAGGCCCTGTACCTGTCGGGCGCATCCATCGCCTATACCCGCCTGGGGCGTTCGGACGTCGGCCTGACCACCTACACCGAAGTCGCCGATACCCTGGCGCGCATCACCGAGCGGGTGTCGCTGCCCGTGATCGTCGACGCCGATACCGGGTTCGGCAACGCGCTGAACGCGATGCGCACGGTGCGCGGACTGGAGCGCGCCGGCGCCGCGATGATACAGCTCGAGGACCAGACCTTTCCCAAGCGCTGTGGCCACCTGGACGGCAAGTCCGTGGTGCCGGTCGCCGAGATGGCCGGCAAGCTCAAGGCCGCGCTGGATGCGCGGGACTCCTCGTCCACCCTGATCCTGGCGCGTACCGATGCGGTCGCCGTCGAAGGACTGGAGGCGGCCCTGGACCGGGTCGAACGATACCTGGAGACCGGCGTGGACGCGCTGTTCATCGAGGCCCTGAGGACTCCGGAGCAGATGGACACGGCCTGCCGCCGCTTCAAAGGCCGGGCGCCGCTGCTGGCCAACATGGTGGAGGGCGGCAAGACCCCTATCCAGAGCGCGGCGGAACTCGAGCGGCACGGCTTCGGCATCGCGATCTTCCCGGGCGGCACCGCGCGCGCGGTCGCCCACGTGCTGCAGGGCTACTACGGCAGCCTGCGCGAGCACGGCACGACGGCTCCCTGGCGCGACCGCATGTTGGATTTCGACGAGCTGAACGCGCTGATCGGCACGCCGGAATTGATGCGGCTGGGAAGCTCGTATTCCGCCTGAGCTCGACAAGGTGCCCTGCCATGTGGGTACGTTCCTTGCTGATCCACGGCGCTTCCGCAGTTTCGTCACCGGGCGTGGGCGTGGAAGCCGCCGACGTCCATGAAGGAGATCAACATGGCACAGATCGACAGCACTTCCGCGCCCCAGCAGGGCGGCGCCGGCATCGTGGGCAAGGGCAGCGCCACGGCCGACGGGCCGGGTCCGCACATCATGGCCGCCTCGACCCTGGACGGCAACAAGGTCTACAGCGCCGATGACGTGCACGTCGGATCGATCAAGGACATCATGCTGGACGTGTCGACCGGCCGTATCGCCTACGCGGTGCTGTCGAGCGGCGGCTTCCTGGGCATGGGCGACAAGCTCCTGGCCATCCCGTGGAACGCGCTGACGCTGGATACCGACCGCAAGGTGTTCATCCTGGGCGTGTCGGCCGACGTGGTGAAGCAGGCCGAAGGCTTCGACAAGGACCGCTGGCCAAGCTTCGCCGACGCGGGCTGGGCCACCGAGCTGCACGGCCGCTACGGGACCGAACCCTATTGGCACCAGCGCCAGGGAGAACGCGTCACCCTCGACCAGCCGGTGGTCAACGCCCCGCGCACGGGCTTCTCGGAAGGCCTGTAGGCGGGGCGGACAGCGGCGGCTATGCGCCCAGCGCGCAGAGCTTCTCGCGCAGCGGACCACCGGTGCGCTTGAAGTGGCGCAGCGTGGCGGACGGATTCCAGTCGTCGCCGTCGATGCTGTAGCTCTCGTCGAAGGGCCTGGGATTGGTCGTCTGGCCGTATATCGGTGTCGTGTACGGAGCGATGACCGTCAGGTGCATGGTGCCGTCGGGGCTGAAGGCCAGGCCCTCGGCTTCGGTGCGGTTGGGCTCGTCGTAGTGCATCAGCTCGATGACGGCGCCGCTGACGGGATCGACCTTGTAGATGCGCTTGCGCTTGAGGTCGGTGCCGGCTACGCCGTCCTTGGTGTCGCTGGAGGCGTACAGCATGCCGTGATAGACCTTGGCGCCCTGCACCCGCTTGCCGTTGAATGAAGTCTGCAGGGGCACCGAGCGGACCAGCTTGAAGGTCGCCAGGTCGAAGACGTTCAGCTTGTCGGCCGCCGAGGTGCTCCAGGTCACCGTGTAGAGCTGCTTGCGGGGGCCGTCCACGGCCACCCAGGGCACGCCGTCGGCGTGCTCGGCAAGCGGCAGCGCATGCTTCTCGCCGGTGTATTGCAGGGTCTTGGCGTCGAACACGGCGATGTAGGACTGCTGCGACGAGTCGTCCTCGTCTTCGATGGGGGCATAGAGCTTGCCGTCCAGGATGTCGATGTCGCCGATGTGGCCCATGTGCGGTCCGTCGGCGCTGGCGCCGTATTCGGACTGGATGTCGGCGGGCAGCGCCAGCGGACGGTTCAGGGTGGGCTGATAGACGGCGCTGGTGCGCTGCAGGCCGTAGCGCCACGAGAAGACCGGCGTGTCGCCGTCGAAGGCCATGCCCTGGCTCTTGAGCGTGGCCGGGATGCGCGCGGCCTGCTCGTCGGTCAGGTACGAGAAGCCCGTCAGCGCCCGGGCATCCATGGCCAGCTCGGCCAGCACGCGGTCCAGGTAGTTCTGCAATACCTTCATGTCGTTCACGAACGAGGTGCGCGTGGCCAGCGATTCGGTCCAGGTCTCCTGGTCCAGCGCTGCGTTGGCCGCACGCAGGGCATCGGTGATCGACACGCTGCGGCCCACGAGCCGGGTTTCCAGCGCGAGCAGTTCCTGTTCGCTCAGCGCCGCCAGCTTGACCCCGGAGGCCGGCTGCGCGATCGGGGCGAGGGTGATGCCGTTCGAGGAATCCTGGTCGCTGTCCAGGGCCAGCAGCAGGCTCAGCAGCCTGCCCAGTTCGGGCGAGCTCTGGCAGTCGCGGCTGGACAGCAGATCGAACACGGTGATGGTATGCCGGGGCGATAGCGACGCCAGTTCCACCCCGCCGGCCTCGAGGGTCAGGGTGGCGCCGCCGGCTACCGAGAAGGCGCCGTTGGCGACGGCGATCTCCTTGCCGTCCGCCTTGACGGTCAGGCCGGCAAGACCGGGCCAGCCGGCCAGGGTGACGTCCATGGAGGCGGCGGGCGGGGTGGCGGGAGGCGTGGTCGGGGGTGTCGTTCCCGGGGACCCGTCTCCATCGCCGCCACAGGCGGCCAGCGACAGGACGAGCGAGGCGAGCAGGGATGCGGCGACAGGGCGGGAGGTTGCCTGCCGGTCGAAGCAGCGTGTCTTCATGGGCATGTCAGGTTGGGTGGCGTGCTGCGAAGGCGGGCCGAATGGCGGCGCCGGACAGCCGGCGCCATCCGCGGCGCCATGCGTCGCGGGTAGTGCCGGCGACGCGCATTGTTGGCCGCCTGTGTGACGGCTTCATGGCACCGGGGCGGTATCCCCCGGATGGCGTGAACAGGTCCTAGCGGGCGTCGGGGACGCCGGCGAAGGTGGCGTCCAGCTGTTGCCGCCAGCGCTGTTTGTCCGTCTCGGGCGCGAAGCTCGCGTCAAGGCTGTTGCGGGCCAGCCGGTATGCTTCGCGCGCGCCCAGTTCGGGCAAGGCCTCGAAGCAGGCCAGGTAGTTCCGGTTCACGTAGCCGCCGAAATAGGCGGGGTCGTCCGAGTTCACCGTCACGCACAGCCCGGCCTCCAGCAACCGCGCCAGCGTGTGCCGTTCCATGCTGGGATAGACCTTCAGCATGACGTTGGACAGCGGACAGACGGTCAGCGGAATCCGGTGCTCGGCCAGATGGGCCACCAGTCGCGGATCGTCCAGGCAGCGCACGCCGTGATCGATGCGTTCGGCCTTCAGGTCGTGCAGGGCGCTCCAGATGTAGGATGCCGGGCCCTCCTCGCCGGCGTGGGCGACCGCATGCCATCCCAGTTCGCGGCAACGCCGGAACACTTCGGTGAATTTCCCGGGCGGGTTGCCGACCTCGCCGCTGTCCAGTCCCACGCCCAGAATGCGGTCCCGGTACGGCAGCGCCGCCGCCAGGGTCTCGAAGGCCGACTCCTGGGGCAGGTGGCGCAGGAAGCACATGATCAGCTCGCTGCCTACGCCCAGCGTGTCGCGGGCGTCGCGCCGCGCGCGCTCCAGCCCCGCGATGACGGTGCCGAACTCCACGCCGCGCACCGTATGCGTCTGTGGATCGAAGAAGATCTCGGCATGCACGACGTTGTCCGCGGCGGCGCGCCGGAAGTAGGCCATGCCCATGTCGTAGAAATCTTCCTCGCGTTGCAGCACGGCGGCGCCGGCGTAGTAGAGATCGAGGAAGCTTTGCAGGTCCTGGAACGCATAGGCCCGGCGCAGGCTGTCGATGTCGGGATAGGGCAGCTCGAGGCCGTTGCGCCGCGCCAGCGCGAAGATCAGTTCGGGCTCGAGGGTGCCTTCGATGTGCACGTGCAGCTCGGCCTTGGGCATGGCCTGCAGCAGCGTCGCGAGATGAGGCTGGGCTGCGGTCCGGGACGGAGTCATGGCGGTCGCCTTCAGGTCTCGTCGCTTTCGTTGTACTTGCGGGCGCTGCCATAGAACGCCCGGGGAGGATACTTGATCGCATTCTTCACCATCTTGCGCTCCACCGCCTGGCCGATGTCGATATCCAGCTTGTCCGCCAGCGCGATCAGATAGAGCTGCACGTCGGCGATCTCGTCGGCCGCCTCGGACAGCTTGATGGGATTGAGTTCCTTCGATTCTTCCTCGGTCATCCATTGGAAGATGGAGACGAGCTCGCCCGCTTCGCCGCTCAGCGCCATGGCGAGATTCTTGGGGGAATGGAACTGGTCCCAGTTGCGTTCTTCGGTGAAGCGCCGGACGGCGCGCCTGATCTTGTCGAAGTCGGACACGTTGATACCTCGGGGGGCGGGACGCTTATATTCTAGCCCTCGCCGCCGGCCGGTCCGCCGGGCGCCAAAACCGCAAAATCCGCAATACGTCCCCCCGTACAGTCGGTACCCGGAGGTACTCATGAAATCGCAGACACGCAGCCACTACGAACGGCGCCTGGAACCTGTCCTGGCCTGGCTGGCCGCGCATCCGGACCACGATGCCGTCCTGTATCACCTGGCCGGGCTGGCCTGCCTGTCGCCGTATCACTTCCACCGGGTCTATCGCGCCATGCTGGGCGAGACCGTGGCGGCCACGGTGCAGCGGGTCAGGCTGTTGCGGGCATCGGCGGAGCTGCACCGGGGTGGCCGCACGCTGGACCAGGTCGCGCGGCGGGCGGGCTACGGCTCGACCGCCGCGTTCAGCCGGGCGTTCCGCGCGGCGTTCGGCATGCCGCCCGGGCGATATCGCGAGGACCGTTCTCCCGACGTCATCTATCGCAGCAAGGAGCTCACCATGTATCCCGTGCAGATCGCAAGCTTTCCCGGCGCCTCCCTGGCGGCCCTTTCGCATACCGGCGACTATCTTCGGATAGGCGCGACCTTCGACCGGCTGTTCATGCTGGCGGGCAGCCGCAACCTGTTGCGTGGCGAACCGCGCAGCTTCGGCATCTACTACGACGACCCCGAGCAGGTGGCCACGCAGGACCTGCGCAGCGAAGCGGGCCTGGAGGCGCCGCCCGGCGTGGCGCTGGACGCGCCCCTGCACCGCGTGGAGCTGCCCGCCGGCCGCTGCGCGGTACTGGAGCATACCGGGCCGTACAGCGAGCTGGAATCGGCCTATGCCTGGCTGTTCGGCGGCTGGCTGCCGGCCAGCGGCGAGCAGCCGGCCGACTTCCCGGTGTTCGAGGAATACGTGAACGACCCGAAGACCACCCCGCCGTCCGACCTGAAGACCCGCATCTACCTGCTTCTGGCCAACGCGAAGCAAGAAGCGGATGCCGTTTGACCCAGGGCACAGCGGACCGCGTCGCGGCTGGGGGCTCACCATGCTGGGCGCGCGTAAGCGGGTAGGGGGGGCGGGTATCAGCCCCCGCTGAGATCTATGCGCGAGGCGATGTCGCCGTAGACGGACAGCTCGCGGGACAGCTTGGCGCGGAACTCGGCGGGCGTCAGCGGCTTGGCCGCCAGGTTGCCCTGCGCTTCCAGCGCCTGCTGCACGGCGGGGTCGCGCAGGATGTCGGCCACGTCGGCGTTGATCTTCGCCACCACCTCGGGCGGGGTCCCCGCGGGAGCAAGCAGGCCGTGCCAGGTGCTGATCAGGTAGTCGGGCACGCCGGCCTCGGCGAAGGTGGGAACGTCCTTCAACTGCGCCAGCCGCTCGTTCGACGCCACCGCCAGCGCCCGCAGCTTGCCCTGGCTGATGTAGCCCATGGCCGAGCCCGGCGTGGGGAAGGACATGTCCACGACGCCCCCCATCAGGTCGGTCATGCCCTGTGCCGCGCCCTTGTAGGGTACGTGCAGGATGTCGGTCCCGGTGCGGATCTTGAACAGTTCACCCGCCAGGTGCGGCACGCCGCCTATGCCCTGCGAGCTGTAGCTGAACGGTTTTTTCTTCTCGCGCAGCGCCGCCAGCAACTGGCCCAGGTTCCGATAGGGCGAGGCCGCGTTCACCACGAGCACGTTGGGCACCTCGACCGTCAGCGCAACCGGCGTGAACGATTTCTCCACGTCGTAGCGCAGGTTCTTGTTCACGAACTTGTTGAGGTTGTGGCTGCTGGCGGCCACCAGCAGCGTATAGCCGTCGGGCCGGGCGTTGGCCACCGCGGTGGCGGCGATCGTGGCATTGGCTCCCGGCTTGTTGTCGACGATGACCGACTGCTTCCAGCGCTTGGCCAGTTCGCTGGCGATCAGGCGGGCGGACTGGTCGATGGCTCCGCCAGGGGTGTAGCCGACCACGAAGGTGACCGGTTGGGAGGGGTAGTCGGCCGCCAGGGCCGGTGGGCACAGCGCAAGCGCAGCGGCCAGGGCGGCCGCGAGCCGTCCGAGTGCAAGGACGCGCATGGGGGGTCTCCGGATGTTCTGGTGAGGATATGGCGCGCCTGCGAGACGCGCCATGCACACTAGACACCGCGCGCAGGCCGACCTCAAGCCGGATTTTTCGAGTTTCCGCCCAGCGAAAACCTACCAGGGCACCGGCGGCGCGACCAGCCGCCGGTTTTCGTAGCCCTTGACCGAGCCGAAGCGCGCGCTGCCGGCCTCCCAGTCACGCTGGGCCTGGGCAATGGCCGCCTTGCTGCCGACGAAGTTCCACCAGATGGTGATGTCGTCGGTGGGCGGTTCGCCTCCGATCAGCAGCAGCCGGCTGCCGGCCTCGGTCGACAGGTTCAGCTCGACCCGCCCTGGCGAGAGGTAGGCGAGCTCGTTCGGGCCGAAGCGTTCGCCCTCGACCTGCGCCGCACCTTCCAGCACCAGCAGGCCGTGTTCGAAACCGGGCTCGAGCGCCAGGCGCAGCGAGGCGCCTTCCGGGCTTTGCAGGTCCATGCCGACCAGCGGCGTATGGATCCGGGTGGGCGCCGTGCGCCCGGCATGGGAGCCCGCCAGAAGGGTGAAGTCCAGGCCGGCTTCCGACCAGCGCGGCAGGTCGGGATAATGGTCGAACGCCGGGGCGATTTCCTGCTTGCCGGGCGGCAGCGCGATCCATAGCTGGGCGGCGTGCAGCACGCGCTGGTCGGGCAGGGATTCCTCGGTATGGCTGATGCCGATGCCGGCGGTCATCAGGTTGACCTGCCCCGGGCGCAGAATTTGCTCGTTGCCCAGGCTGTCGCGATGCAGGGCCTCGCCCTCGATCAGCCAGGTGAAGGTCTGCAGGCCGATGTGGGGATGCGCCTCGACCAGCATCCCCTGGCCGGGTTCGAACCGGGCCGGCCCGGCATGGTCCAGGAAACACCAGGCCCCGATGCGCCGGTGCTGCCGTACCGGCAATACCCTGTCCACGCTGATGCCGCCCCCGATCTGCGCCGTGCGCGACTCGATGCGTTCGATACCGGAATTCTCAGCAGTCATGTCAGGTTCTCCATATGCAGCGCGTAGGGGGGACCCGTTATCATATAGGCCTGGTGGGTACAGTCGCGGAACCGGCAGCGGCACGCCGGCCATCCAGGATTTTCGGAGACGTGTTAAATGCGGTGGTTCAAGCGCATCGCAATCGGTGCGGCTGTCCTGCTCGCCGTGGCGGCCATCGGGTTGACGGCCCTGGTGCTGCTGGTCGATCCCAATCACTACAAGGGTCCGGTCGCCGACGCGGTCAAGAAACGCTACGACCGTACCCTGCGCATGGACGGCAACGTCCGGTTCAGCGTTTTCCCCAATCTGGGCGTGGAGATCGAGAAGCTGTCGCTGTCCGAGCCTCGTTCCACCCAGATCTTCGCGGCGGTGGATACCGCACGGGTATCGGTGGCGGTGCTGCCGCTGCTGTCCGGCCGCATCGTGGTCGACCGCGTCCGGGTCGTGGGACTCAAGGCCAACGTGGTGCGCTACCAGGACGGCAAGTTCAATTTCGAGGACCTGCTGGGCCCGGCGCCCAAGACCCCGGACCAGCCGGCGGGCGGCCAGCTGGATGCCGGCGGCAAACCTTTGCTGTTCGACGTGGCGGGCATCGAATTCAGCGGTGGCGAGCTGGCGCTGCGCGACTACGTGAAAGGCACGTCGATGCGAGTGGAGCGGCTGTCCGCCACGACGGGACGCGTGGCGCCGCGCACGCCGTTCGACCTGGACCTGTCGGCCAGGGTGCTGGGCCAGAATCCGCGCGTGGATGCCACCATCCAGGTCCAGGGACGGCTGACGGTGGATCCCGGGCAGCGTTTTTTCTCGGTCAAGGACTTCGACCTGAAGGCGACGGGCGTGCTGCCCTCCATCCGGGCCACCGCGCTGACGGCGCAGGGCGATTTCGCCTATGACGGGCAGCGCCAGGCCATCGACGCCTCGGGCGTCTCGGTCGCGTTCCAGGGCGACGTGGCGGGCAGCCGGCCGCTCAGCGGCGTGGACCTGCGGCTGGACGCCCCGCGCCTGAATGCCGGGTTGGCCGAGGGCCGGGTACAGGTCGAGAAACTGTCGTTGTCCGCGCAAGGCAAGCTGGGCGCCGATCCCTTCGAACTGTCGCTGTCCGCGCCGGCGCTGCACGTGTCGCCGCAGGCGGCCCAAGGCGAGGCGCTGACCGCCCGGGTGAGCCTGGATGGCAAGCGCGACCTGGACCTGCGCGTGGCCCTGTCGGGCATATCGGGCAGCGCCGACAAGCTCGGCATCGAGCGCCTGTCTCTGGACGGAGAACTCAAGGAAGGCGAGCGCGTGGTCCGGCTCTCCAGCGCCTCGCCGGTCCAGGCCAGCCTGCCGCGCAGGAAAGTATCGCTGCCCCAGCTGGCGGGCCAACTGGAGATCCAGGACCCCGCGCTTCCCGACAAGCTGATGACGATCCCCATCAAAGGCAGCGTGCGCGCCAACTTCGAGCGGGAACACGTGGTGGCCAGGCTCGATGCCATGATCGAAGGCGGCCAGTTCAACGCCTCGGCCGAGGTGTCGCAGTTCGACGAACCGCGCATCGCCTTTACCGTCGCCGCCGATACGCTGGACCTTGACAAGCTGATGCCCCCGGCCGGGCAGGTGGCGGCGGGCGGCGGGGCCGGCGGCAGCGTCCGCGCGCCCGCGGATCCGCCGGTGGACCTGTCCGCGCTCGAGGACATCACGGCCAGCGGAACCGTCAAGGTCGGCAATCTTGTCGCGCGAGGGCTCAAGGCCGGCAACGTCTCCGCCTCGGTGCGGGTGGCCAAGGGGCGCGCCGATGTCAGTGGCCTGAAGGCGTCGCTGTACGGCGGCTCGCTGTCGGGCAGCGTGTTCGCGGACGCGTCCACGAACCGCATCGGCCTCGCGCCCACGCTCACCAACGTTTCACTGCAACCGCTGTTGTCCGATCTCAAGCACAAGGACGGCCTGATCGGCCGCGCGACGATCGCTCTCAACCTGACCGCGACCGGCAAGACCGTGGGGCAGATGAAGCGCGGCCTGAACGGCACGGCCAGCCTGGCGGTGCGCGACGGGGCCATCAAGGGCGTGAACGTCGCCCAGTCCCTGCGCGATTTCCGTGCGCTGCTCTCCGCCCGCAAGGACGATGCCAGACAGCACCAGGATACGCTCCAGACCGATTTTTCGGAACTGCAGGCCCAGCTGGTGTTCGCCAGCGGCATCGGCACCGTGCGCAGCCTGAGCGCCAAGGCGCCGCTGCTGCGCATCTCGGAAGGGGAGCCGGCCCGCATCGACATCCCGGGCGAACGCTTCGACCTGGTGGCGCTGGTCACGGTCGTGAATACCTCCACGGGACAGGACGGCAAGGACCTCGCGGATCTGCGCAACGTCACCGTGCCGGTCCACGTGGCGGGGCCCTTCGCATCGCCGTCCTATACGATCCAATGGAGCAAGGTCGCCACCGACGTGCTCAAGAACACCGTCAAGAACAAACTCAAGGAAGAGCTGGGCATCGAACCGTCCGAGGCGGGCGACAAGCTGCGCGGCAAGGTCAAGGACCGGCTCAAGGGATTGTTCCGGTAGACGAATTCTTAGCGGAAAGCCGATGTCCATTTCCATCTCCGGCCTGTACATCTACCCCATCAAGTCCTGCGGCGGCATCGCCCTGGACCGCTCTCCCGTCGGCATGGCCGGCCTGCACAACGACCGCCGATGGATGGTGGTCGACGCCAATGGCGTCTTTCTTTCGCAGCGCAGCCATCCGGCCATGGCCCGGGTTCGCACCGACCTGCGCGACGGCTACCTGCTCGTGACCGCACCGGGGCAGCCGCGCCTGGACATACCGGTCGACGTGGTCGAAGACGACGACAGCGTGCGCACGCGGGTCACGGTCTGGCGCGACGAGGTCGATGCCGTGGACGAGGGGGACCTGGCCGCCCAATGGTTCGGCGCATTGCTGGGTACGCCATGCCGGCTGGTCAAGGTGCACCCGCAATCGCATCGGCTGGCCAGCACGACGCGCATCGAGAATTGGCTGGCGCGTCATCCGGTGGCCGAAGGCTTTCCGCGACACCACGTTTTCGCCTTCGCCGATGGCTACCCCATCCTGGTGGCCAACGAGGCTTCGCTGGCCGAACTGAACCAGAAGCTGGCGGCGGCGGGACAGGCTCCGGTCGGCATGGATCGCTTTCGTCCCAACGTGGTGCTGAGCGAGTTCGGCGCCTACGACGAGGACTACACCGTGCTGGTGACGGTGGGCGAGGTCCGGCTGGCGCTGGTCAAGCCCTGCGTGCGCTGCGAGATCCCCAATACCGACCAGCTCACCGGCGCGCGGGCGAATGAGCCCATGGCCACGCTGGGCACTTTCCGCAGCCAGCCCGAAGGCGGCGTGACGTTCGGCATGAACGCCATCGTCAGCGCGCCGCCGGGCGCCGTGCTGAACGTGGGGGACCGGGCCGAGGTGGTGCTGGATTTCTGACGGAAGGCGCGCCCTAGGCGGGCGCCGTCAATTTGCGGTACTTCACCATCAACTGCTCGTGGGTCTCGTGAAACTCGGGATGCAGCTCGATGCACTCGACCGGACAGACCACCTTGCATTGCGGCTCGTCGTGGTGGCCGACGCACTCGGTGCAGCGGGCAGGGTCGATCTCGTAGATCTCCGTGCCCAGGTAGATGGCATCGTTGGGGCACTCGGGCTCACAGACGTCGCAGTTGATGCATTCGTCGGTAATCAGCAGAGCCATGGTGGGGACTTCCTTGCCGCTTGGGGACTCAGGCGCCGTCGCGACCGCCCAGCTGCGTGACCTTGGCGTGCAGCCAGCGTTCGACCGACGGGAAGACGAACTTGCTGACGTCGCCGCCCAGTTGGGCGATCTCGCGCACGATGGTGCCCGAGATGAACTGGTACTGGTCCGAAGGCGTCAGGAACATGGTTTCGACATCCGGCAGCAGGTATCGGTTCATTCCGGCCATCTGGAACTCGTACTCGAAGTCCGAGACGGCACGCAGGCCGCGCACGATGACGCGGGCGTTCTGTTCGCGCACGAAGTCCTTGAGCAGGCCGGAGAAGCTGGCCACCTGGACGTTGGGATAGTGGCCCAGGATCTCCCGGGCGATCTCGACCCGTTCGCTGACCGTGAAGAAGGGGGCCTTGTTGCGGCTGACCGCCACGCCCACCACCACCTTGTCGAACAGCCCGGCCGCGCGGCGGACGAGGTCCTCGTGGCCGCGGGTCATCGGGTCGAAGGTGCCAGGGTATACGGCAATGATCATGCGTAGGCTCCGTATTTCTATTGATGGGCGTCAGCCTTTTCGGTCCCGGCCCGGATGGCGGGGACGAATCGTCCGGCGCCTTCGGCGGCCGGCATCCGGTTTCCGGATGATGTGATTATTTCCTTATTTGCGCGGCGCAGCAAATTGGAAATGACGCGTATCAGACGTTTCCAGGCGCTACGCCGCTTTCGCCTGGGCGCGCAGCAGATGGAAATGTACCGCGCCGGCCTTGTCCTGCCGCAGCAATTCGGTCCCGGGCGGTGCCTGTATCGGCGCTTCGGCTTCAATATAGACCATTCCACCGTCAGTAAGTGCTTGCAATGATGACGCCAGGATACGATCCAGCCAGTCCTGGCCGAAGGGCGGGTCCAGCAGCACCAGGTCGAAATGGGCGGCCGGACGCGCCAGGTAGGCGCGGGCGTCGCCGGTCACGATGCTGACATTGTCCGCCCCCAGGCGCGCGCGCAGTGCCTCCAGCGACGCCGTCGCGCGGCGGTCGCTTTCCACCAGCACGGCCTGTGCCACGCCGCGGGAAGCGGCCTCGAAGCCCAGCGCGCCCGAGCCGGCGAAGGCGTCGAGCACGGTCTTGTCGGCGAATTCGCCGCCCCACAGATGGTTGAGCCAGTTGAACAGGGTCTCGCGCACGCGGTCGGGCGTGGGGCGCAGGCCGGGCAGGTCCAGCACGGGCAGCGGGGTGCGCTTGTAGCGGCCGCCGATGATGCGGACCTTGTGGGGAGCGGAGCGGTGGGAGCGGGCGGCGGGAGGGCGGGATGAGGGCATGGCGATGGACCGGTAGAATCCCAGATTCTATATGCCGGCGGCCGCGTGTCCGCCGGGTGGGCCGCCGCCCGTCGTCCCGATGAAGGCGCAGGCCGTTACAGCAGACAGGTTTCCATGTTCAGTTTCTTCAAGAAGAAGACCCCCCAGCCTTCCCCCGAGCAGGATCGTGCGCAGGAGCCGCCCGCCGCGCCCGTTCCCGCGCCGGCGGCGGACCAGCCCGCTGTCCCGCCGGCTCCCCGGGAGCCAATTGCCCAGGAGCCCGTCGCTCCCGGGATGGCGGCGCCCGACACGCCGGTAGCGCCGCCTCCCGTGCCGGAGGAGCCGGCGGCGCCCGCGCCGGCCCAGCCCGTCCCCGCACCAGCTCCGATTCCAGCTCCGGCTCCGATTCCAGCTCCGGCTCCGGCGCCCCAGGCGGCCCCACCCGCCAAGTCGTCGTGGCTGGCGCGCCTCAAGAGCGGGCTGTCGCGCACCGGCCAGAGCCTGACCACGCTGTTCGTGGGCGTGAAGGTCGACGAGGACCTGTTCGAGGAACTGGAGACCGCGCTCATCATGGCCGATACCGGCGTGGACGCGGCGCAATCGCTGCTCAAGGGGCTGCGCGAGCGGGTGCGCCAGGAACGCATCGAGGATGGCGACCGCGTGCGCCAGGTCCTGCGCGAACTGCTGGCCGAGCATCTGCGGCCGCTCGAGCGCCGCTTCGACCTGGACCGCCCCGCGCCCATCGTGACCATGATCGCGGGCGTGAACGGGGCCGGCAAGACCACGTCCATCGGCAAGCTGGCGCGCACCTTCCAGCAACAGGGCCGACGCGTGCTGCTGGCCGCGGGCGATACCTTCCGCGCGGCCGCGCGCGAACAACTGGTGGAGTGGGGCCGCCGCAACGACGTCACGGTCATCGCCCAGGAAGGCGGCGATCCGGCCGCCGTCGCCTTCGATGCGGTCAAGTCCGGCCAGGCGCGCGGCATGGGCGTGGTGATGGTCGATACCGCCGGCCGCCTGCCCACGCAGTTGCACCTGATGGAAGAGGTCAAGAAGATCAAGCGCGTGATCGCCAAGGCCGATGCCTCGGCGCCGCACGAGGTGCTGCTGGTGATAGACGGCAACACCGGACAGAACGCGCTGGCGCAGATCAAGGCCTTCGACCAGGCCCTGGGCCTGACGGGCCTGATCGTGACCAAGCTGGACGGCACCGCCAAGGGCGGCATCCTGGCCGCGGTGGCGGCCGGCGCGCAGGGCGTGCGGCCGGTGCCAGTGTACTGGATAGGCGTGGGCGAGGGCATCGACGACCTGCAGCCCTTCGTGGCGGACGAGTTTGCCGGGGCGCTGCTGGGGAATTGATGCCGGCGGGAACGGCCCTGGCGCCGTCAGGTCCTAGGCCGGCCGCTCCATGAACGCCAGGATCTGCCGGCCCAGGTCATCCTCGGCGGTATTGAAATGCGCCACGATCGACGTATGGTTGTGGCCCGCCATCCAGACGAAGCGCGGCGCGCGGCGCCGGATGCGGGTCAGCGCGGCAAGCAGTTCCACGCAATGCACGTCGATCAGCGGATTCTCGTATTCGGCGACGGCGATCATGGTGGGCAGCGTCTGCGCCGTGACGTGGTTGACCGGCGAGCCCTCCTCCATCGTGGCGGGCGAGGTGCCGTAATAGGCCTCCACCCGGCTGGCGTTGGGATTCTCCGCCGAATTCTCGGCCCGCACGCGGCCGGACACCACCACCAGGCCGGCCAGGCCGTGCCCTGCGGGCGGGTGGAAGCGGGCATCGTAGGCGTAGTGCGCCGCATGGGTGCCGCCGGCCGAATGTCCCATCAGGAAGATGCGGCCCGGGTCGGCGCCCAGTTCGTCCGCGTGGGCGCGCACCCACGCCACCGCGGCGGCGATGTCCTGCGTGCCGCTGGGATAGGGATGGGCGGGCGCCAGGCGGAATTCGACGTTGACGCCGATGATGCCGTGCCGGGCGAAGTACCAAAGCACATTGCTGTAGATCTCCGCCGTGCGGTCCTTCTCGCCTTCGACGAAGGCGCCCCCGTGCACGAACATCAGCACCGGCCGGCGCGAGGCCGCCTGGCCCAGCGGCTGGAAGACGTCCAGGCACTGGCGCGGATCGTCGCCATAGGGAAGGTCGCGCGTGACCGTGGCCAGTTTCGGCGCGTCGCGCAGGATCTCGGAGAACCCCTGCACCATCTGGCGGACGTGGGCCTGTACGCTGGTGCCCCAGCGCGGACCGAGTTCCGCCATGGCCTGGCGCAGGGACGGGGGGATGTCGGGAGGATGCGGCATGTCAGTCCACCTTGCCGATGCGGCGAACGGCGGCCTGCACACGTTCGGCGTCGGTCTTCCAGTAGGCCGCGAATTCGGGCGCGTCCATGTAGTCGATGGGGCTGCCCAGGTTGAGGAATACCTGTTGCAGTCCCTGTTGCGCGGTGACCTTGCGCACCGCCTCGCGCAGCGCGTCGATGACGGGCTTGGGGGTGGCGGCGGGGGCGATCAGGGCCGACCATTGCGTGAACTCGACATCGTAGCCCAGCGACTTCAGGCTGGGGACGCCGGGCATCGAGGCCAGCGGCTTGGTACCCCAATGTGCGAGGGGCCGCATCTTGCCTGACCTGACGAAGGTGCTGGCATTGGCGGGCCCGCTGGCCGCCAGCTGGACCTGCCCGGCCAGCAACGATACCAGGGCCGGGCCGCCGCCCGAGAACGGCACGTGGGTGATGGGAGCGCCCGATGCGGCCTTCAGCATTTCCATGGGGATGTGCATGGCGCCATACACGCCAGATGACCCGTAGTTCAGCGCCTGCGGGTTCTTCTTGGCATCCGCGACCAGTTCGGCCACCGATTTCCACGGCGCGTCGGCCCGGACCACCAGCAGGTTGGGGTCGGCGGTGATGCGCGCAATGGGTACGAACTGGTCCAGCTGAAAGGCCGGCTTGCGGCCCAGCAGGCGGTCGGCCTCGGGGAGCCCCGATATGGACGACAGCGTCAGCAGCAGCGTGTAGCCGTCGGGCTTGGCGCGCGCGACCATGCCCGTGCCCACGACACCGCCGGCGCCACCCTTGTTCTCGACGATGACCGGCTGTTTCAATTCATGGCCCAAGGCATCGGCCAGCGGGCGGGCGATGTTGTCGGCCAGGCCGCCGGCCGCATTCGGCACGACGATCGTGACGGGCCCGGCGGGGAAGGGCGCGGCGGCCATCGCGGGGCCGGCGATGGTGCCCAGCGCGGCCAGGCAGGGGATGAGTTTCTTGAGCATGATGGTCCTTGCAACGATGTCGTGGGTGCCGCGCCGGGCGCCGGCACGCACAGGGGGGTCAGATCACGATGGCGTTCAGGCGGTTGCGCACGGCGCGCACGATGGACATGCCGGCCAGCGCCGAGGTCTTGGGGTTGGACGCGAAGGCGGCGGCCTCGACCATGACCTCGAGCCGGCCGAAGGCGCCACGCGCCGAAATGGTGTGCGTGTTGCCGCCGGCGGCGGGGTCGGCGATCAGGCGGACCCGGGTCTGGTCCAGTCCCAGGCCGGCCAGCCCGACCATGGCGGCGACGTTGGCGTTCTGCGGGAAGGTCGCGGCGGCTTCGCGCGCGGTGCCTTCGAAGAACACCGTGGCTTCGGCAAGATGTTCCAGGTCGCACAGGCTGGCGGCCGCCGTGCCTTGCCAGCTGCCAGGGGGCTTGCGCCCGGTGTAGTCCACCGATACCAGTCCGCTGTCGCGTGCGGCCGCCAGTGCGTCGACGCCGGCCAGCGCGCCCGGCACCAGCGTCAGCTGCGCCCCGCCCGCCCGGCAGGCCGCGTCCAGCCGCTCGATCATGCCGGGCAGCGCCAGCGCGCCCACCGACGCGACGATGGTGTCGATGCCCTGTTCCAGCAACTGGGGCACCAGGGTGCCCAGCACTTCGTGGCCGGCGCATTCGACGGCGAAGTCGGGGCGGGTTTCCAGGCCGTCGACCGATTGCACCACCTGGCCATGCCTGCCCAGCTTGCGGCGGGCGTCGTCGGCCCGTTCAGCCCGTTCAAGCACCAGCCACCGGCCGATGCGCGGATCGTCCCTCAGTTGATCAAAAATCGACTGCCCCATGGCTCCGAAGCCTGCGAGCAAGATGGTCTTCATGCGGGAATGCCTCCGGTTCGTCAGACTCGAATCGTGCGGGCCTGGGCGCCGTCAGGCAATCGATATATAGTCAACCCGGTTTACTTTTCATCAACATCTCCAAGATGAAACTGCCGCCCCTGAACCCCCTGCGGGTGTTCGAGTCCGCCTCGCACACCTTGAGCTTCACGCAGACCGCGCGCGAGCTGCACGTGACGACGGGCGCGGTCAGCCGGCAGATCCGCGTACTGGAGGAATTCCTGGGCATGCGCCTGTTCGAGCGTGCCAGCGGCGAAGTACGCCTGACGCCGGCGGGCCGGGAGTACCGCGACGACCTGAGCGGAGCCTTCGAGCGCATATCGCAGGCGACCACCAAGGCCCTGAACCGGAACCGGGACCAGCCGCTGCACGTGTGGTGCCAGATGACGTTCGCCATGCGCTGGCTGCTGCCGCGCATGGCCGAGTTCCATGCGCGGCATCCGGACCGCGATGCCGTTTTCACCACGTCGCTCAAGCAACTGGACAACCTGAGCGACGCCGACGTCGCCATCTGCATCGGCCATGGCGACTGGCCGGGCGTGATCGCCCACCGGCTGGTGGACATCGAGCTGCTGCCGGTGTGCAGCCCGGCCTTGCTTGCCGGACCGGTGCCCCTGCGCGTACCGGCGGACCTGGCACGCCATACCCTGCTGCAATCGGCGGCCCGGCCCGACTATTGGGGGCGGTGGCTGGCCGCCCATGGCGTGGACGGCGTCGACCCGGCGCACGGGCTGACCTTCGAGAACGTCACGCTGGCCTACCAGGCGGCGCTGCAAGGCATGGGCGTCGCCATGGGCCAGTACGCGCTGGTGGCCGACGACCTGGCCGCCGGCCGGCTGGTTGCGCCGTTCGAAGGGCGGCTCGTGCTGGATTCCGCCTTCTACCTGGTCTATCCCGAACGCCTGCGGAACGATGCCCACGTCTGCGATTTTCGCGACTGGGTGATGGCGCAGGCGGCCTGATCGCGGCCGGGCCTCCCAAGCCTCAGCCGACCCGCCGCGCCAGCCTGACCACGGTCACGCCCGGCACGAGCTGCCGCAGCGACGGCATGACCAGCGTGCAATGGTCGTACGGCGTCGTCACGGGTTCGCCGTCCTGCCAGCCGATGACGGTGCCGGCGCGCTCCAGTTCCTCCAGTCCCTGCCAGGGCTGGGCGAACCGGAAGTCCATGCTGCGCGCGACCACCGGCTGCGTGACCTCGATCGCCTGCTGGGCGTCCGGCGTGGGGGCGATCCACTCGGCGGGAATGTCGTTGTCGTCGACGATGCCCGAGGCGCGCAGGAAGCGCGCCACCTGGTCCTGCGCCACGGCCCGGCTTTCGAGCGCGCCGTGGTAGCCGCATTCGATCAGCAGCGAGCGCGTGCCGTTGTCGGTCATCTGGCCGAAGCGTCCGTAGTCGCGCATGCGCACGCCGTCCTTGTGTCCGGCGTCGACGATGATGTGGCGCGGCGCGCCCAGTTCGCGGGCCAGGTCCAGGTTGCGCGGCTGCATTCCGGTCAGCAGCAGCGGGGCGCAGGGTTCGTGCATGGAATGCAGGTCCAGCAGCCAGTCGGCTTGCCGCACCCAGGGCAGCAGCGCGGCGGCGCGCGCGCGCTCGCGGGTAGTAGGGGCGGCGAGCTTGTCGTCGCTCCAGACCCGGTTCAGGTCCTCGTCCAGATAGCGCGAGGCGTCGTGTCGGGCGGCATCGAAGGTATCGAACGCGGCCAGGTTGCAGAACGCCAGCGTCAGCTTGCCGCGCCGGGGCCGCAGGCCGGATTCCAGCGCGGTCTTGACCGCCCAGGCGCCGCACAGCTCGTTGCCGTGTACCAGCGAGGTGACCAGCACATGGCGGCCGGGCGTGCCCGAGTCGAAGTGCCAGACGCCTTCGACGCCGGTGTTGCCGGCACGGACGGCGGACAGGTCGGGCACGGGCAGCAGGAAATCGTGAGTCGCCATCTTCATTCCTCGATCTTGGCGAACTCGACGATGCGCTTGTACTTCTCGGTCTCCTTGCGCTGGAACTGGGCCAGGTCGACGCCCGGGGCGGCCACGGTGGATCCCGATTCCTGCATCTTGCTGCGGAACTCCGGCATCTTCAGGACGTCGTCCAGCGCGGCGCGCAGCTTCGCGACCACGGGCGCGGGTACGTTGGCGGGGCCGTACAGACCGAACCAGATGTCCATGTTGACGTCCTTCAGGCCGGCTTCGGCGAAGGTGGGGATCTCGGGCGCGAGCGGCGCGCGCGAGGCCTGCATCAGGCCGATGGGCACGAGCTTGCCGGCCCGGATGTTGGCCAGCGCGCTGGACAGCACGAACACGCCGAATTGCAGTTGGCCGCCCATGATGTCGCTGGCCAGCGGCGCGACGCCGCGATAGGGCACGTGCACCAGCTGCAGGCCGCCCGCTTCCTTCAGGCTCTCGGCCGACAGGTGCAGCGCGGTGCCGACGCCCGAGGTGCCGAAGCTGAACTTGCCGGGATTGGCGCGGGCCTGGGCCAGGAACTCGGAGATGTTCTTGATGGGGGAGTTGGCCGAGGCCACCAGCACCATGGGCTGGGTGCTGATCATGCCGATGGGCGTGAAATCCTTCAGGCCATCGTACTTGACCGCCTTGTTGATGAGGCTGGCGATGGCCATCTCGTTGGATGCGCCCAGCAGTAGCGTGTAGCCGTCGGCGCGGGCCTTGGCCACGCGCTGGGCGCCGATCACGCCGCCGGCGCCACCCACGTTCTCGACGATGACGCGTTCGCCGATGCGCTTGGACAGCGCCTCGCCGAACAGGCGGGCGGTCAGGTCGGTGCTGCCGCCGGCCGGGTAGCCCACTACCAGGGTGATGGGGCGGGCGGGATAGTCGTCTTGCGCATGGGCCGGGACGGCGGCGGCGCCGGCGCAGGCGGCGAGCGCCAGCATGAGGGCGCGGCGCGTAAGGGTAGGCTGGTTCATGGTGAGGCCCCGTACAGAGCAGTTATCGTGCCGCCATCCTTGCGCACGGCATGGATGCAAAGGTGCGAATCAGGCACATGTATGTGCGGATTCGGCCCCGCACCAGGGTTTGCCCCAGGAAGGTGCGGAGGTGGCGGATATACGAAACGCTTGGCGCCCCAGGGTGGTGCGGGAAGCGGGCGGGGCTTCCCGCGGTACGGATCAGCGGGCGAATTCCGTCGCTGCCCAGACCGCCTCGACCACGTCGGCCTGGCGCGCGCGGGGCCGGTACAGCCGGACCTCGAACGGGACTTCGTCGCTGCGGCCGCCCAGGACCACCATGTTGCGGCGCTGGCAGTCCGCCGCCACCATGGACCAGGGCAGCCACGCGACGCCCAGGCCCTTCTTGACGAATTCGTAGACGGCGTCGGCCGAGTCGCAGCGCAGGAACACGTTCATGCCGGCCAGTGGATTGCGCTCGAAATGCTCGCTCAGCAGCCGCTCCATGGACAGGCCGATGCCGTAGGCGATCAGCGGCGTGGCCTGGCTGGCGCCGATCAGGCTGTAGCGGGGCTTGCCTTGCGCATCGGCCACGCTGACGGGGACCAGCTTCTCCGTGGACAGCGTCAGGTGGCGATAGCGGTGGCCGTTCAGCGGCACCGACAGCGCGCGGTGCTCGTAGCAGCACAGCATGTCGACCTTGCTCTGTTCAAGCATGGCGGCAAGGTCGGAAGTCGCGCCCGTGATGATGTCGATCTGCGCCTTGCCCCGCAGCGGGCTGCGCGGCATGTGGGTGATGCGGGCCAGCCAGTCGGCCACCAGGGTGCGGGCCAGCGTGCGGCCCGTGCCTATGCGCAGGCTCATGCCCTGATTGGTACCGTGGCGCTGGATTTGCGAGCGGGCGTTGGCGACGCTTTCGACCGTGCGTTCCGCGGTCTTGAGCATGACCTCGCCCTCGGGGGTGAGCTGGACCGGCGTGCGATTGCGTTCCACCAGCGGCGCTCCGGCCCAGACCTCCAGCGCGCGGATGCGGCGGCCGAAGGCGGGATGGGTGACGTGCCGCATTTCAGCGGCGCGCACGAAGCTTTGCGTGCGGGCGAGCGCGATGAGGTCTTCGAAGAGTTTGAGGTCCATGAGTTCCGGATTTTAATGCCTCGGGGTGCTCATCCCCGGTTGGCTTGCTCAATCGTAATAATTGGGCGTTTCGGGTTCATGGCGCCGCCGCCGGATCCGCTCAGTGCAGGATCTGGCTCAGGAACAGCCGGGTGCGCTCGTTCTGCGGATTCGAGAAGAAGGCCTCGGGGGTGTTCTGTTCGACGATCTGGCCCTGGTCCATGAAGATCACGCGGTCCGCGACCTGCCTGGCGAAGCCCATTTCGTGCGTCACGCACAGCATGGTAATGCCGGTCTCGGCCAGCGAGGTCATCACGTCCAGCACTTCCTTGACCATCTCCGGATCGAGCGCGGAGGTCGGTTCGTCGAACAGGATGATCTTGGGCGACATGCACAGCGATCGCGCGATGGCGACCCGCTGCTGCTGCCCGCCCGAGAGCTGTCCCGGGTACTTGTGCGCCTGCTCCGGAATGCGCACCCGTTCCAGGTACTGCATGGCGGCGGCCTCGGCCTGCGCCTTGGGCTGCTTGAGCACCCATATCGGGCCCAGCGTCAGGTTCTGCAGAACGGTCAGGTGCGGGAAGAGGTTGAAATGCTGGAACACCATCCCGACTTCCCGCCGGATCGCCTCGATGTCCTTCAGGTCGCTGGTCAGTTCTATGCCGCCCACGGCGATGCGGCCCTGCTGGTGTTCCTCCAGGCGGTTGATGCAGCGGATCAGCGTGGACTTGCCGGATCCGGACGGGCCGCAGATGACGATGCGTTCGCCGCGCTCCACCGCAAGGTCGATGTCGCGCAGCACCTGGTACTTGCCGAACCATTTGCTGACGCCTTCCATTTGTATGATCGGCTGCGTGGATGAGGACATGGCGGTTTTCCTGTCGGGGGCTTGCGTCCGGGCGGGACGGGAGCTCATCGTTCCCGGTCCGTGCGCAGGCGCTTCTCCAGCGATTGGCTGTAGCGCGACATCGCGAAGCAGAATACGAAGTAGATGGCGGCGATGAACAGGTAGGCCTCGACCGAGAAACCCGGCCAGGCGGCATCGGCCAGCGAGGCCTTGGCCGATTGGGTAAGGTCGAAGATGCCGATGATCACCACCAGCGAGGTGTCCTTGAACACCAGGATGAACATGCTGACCAGCGGCGCGATGATGGTCTTGAGCGCCTGCGGCAGCACGATCAGGCGCATCTGCTGCCAGTAGCCCAGGCCGATCGAGTCGGCGCCCTCGTACTGGCCCTTGGGGATGGCCTGCAGGCCGCCCCGCACCAGTTCGGCCAGGTAGGCGGCGGCGAACAGGATGATGGCGATCTGCGCGCGGAGCAGCTTGTCTATGCTCATGCCCTCGGGCAGGAACAGCGGCAGCATGACCGAGGACATGAACAGCAGGCTGATCAGCGGCACGCCGCGTATCAGTTCGATGTAGACCACGCACAGGGCCTTGATCGCGGGCAGGCGCGAGCGGCGCCCCAGCGCCAGCAGCACGCCCAGTGGAAAGGCCAGGCCCATGCCGAAGGTGGCCAGGATCAGCGTCAGCGGCAGGCCGCCCCAGAGCGTGTTCTCGACGTATTGCAGGCCCAGCACGCCACCCCACATCAGGATGCCGGTGGCCGTCAGCGCGACGACCCAGACCAGCGCCAGCCAGCGGTTCCAGAAGCGGCGCAGGCAACTGGCCACGACGGCGCCGATCAGCAGCGCGCTGGCCAGCAGCGGGCGCCATTGTTCGTCGTAGGGATACAGGCCGAACAGGATCAGCCGGTGCTTCTCGGCGATGAAGGCCCAGCACGCGCCGCCGGCCTCGCGGCATTCCTGCGCCGACGAGGCCACGAAGGTCGCGCGTATCAGTCCCCATTCCACCAGCGCCGGCACGATCATCAGCAGCAGCCAGGCCACCAGCAGCGTCAGTACGACGTTCAACGGAGACGAGAAGAGGCCCCCCCCTACGCGCTTCGCGCGCCCCCCAGGGGGCGGCGCTGGCGGACCGGCGGAGCCGGATCCGCGGCGCCCTGGAGCAGAGTCATCGTCGATGAGGGACGCCGCCTCCATTATCGTTCCACCAGCGCCATACGGCGGTTGTACAGATTCATCAGCACCGAGATCGTCAGGCTGACCGCCAGGTACACCGCCATGATGATCAGCACGCCCTCGATCGCCTGGCCGGTCTGGTTCAACGTCGTGTTGGCGATGGAGACGATGTCCGGATAGCCGATGGCGACGGCCAGCGAGCTGTTCTTGGTCAGGTTCAGGTACTGGCTGGTGACCGGCGGGATGATGACCCGCAGCGCCTGGGGCAGCACGACCAGCCGCAGGACCTTGCTGCGCCGCAGGCCCAGGGACTCGGCGGCTTCCCACTGGCCGCGGTTCACGGACTGGATGCCGGCGCGCACCACTTCGGCGATGAACGCCGCCGTGTAAATGACCAGCCCGAACAGCAGCGCCGTGAACTCGGGGGTAAGCGTGGCGCCGCCGATGAAGCCGAATCCCTGCAGGCGGGGCACGTCGAACTGCACGGGCGCGCCGCCCGCCAGCCACCCGGCCAGCGGCAGTCCGACCAGCAGCGCGACGACCCAGTGGGCAATGGGGCGCACGTCTCCGCTGTGCTGCTGGCGCTTGCGCATCCAGTGGGCCAGCACCAGCGACAGCACGACCGCCAGGCCGAATCCCGCCGCGGCCAGGTCGAAGCCCAGGTGGTCGGCGGGCAGCGGCAGCTTGATGCCGCGGTTGGACAGGAACACGCCGGGCAGCAGCTCCAGCGCCTGGCGGGCCGGGGGCAGGGTCTCGGTGATCAGCGCATACCACAGGAAGAGTTGCAGCAGCAGCGGCGTGTTGCGCATCAGTTCGACGTACACCGATGCCAGCCGCGCCACCAGCCAGTTGCGCGACAGGCGGGCAATGCCCACTACCGTGCCCAGGATCGTCGCCAGCACGATGCCGGCCGCCGCCACGCGCAGCGTGTTCAGCAGGCCGACCAGGATGGCCCGCGCATAGGTGTCCTGCGGATCGTAGCGGATGGGCGTCTCGCCGATGGCGAAGCCCGCTTCGCGTCCCAGGAAGCCGAAGCCCGACGCGATGTTGCGGGCGGCCAGGTTGGCCAGCGTGTTCGAGACCAGGAACCAGGCCAGCCCGGCGACGGCGGCCAGGGCGACGGCCTGGTAGACCGCCGACCGGACGGAAGGGTTGCTCCAGCTGAACCGGGTCATGCGCGCATCAGCGGATGGGCAGCGCGTACATCAGGCCGCCCTTGGTCCACAGCGCGTTGGCGCCGCGCTGCATCTTCAGGGGGCTGCCCTGGCCCAGGTTGCGTTCGAAGCTCTCGCCGTAGTTGCCGACCTGCTTGACGATGTTGTAGGCCCACTTCTCGTCCACGCCCAGGTTCTTGCCGGCGCCGGGCGTCACGCCCAGGATGCGTTGCACGTTGGGGTTGGCGCTCTTGGTCATCTCGTCGACGTTCCTGGACGTGATGCCGTATTCCTCGGCCTCGATCATCGCGTTCAGCGTCCACCGGACGATGGCCGCCCACTGCTCGTCGCCCCGGCGCACCATGGGCCCCAGCGGCTCTTTCGAGATCATCTCGGGCAGCACGACGTAGTCGTCCGGGTTGGACAGCTTGGTGGTGCGGATCACGTTCAGCGCCGAGATGTCGGTGGTGTAGGCGTCGCAGCGGCCGGCGGCGAAGGCACGGACCAGTTCGTCGAACTTGTCGATGACCACGGGCTTGAAGGTCAGCTTGTTGGCGCGGAACCAGTCGGCCAGGTTCAGTTCGGTGGTGGTGCCCGGTTGCAGGCAGATGGCCGCCTGGTTGAGTTCCTTCGCGCTCTTGACGCCCAGCTTCTTCGATACCAGGATCCCCTGGCCGTCGTAGAAGTTCACGCCCACGCCCGTCAGGCCCAGCGCCGCGTCGCGCTGCAGCGTGATGGAGGTGTTGCGGGGCAGGACGTCCACCTCGCCCGATTGCAGCGCGGTGAAGCGTTGCTGGGTATTGAGCGGGGTCAGCTTGAACTTGGTGGCGTCGCCGAACAGCGCGGCCGCGACGGCCTTGCACAGGTCCACGTCGATGCCGGTCCAGTTGCCCTTGCTGTCGGGGTTGCTGAAGCCGGCCACGCCGGTCGACACGCCGCACTGCACGAAGCCTTTCTTCTTGACGGCGTCCAGCGTGGGGCCGGCGTGGGCGGCATGCGCGGCGCCCAGCATCAGGGCGGCGGCGAGGAAGGATTTCAATGCTTTCATGGCGGGTTCCTTGCGCGGGGGGCCCTGGACTATAAAGCATCGCGGGCCATGGCCTCCTTGGGGAAACGTACCGTAGCATGTGTTCGGTATGATGAAAACCTCGGGGCCTGTCGTCTCCGGACGGCCCAGGTTACTATTTCGACCTCATGATCGAATTCCAGCAAGTCTACAAATCCTACGGCCGCGGCATCGACACGCTGGCCGATGTGACCTTCGGCATCGCCCAAGGTGAATTCGTCTTCGTCTCCGGCCCTTCCGGGGCGGGCAAGTCGACCCTGCTGAAGCTCATCGCGGGGCTGGACGTCCCCAACCGGGGCACGGTCCTGGTCAACGGGAAGAACGTCGGCAAGCTGCCCGGCCGGTTCCGGCCCTACCTGCGGCGCGCCATCGGCACCATCCTGCAGGACGTGCACCTGCTGAGCGACCGCAGCGCCTTCGAGAACGTCATGCTGCCCCTGACGGTGACCGGCCATTCGCGCGCGGCCGCCGCCAAGCGCGCCCACGCCGCCATCGAGCGGGTCGGCCTGTCCGGCAAGGACGGGTTGCGGCCGCAGGAACTGTCGGGCGGCGACCAGCAGCGGCTGGCCATCGCGCGCGCCATCGTCAACCGTCCCGGCCTGCTGATCGCCGACGAACCCACCGCCAACCTGGACCGCGAGAGCGCCCGCCGCATCGTCGAGGTCTTCCGCGACTTCAACCGCGTGGGCGTGACCACGATCCTGGCCACGCACGACGAAAGCCTGATCACCGACTACGCGACGCGCGTGCTGCTGGTGAAGGAAGGCAAGGTCACCGACGGCGGCAAGCGCACGCCGCGCCTGGGCGGGGAGGTCGAGGCATGAGTCCCCTGATCCGCCAACATCGCTATGCGCTGGGCGTGACCCTGCGCCGCCTGCTGTCGCAGCCGTTCTCGTCCATCGCCAACATCCTCGTCATCACGCTGGCGCTGGCCATTCCGCTGCTGGGGGCCACGGCCCTGATGTCGCTGCGCCCGGTGGCCAACCACCTGACGGCCGACCCCGAGATGACCGTCTTCATGCAGGTCAGCGCCACGCCGGCCGAGACCGGGGCCGTGGCCGACCGGATCCGGCGCGATCACGCCAGCGAGATCCGGGGCCTGCGGGTGATCAGCCGCGACCGCGCGCTGGCCGAGCTCAAGGCCAACCCGGCCTACGCCCAGGCCCTGGCGGTGCTGCCCGACAATCCCCTGCCCGACGCCATCGTCGTCACGCTGGAGGGCGAGGACCTGGCCCAGCGGTCGGCCAAGCTGGCGGCCCTGTGGAAGACCTGGGCCAAGGTCGACATGGTGCAGGTGGACAGCGCCTGGGTGCAGCGGCTGGAGGCCATCCTGCGCTTCGCCCGCGCGAGCCTGCTGTTCCTGGCCCTGGTGGTGGCGGTGGCCGTGCTGGCGGCGGTATTCAATACCGTGCGCATGCAGGCCCTGTCCCAGCGCGAGGAGATCGGCGTCGCGCGGCTGGTGGGCGCCACCGAATCCTTCGTGCGGCGGCCTTTCCTGTACCTGGGCGCGATCAGTTGCGGCGTGGCGGCGCTGGCCGCGATCGGGCTGGTGGCCGTGGTGCTTGATCCGCTGAACGCCGCGCTGGCGGACCTGGCGCGCAGCTACGGGACCGAATTCGCGTTGCGCCTGCCGCAATGGGAATGGCTGGCGGCCTTCGTGGTGGGGGTGGCCCTGCTGGGGGCGTTGTCCGCGCGCTGGTCGGTCACCCGGAATACCCGTTTTTGATCCGGGGAGGGGGTGGCGCAGGCCGCCGCGGTCGCAGATTGTGACGCCCAGATGACCTGTCATCATTTTCGAGGGCGGCGAGCTCTACCATGTCGAAAATTTTCCGTCATGGCTCGCTTTCCGTCCTCATGCTAGAACAAGAACTCAAGTTTTCCGTCCCCTGGGCCGCGCGCAAGGCCGTCGCCGGCCAGTTCGCTTCCCTGTCATCCGCGCCCCGCACGCGCCTGCGCGCGATGTACTTCGACACTCCCGACAGGCAACTGGCCCGCCAGCGCGCGGCGATCCGGCTGCGCCAGGAGGGCCGGAGGTGGGTGCAGACCTTCAAGATGGCCGGCGCCGATGCCCTGTCGCGCGTCGAATTGAACCATCCCAGTCCCGGCCGCGCGCTGGACCTTTCCGTCTATGCCGGCACGCCGGCGGAAGCGGTGCTGGCCGGCCTGGGTGCCGAGCTGGGGGTGCGCTACGAGACCGACGTCTGGCGCAAGGCGGCCGCCGTGCGCACCCGCGCGGGTACGGTGGAAGTGGCGTACGACGAGGGCGCGATCCGGGCGCAGGGGCTGGAGCTGCCGGTATGCGAGCTGGAGTTCGAGCTGGTATCCGGGCGGCCCCAGGCGCTGTTCGTCGTGGCCGGCCGCTGGCTGGCCCGGCATGGCCTGGTGCTGGACCTGCGCAGCAAGGCCGAGCGCGGCGACGGGCTGGCCAACGCCGCGGCCCGCATCGCCGCCGCGCCGCTGGATGAACGGCCCCAGGTCAGGGAGGCGGAGATCGCCGCGTTCTGGTCGCCGCGCTTGGCCGCGGGGATAGCCCTGGGCCAGGACGAGACGCCCGACGAGGCGTTGGCCGCGATGACCGCCGAATGCTTCGAACAGATCGCCCGCAACGCGGCGCCGCTGGCCGCCGCCGACGCGCCTCCCGGGGTTCGTCTGGGCGGCGCCGAGCACGTGCACCAGTTGCGCGTCGGCATGCGCCGGCTGCGCTCGGCCTGGAAGCTGCTCGATGGCCATGCGGAGTTGCCTCCGGCTGCCTTGCAGGACGGCGCGCGCAGGCATTTCGCCGAGTTCGGCCGGGTCCGCGACCAGGACGTGATGGGCGGCGAGGTCCTGTCCGCCCTGGTCGACGCCGGCATGCCGCCCCTGCCGTGGCAGCCGGCGGCCGGGACGGATGCGGCCGCCCTGGCGTCGTCCGTGGATTTCCAGTCGTGGCTGCTGGGCCTGCTGGCCTGGAACGTGGGGATACGCGAGCCGGCCACCCGCTTGCCCCCGGCCGGCGGGCTGCCGGAGCCCCCGCCGGCCGTGGCGCCGGAACCCGCGCGCGCCGTCCGCCTGGCTCGCGCCGTCACGCGGCGCCTGCGGAAGTGGCACGGCCGGCTGGTCCGCGAGGGACGGCATTTCGTGCGCCTGGAGGACGAGCGCCGCCATGCGCTGCGCAAGCTGGCCAAGCGCCTGCGCTACGGGCTCGCCCTGTCAGCGCCCCTGTACCGCGCCGGGCGCGTGCGCGCCTATCGCAAGAAGCTCGCGGCGCTGCAGGACATCCTGGGCGAGATCAACGACCTGGTCGTGGCGCGTACGCACTATGCCGGACTGGCCGACGCGCATTCGCAGGCCTGGTTCGCGCTGGGATGGATCGCCGCCCGGCTGCGCGAGCTGGAGGTGCAGGCCGAGGCGGCCTTCGGCGCGCTGGCCGAGGTCAGGCTTCCCTGGAAGCCCCGGCGGTGAAGGCGCGGGGCCTCAGCCCCGCGTGGAACCAGGACACCAGGGTATAGGCGTCGAACACCGGCAGCCCCAGATCGGCCTCCACCGCCGCCGAATGGACCGGGAAGTTCGCGCATTCGCTGACGATGGCGCCGACCTCGGGATGCCGGTCGACCAGCCGACGGGCCGCCGCGACCACCTCGCGTTCGTGCGCCGCGACGTCGAACGTCGTCCGGTTTTCCAGCAGGTCGCGCTTGAACAGCGAGTCCGGCGGCAATCCTTCGATGGGGGGCATGCCGGCCACGCCCATGCCCCGGAAGTGGGCGGGAGTCAAGGCTTCGGCCACGGGCGTCAGCACGCCAACGGTCCTGCCGGCGCTCGAGCGGGCGCTGGCTGCGGCGGGGCCGTCCCTGCTGGAACTGGTCCTGCCCGCCACCGTGGGGAAGCCGCAATGAGCCGGTCCGTCATCGTCGTGGGCGCCGGCATTGCCGGCCTGACCGCCGCTTTCCGCCTGCAGCAGCGGGGCTTCCAGGTAAAGGTGCTCGAGGCGGGCGACCAGCCTGGCGGGCGTGTGGCGCAGGGTCGGGCGGGGCCGATTCCGTACAACACGGGCGCCCGGCTGCTCTATCCCTTCGGCAGTGAACTGCAGGCCCTGATCGACGAGCTGGGCCTGCGCGATACCCTGGTTCCGCTCAGGAATCTCGGTGCAGATTGCCGCACGGACGACGCGACATACCGGGTAGACCTGATGCCGGGCTTCGCGGCACTGCGCACACTCGGACTGGGGTGGCGCGACCGGGCGGGGCTGCTGCGCTCGGGGCTGCACCTGGCCTGGCTGCGCGGACGCACCGATCCCGATCATGCGGCGTCGGCGCTGGCCTACGACGACGTAACGCTTGCGGACTACATCCGGAAGGTGGCCGGTCCGCGCGTGCTGGAGCGCCTGGTCGAGCCCGTGTTCCGGGGGACGCGCAGCTGGAATCCGGAGGACATCTCCGCCTCGTTCTACCTGAGCACCACCCCCAGCCTGCTGGGCCGCGATACGGTCCACGTGCCGCGGGGAGGCATGGGACGGCTGACCGCCGCGCTGGCGGAGAAGCTCGCCATCGAGTACGGAGCCCAGGTGACCGGCATCATGCGCGCGGCCCCGGCGGCTTCCGTCGTCAGGTATCGCCAGGGCGACGGCGAACTCGAGGCCGCGGCGGATATCGTCGTCTGCGCGACCCAAGGGCAATACGCGGGAAAGCTGGTTTCCGGGCAATCGGACGAGGAGCGCGCGCTGCTGGACGCCGTGCGCTACAACAGCCTGGGCATCGTCCACTATGCGTTGCGCGGCGAGCTTGCGCCCGCCCTCGAGTTCTCGCTGCGCAGCCGGTCGACCCGCATCGCGACCTGGCAGCAGATGGCGGCGCCCGCCGATGCCGGCGAGGCCAAGTCCATCCTCTACTGCCAGCTGACGCCGGAAGCTGTGCGGGAGGCCCAGGAGCAGGGTTGCACCGACGATGTCGACCGTCTCTTGCGCGCCGAGATACGCGCCCGCATACCGGGCTTCGATCGGCGCCTGGTCTACCGATACAACCAGTGGATCGCTTGCAAGCTGCCCGTCTTCTATCCGGGATATGGCCGCAAGGTCGCGCGGTTCCTGGCCTGGCAGGGCGCCGATCGTCGCGGCGTCTATTACTGCGGCGACTACCTGGCGCAATCGCTGGTGAATGGCGCCTGCCGCAGCGGCGCCGAGGCGGCCGCCGCCATCGCGCGGCATTGGCGATAAGGTGCGGCTATCCGGCACTGGCGGCGGTGGACAGCTGGGTTGGCCTGCTTGCGCCCGCGGGCATGGATACCCAGGCCAGGGCCAAACTGGATGCGCACCTGAACCACATCCTGCGCGATCCGGCTTTCGTCAGGCAACTGAACGAGCGAGGGTTTGACGTGCCCGCTGTCGATGCCGCGGCGTTGGCAGGGCTGGTCAAGGAAGAGCGCGGCCTGTATCGCCAGGTGATCGACAAGGCGAACATCCGGCTCGATTGAGCCGGATGCCGGCTTCGGCCCGGATCAGGCCAGCACTTTGGCCATGGACGCGGCCACGTAGTCCAGGTTGGCCTCGAACAGTCCGGCCACGCACATGCGGCCGGACTGGATCAGGTAGACGCCGAACTCGTCGCGCAGGCGATCGACCTGCGCCGGGTTCAGTCCGGTGTAGCTGAACATGCCGCGCTGGTTGACGAAGTAATCCACGTCCAGGTCCGGACGCAGGGCGTGCAGCCGGTCGCGCAGGCCCTTGCGCATGGCATGGATGCGCGTGCGCATCTGCGCCACTTCGCCCTTCCATTCCTCGCGCAGCGCAGGGTCGTTCAGCAGGGTGCTGACCACCCGGCTGCCGAACAGCGCGGGGCTGGAGTAGTTCTTGCGCACCGTGGCCTGGAGTTGGCCCAGCACGCGGCTCGCCTCGTCGGCGGTGGGGCAGACCACCGAGAGTCCGCCCACGCGTTCGCCGTACAGCGACATGTTCTTCGAGAACGAGTTGCCCACCAGCATGGCGATGCCGCGGTTGGCCACTTCGCGCACGACCCAGGCATCCTCTTCCAGCCCATCGCCGAAGCCCTGGTAGGCCATGTCGAAGAACGGGATGGCGTTGCGGGCGACCAGCACGTCGATGATCTTGAGCCACTGCTCGCGCGACGGGTCGATACCCGTCGGGTTATGGCAGCAGGGCTGGAGCAGCACGATGCTGCGCTCGGGCAGCGTTCCGAACGTGGCCAGCATCTCGTCGAAGCGGATGCCGTTGGTGGCCGCGTCGTAGTACGGGAAGGCATGCATGGGGAAACCCGCGCCGCCCAGGATGTTGTAGTGGTTCTCCCAGGTGGGATCGCTGATCCAGATCTCGCTGCCCGGGAAATGTGCCTTCAGGAAATCGGCGCCCACCTTGAGCGCACCCGAGCCGCCCAGGGTATGGATGGTCGCCACCCGGCCCTCGGCCACGGCGCGGTGGCCGGCGCCCAGCACGGTTTCCTGGATCGCCTTGCGGTACTGGGCATCGCCTTCCATCGGCAGGTAGACCGCGGGCACCGAGGTGTCGATGCGGTCGCGGGCCTGGCTCACGCTGCCGAGCACGGGCACCTTGCCGGCGCCGTCGTAGTAGAAGCCGATGCTGAGATTGACCTTGTGCTCGCGCGGGTCTTTCAGGAAGGTCTGCACCAGCGACAGGATTGGATCGCCGGCATAGCGGGGAACGTGCTCGAACATGGAACGATTTTCCTTGGAACTATCGATCGATTATAGAGCGGCGCCTTTCAAGCGCCGCTCTACCCAGGGCACAGCGGATCCGGCTCCGCCGGTCCGCCAGTGCCGCCCCCTGGGAGGCGCGCGTCAGCGCGTAGGGGGGGTTACAAATTCGTTCTCATCTGCCAGAGCTCGGGGAACAGCACGACCTCCAGCATCTTGCGCAGGTAGCTGACCCCGGCCGTGCCGCCGGTCCCGCGCTTGAAGCCGATCACGCGCTCCACCGTCGTCACGTGGCGGAAGCGCCATTGGCGGAAGGCGTCTTCCAGGTCCACGAGTTTCTCCGCCAGCGCATACAGGTCCCAGCAGGCATCCGGATCGGCGTAGACCTTCAGCCAGGCCGCCTCGACCGAGGCGTCGTATTGCGTGGGCAGGGTCCAGTCCCGCGCGAGGCGCTCCGGCGCGATGGCGAAGCCGCGCCGCGCCATCAGCATCAGCGCCTCGTCGTACAGCGAGGGGGCTTCCAGCGCCGCTTCCACCAGTGCCTTGCGCTCGGGGTGATGCGCATGCGGCGCCACCATCGCGGCATTCTTGTTGCCCAGCACGAACTCGATCTGCCGGTACTGGAACGACTGGAAGCCGGACGAGCTGCCCAGGTATTGGCGGAACTTGGTGTATTCCGACGGCGTCATCGTCGACAGCACCGTCCAGGCATGGACCAGCTGCTCCATGATGCGCGAGACGCGCGCCAGCATCTTCAGGGCCGGCTCCACCTCGCTGCGCTGGATGCAGGCGCGGGCCGCGAACAGCTCGTGCAGCATCAGCTTCATCCAAAGTTCGCTGGTCTGGTGCTGGATGATGAACAGCATCTCGTTGTGGTCGGGCGACAGCGGATGCTGGGCGCCCAGCAACTGGTCTAGGCCGAGGTAATCGCCATAGCTCATTGACTTGGAGAAGTCCATCTGCGCGTTGTGCCACGAGGCGGGGGATGCGTCGGTGTCTTGCCGGGAGGCAGTCATGGAGGAACGTCCTGGACGATGGGTCGTTGAAACGGGATGGGAGGATCAGCGCAGCGGCCGCAGCACCGCGCGCACGGGACTCGCGTCCAGCGTGGCGAAGCGCAGCGGCAGGGCGATCAGTTCGTAGTCGCCTTCGGGCGCCTGATCCAGCACCAGACCCTCGAGGATCGCCATGCCCGCGGCATGCACCGCGCGGTGCGCGTCCATGGTCTTGGATTCCTGCGGGTCGATCGAGGGGGTGTCGATGCCGACCAGCCGCACGCCATGCCGCGCAAGCAGCGCGATGGCGGCAGGCGCGATCGCGCAAAAGCCGCTGTCCCAGCGCTCGACCGGATTGCGGGCATAGGTGCGCAGGAGCACGCGCGGCGGCACATCGGCCAGCGCGTGTTCGATGTGGCGTGGTTCCACCAGCGGACCGGCGCCCAGGCAGTGGATGACACGGGCAGGGCCGAGGTAGGTATCGAGCGGCACGGCGCCGATGGGCATGCCATCGCGCGCGTAGTGCAGCGGCGCGTCGGCATGGGCGCCGGTGTGGGGCGACAGTGTCACGCGCCCGACGTTGACGGGACAGGCGCCTTCCATGCGCCAGACCTCGGCTTGCTGGAACGGGGTGTCGCCCGGCCAGACCGGGGTCGCGGGGGAAAGCGGGGGGCTGATGTCTATCAGGGGCATGGCGTCGCGGCTAGGGGGCGGCGTGCGCGGGCCGCAACGCCGTGTATTCAAGCGGAATCTTATCGAAGCGGCCGTCGAATGTGCTGGCATTTTCGACGCCCGTGCAAGGCTGAATTCAAATAAAATTCGAAATTCGAAAAGAAAGTTGAAATTTAATGCGAATAAAATTGGACCGCCTCGACATGCGCATCGTCGAGTGCCTGCAACGCGACGGCCGCATCAGCAACCAGGACCTGGCGGCCCAGGTCTCGCTGTCGCCATCGGCCTGCCTGCGGCGCGTGAAACTGCTGGAGGAAGCGGGCATCATCCAGGGCTACAGCTGCGTGCTGGACTACGCCAAGCTGGGCCTGGAAGTGGAGGCCGTGGTGCACGTGTCCATGCGCCACGAGGTGGAGGGGTGGCACGAAGCCTTCGTGGCCGCCATCAAGGACTGGCCGGAAGTGCTGTCCGCCCGCATCGTCACGGGCGGGGCCAACTACATGCTGGTGGTCAGGGCGCGGGACGTCAGCCACTACTCCGACTTCATCGTCAACCGCCTGTATCGCGCGCCCGGCGTGCGCGACATCGAGTCCAACATCGTGCTGGGCTACATCAAGCGCTCGGCCTCGCCCTTCGAGGTGCTGGACCGGGAGTGATCCCCGCTACTTGTTGACCACCCCGAACGCCACGATCTCCACCTTCATGCCCGGCACGACCAGGGCGGCGACGGCCGCGCTGGAGCGGCTGGGGTAGGGCGCGGTGAAGAACTCGCGGTAGACCGCGTCGATGGCCTTCATGTCGTTGACGTCGGTCATGTAGATCAGCACCTGCGTGACGTCGTCCAGCGTGCCGCCCGCGGCCTCGACCGCCGATTGCAGGTTGCGGAAGGTCAGGCGGGCCTGGTCCTCGATCGGGCCGGTGTCGATGCTGCCGTCCTTGCGCACCGGACCTTGCGAGGTGAACAGGATCCCGCCGCTGCGCACCGCCCAGGAAAAAGGCTGGCCCACATCGGGCAGGCCGACGTCGATGACTTCTTTCATGCTGTTGCTCGCTTTCTGACGGAAAGCGCAGATGCTCCCATGAAACGGGAGGCTTGCCCAGGGTGGGGTGCTGCGTGATACCCCCCATCAACCAAAGTTAATTGTCCCGATGGCGTCGCCTGCAGATAATTTCTTCGACTCTGGAACGAAGGAATGTCATGAGCGACGTGGTACGCGAGTATGGCAATGGTGCGGTGCTGGGCGTGGCGGTTCCGCAGGCGAATCCCGTGGTCGAGCCCGAACTGGCGGCCCTGCTGCCTGCCGGATTCTCGATGCTCGTCACTCGTCTGCAAGGCAGCCGCACGGATTCGCGCCAGCGGCTGATCGATTACCTGATCAATCTGCCGTCCAGCCTGGAGAGCTACGACAGCGCCAGGCTGGATGTGCTGGGCTATGCCTGCACCGGTAGCTCGTATTTGGTGGGCGCGGATGAGGAGCGGCGGGCGCTGGATGCTGCATCGGCGCGCTTCGGCTATCCCGTCATTTCCTCGGCGCAGGCGCTGCGGCGGGCCCTGGATCACCTCGGCGCAAGGCGGGTCGCCCTTTTCGCGCCTTATCCGCCGTTCCTGGTCGAGGCCAGCAAACGCTATTGGGAAGCCGCGGGCCTGGACGTCGTCGATTGTGCCTCGGTGTCGCTGGACACCAGCGACACGCGCGATATCTACGGCATCACGACTCCCCTGGTGATGTCTTCGTTCAGCCGGCTGCGCTGGCAGGATGCCGACGCCATCATGTTCACGGGGACCGGCATGCCGACGCTCAGGGCCCTGGTCGAAGTCTCGTCCACGACAGGCAAGCCTGTCGTGTCTTCCAACCTGTGCCTGGCCTGGGCCATGGTGAGGGAGGCCGGCGGCGAGGCCTACCTGGCCCCGGAGCGTGTGGGCGAGCCGCTCTATGGCGGATGGGCAGGCCGGATTCCCGTCTAGTTTTCACGGCGCGGCGGCGACCGCGCAATCTCAGGAGAATCACATGAACGCTTCCAGACAAGCGTGGCGACGTCACGCCCGTATCATGCTGGCTTGGGCACTGTCCGCGGCCGTGTTGTCCACGGCCTGGGCGGCCGACTATCCCAGCCGTCCCGTCACGCTGATCGTGCCGTTCGCGGCGGGCGGGCCCACCGATGTCACCGCCCGCATCTTCGCGCGGGCCATTGCCCCGGAGCTGGGCCAGACCGTCGTGGTGGACAACCGGCCGGGCGCTGGCGGCACCTTGGGAGGTGGTCAGGCGGCCCGCGCGGTGGCCGACGGCTACACGCTGCTGTGGGGCGGCACCAGCACACTGGCGGTCGCGCCATCGCTGTATGCCTCGCTGCCCTACGACCCGCTTGCTTCTTTCCAGCCGGTCAGCCGGGCCGTGCGCGGGCCGTTGGTATTGGCGGTCAACAGCAAGCTGCCCGTGCGGACGGTCGCGGACGTCGTGGCATTGGCCAAGGCCAGGCCGGGCAGGCTGAGCTTCGGCTCCGCGGGCGTGGGATCGATCATCCACCTGACCGGCGAGCTGTTCAAGGCGCGCGCCGGAATCGACATGATCCATATCCCCTACAAGGGCAACGCGCAAGTGCTGACGGACCTGACCGGCGATCACCTGGACATGGCGTTCATCGCGCTGGGACACATGCTGCCTCACATGCAGGACGGGGGCTTGCGCCCCATCGCCATTTCCAGCCTGGAGCGCAATCCGCTGGTTCCCGATCTGCCGACTTTTGCCGAGAGCGGATATCCCGGGTTCGAGTCGCTCGAATGGTTCGGGCTGGTGGCCCCCAAGGGGATTCCCGCGGGTGTGCTGGCCAAGTTGAATACTGCGTTCCGCCACGCCAGTCAGCAGCCGTCGGTGCGGGCGGAAATCGCCAGGCTCGGCTATATGCCCGTGGACGAGACGCCGGACCAGTTTTCGGCGGCGGTGGTAGCCGAAGGCAGGAAGTGGAAGCAGGTGGTGACGGACGCAAAGGTTTCGGTGGAGTGACTGTATGACTGAAGAAGTGTTGTCCACCCCGGTGGCGATCGTCGGTGCCGGTCCGGTGGGCTTGTCCCTGGCGTTGGATCTCGCGTGGCGGGGTATCGACGCGATGGTGCTGGAAAAGGAAGACGGGCACGTGACCCATCCGCGAGCGGGGTTCGTTTCCGTGCGGACCATGGAGCTATTCCGGCGCTGGGGAATCGCGCAAGCTGTCCGGGAAAGCGGGTTTCCCGGCGATTTCGCGCTCTCCATCGAGTTCTGCACCAGCCTGGCCGGCCATACGCTGGCCAGGGACGAGTATCCCGCGCTGGCAGCCATGCCGCTGCCCGAGTGGTCGCCGGAGAAGAAGCAACGCTGCCCGCAGCACTGGCTCGATCCGGTCTTGAAGAGGGCGCTGCGGGACAGCGGCCGCGGCACGATCCGGGTCGAGACGCGGGTCGACGGCTTCGAGCAGGATGCGGAACACGTCCTGATCCGCGCCACGGACCTGCGCCGGAACGCGCCCCTGGCTATCCGGGCCGACTATCTGGTCGGATGCGATGGCGCGGGCAGCACGATCCGGACCGGTCTCGGCATCGAGATGGAAGGCCGGGGCCACCTGAACTATTCGATGAGCGTGCTGTTCTCCTGCCCGGGGCTGCTGGAGCAGTGCGGTAAGCAGGCCGCCGAGCGGTTCCTGTTGATCGGGCCGGAGGGAACCTGGGGCAACGTCACGGTGATCGATGGGCGCGATGTGTGGCGGCTGACCGTGTATGGCACGGCGGCGAAGTTCGACATGGAAGCCTTCGACGCCAGAGCCTGGGTGCAGCGCGCGCTGGGCACGGACCGGATCGCGTTCGAGGTGGTGTCCATCCTGCCGTGGAAGCGGGCCGAACTGGTGGCCGGGAGCTACGGGCGGGGACGGGTGCTGCTGGCCGGCGATGCCGTGCACACGATGTCGCCCACCGGCGGCATGGGCATGAACACGGGCCTGGGCGACGTGGCGGACCTGGGGTGGAAGCTGCAGGCGATGATCGAGGGGTGGGGCGGGCCAGCCCTGCTGCCGGCCTACACGCAGGAGCGCCAGCCGGTAGCGGTGCGCAATGCCGCCTACTCGACGCACAACTACAAGACCTGGGTGTCGCCGCCCCGCTGCGAGTACCTGCTGGAGGACACGGCGCAGGCGGAGGCGGCGCGCCGCGAGATCGGCGAGCAGATGAAGCGCGCCACGCAGTACGAGTGGCAGTCGTGGGGGTTGCAGATGGGATACCGCTACGACGAATCGCCGCTGTGCGTGGCGGACGGCACGCCGCCGGTTCCCGACGAATACTCGCGCTACGAGCAGACCGCACGCCCGGGGGCGCGCGCGCCGCACGCCTGGCTTGAACCGGGGCGGTCGACACTCGATCTTTTTGGCAGGGGATTCACGCTGCTGGCATTCGGCGACGGGGCCATGGCCGAGGCGGCCCGGTTCGTGCGCGAAGCGGATCGCAGGGGGATGCCGCTGGCGGTGCACCGGATCGAATCCGGGCAAGCGGCCCGGGCGTATGGCGCGCCCTTGGTGCTGGTGCGCCCCGATGGCCACGTGGCGTGGCGAGGTGCCGAGGCCCGCGACGCGGCCCGGATCGTCGATATCGTGCGCGGTGCGCGTTGAGGAGGAAAGCGACATGTCGGAAATATGGGACCAGCTCATCCCCGAACGAGACCGGGCCGCTTCCCGCTTGGCCGGGTTTGGCCGGCCGTCGGGCCTGGGCCGACGGCCGGCGCTGTTGATCATCGACGTGCAATACCGCACGGCCGGGACGAGGCCGATGCCGTTCGAGCAGGCCGTGCAGGAGTTCGCCACTTCCTGCGGTGATACGGCGTGGCGGGCCATCGAGCACATCGCCGAATTGCTGGCGCTGTTTCGCGCGAGGAACTGGCCGGTGCTGTATCCCCACGTCGCGCCCAAGTTCGGCTTTGACCAGGGCCGGTTGACGGAGAAGGTGCCGACCATGATGCAGATCCCGGCCAAGGGCTACGAGTTCGTGGCGTCCATCGCGCCTCGTCCGGGCGACGTGTTGCTGCCCAAGAAACATCCCAGTGCGTTCTTCGGCACTCCGCTGGCCAGCTACCTGGTCAATACCGGTGCCGACACCCTGGTGGTGACGGGTTGCGCGACGTCGGGCTGCGTGCGCAGCAGCGTGGTGGACGCGTTTTCCTACAACTATCGAGTCGCCGTGCCTTCGGACGCGGTTTACGACCGGAACCAGGCCTCGCATGCCGTCAATCTTTACGACATGGCGGAGAAGTACGCGGACGTGATGGATACCAGGACACTGCTGGCGGCGCTCGAAGGCTTGGCGCCGGCGGTGGCAGAGGAGGATGGGAAGTGAAGAAATTCGAACACGGCAACGATCGCTACGATTACAGCGCCATCGTCACCCGGCCGGTCTACGACTGGCCGGAGGGGAAGCGGCTGGCGGTCTATTTCGCCCTCAACATCGAAGGCTTCGAGTTCGGGCGCAATCCCGGCAACGATTTCACCTCCATGCCTTCCGCCCCCTACCATCGCGGCTACGCCTATCGCGACTACGGCAATCGCGTGGGCGTATGGCGCATCCTGCGGGAGTTCGAATCGTTCGGATTTCCGTTGGCCGTGCTGGCCAACGGATCGGTCTACGACGTCTGCCCGGAGGTACTGGAGGCATGCCGGCAGCGTGGCGACGAGATGGTCGGACACGGGCGTACGAACTCCGAGCGCCAGGCCGACATGGCGCCGGACGCCGAGCGGACCATGCTGGGCGAGGTCAAGTCGCTGTTCGAGCGGCATGAGGGCAAGGCGCCGGCCGGATGGCTGGGACCGTTCATCTCGCAGAGCCCGAACACGCCGGAACTGCTCAAGGAACTGGGATGGAAATACATGCTCGACTGGTGGTTCGACGACCAGCCCATGTGGTTCCGCACCAAGCACGGCCCCATTCTCGCGGTGCCCTATCCGTCGATGGAACTCAACGATCTGCCCGCCTACGTGAACCGGGGAGCGAGCGACGAGGAGTTCACGCGCATGGCCATCGATGCGTTCGACGAACAGCTCCAGGAATCGGCGCAATACCCGATGGTATATTGCCTGTCGCTGCATACGTTCCTGACCGGACAGCCCCATCGCATCAGGCAATTGCGGCGGATCCTGTCCCATATCGCCTCGCAGCGCCACCGGGTATGGCTGACGACGCCCGGAGCGATCGCCGAGCACGTCGCGAGCCTGCCGCCGGGTGTCGTTCCCAGCCGCTGAACGGGATGCCCGGGCCCCAAGCGCGCATCACTCCCTGTCCGGGTGCCCAGCATGGACATACGCCAGATACGCTGCTTCGTCGCGCTTTATGAAGAGGGCAGCATCACGCGCGCAGCCCGCCGGCTGCACGTCGTCCAGCCCGCGATCAGCCAGCAGATCAAGCGGCTGGAGGCATATCACGATGTGCAACTGTTCAGCCGGGACCCGCATGGCGTGACGCCCTATCCCCTGGCGCACGAGTTCTACCGGCATTGCATCCGCGTGCTGACGGAACTCGAACGCGCGGGAGCGGTATTGGCGAGCGGCGCGGACCGGTTCAGCGGCAAGATCCGGATCGGCGCCCAGGCGTCGTTTCACCAGTTCGTGATGGCGCGGGCGCTGGAGGCGTTCCGCGAGCGCCATCCGGCGGTCGAATTCTTGTCCCGCGACGGGTACCGCAGCGACCTGATCAGTTGGCTGATCTCCGGCGACCTGGAGTGCGCGCTGCTCAGCACGACGCAGGACCTGCTCAACATGCAGACCCGGGATATTTCCACCGAAGCCCTGGTGGTGGTCGGTCATCGGAGTACCCTCGCGGACCGGGACCACGTGCGGGGAAATGAATTGGCCGGGTTCCAGCTGGTGCTGCCGTCGCGCTACAAGTCCATGCGCAACCTGATCGACGCCCAGTTCGGCCTGCAAGGACTGGTCTTGCGGCCGCAATTGGAAATCGACTCCTTGCAGAGCCTGTTGCACGTCACGCTCAGGCCGGGGTGGCTGTCCATCATTCCGCCCATGGCCTTGTCGTCGGAGTTGTTCGGGGGAGCCCTGCGCAGCGTGGCCCTGGTCGAGCCGGTCATCAGGCGCAAGGTGGTCGTGGCCTGGCAGCGCCACAAGACGCTCTCCGCACCGGTTCACGGGTTCATCGATATCCTGTCGGAGATCCTGGCGGGTATCCCGGGGGTGGAGATTCCAGGCAGGGACGCCGAGGCGCGGGATTGATCGTGGCCGGTCAGGACGAAGCCGGACCGGAGCCCAGCGCCGCCTCGACATCCGGTCCGATCGATTCCGGCTTGTCCGTGGGCGCGTAGCGGGCGATGGGCACGCCGGTTCGATCGACCAGGAACTTGGTGAAGTTCCACTTGATGGCGCCGGTGCCCAGCAGGCCGGGCTTGGCGCTTTTCAGCCAGCGGTAGAGCGGATGGGCCCCGTCGCCATTGACGTCGATCTTGGCGAACATCGGGAAGGTCACGTCGTAGTTGAGCTTGCAGAAGTCCCGGATGCTTTCGTTGCTGCCCGGCTCCTGGTGGCCGAACTGGTCGCAGGGGAAGCCCAGGATTTCCAGGCCGCGTTCGCGGTAGGCGCGGTACATGGCTTCCAGGCCCGCGTACTGGGGGGTGAATCCGCATTGCGAGGCCACGTTCACCACCAGCAGCACCTTGCCGCGAAAGCGCTCGAGCGGTACGTCGCGGCCTTCGATGTCCGTGGCGGAAAAATCGTAGATGGTCGTCATGGCGTGTCCCTGGGTGAGTGGCGGGGGCGCGCCCGGTTGGGGCGGCGCGCCGTTTCACCGCGCATCATCAGGCGCCTGCCGCCCCGCCGTCAACTCCGCTGGAAGCGCTGCCCTTCGCCAGGTCGCGCGCTCATTCGGGCTCGACGCCGGAGCGTTCGACCAATGCCTTCCACCGTTCCATGTCGGCGCGGATGCGCGTGCCCAGTTCTTCGGGGGAACTCAGGGCGACTTCCAGCCCCTGCTGGTGCAGCGATTCGCGGATTTCTGCCGAGGCAAGGGCCTGCCCGACGGCGCGGTGCAGACGCTCGACGACGGGCCGTGGAGTGCCGGCGGGAGCGAGCAGGCCTATCCAGGGCGCGAACGGGAAGTTGGCGTAGCCGGCTTCCTGCAAGGTGGGTATGGCGGGCGCCAGCGGCGAGCGGTGGTCGGCGATGACGGCGACGAGCCGCAGCTTGCCCGCCGCCACGTGGGGCAGCGCAACGTTCAGGGACAGCAGCGCGGCCTGCACCTGTCCGCCGATCAGGTCGGTGACGAGTCCCGACATGCCCTTGTAGGGGACGTGCAGCATGTCGATCCTGGCGGTCTGCTTGAACAGTTCCATCAGGAAGTAGTGCGGCGTCCCGAGCCCGGGCGAGGCATAGGACAGTCCGCCGGGACGCTTCTTGGCCAGTTCGACGAGTTCGGCCAGTGAGTGCGCGGGTAGCGAAGGCGTGACGGCCAGCGCCCACGTGCCGGTCGCGACCATGGCCACCGGCGCGAAGTCCTTTGAAGGCGAGAAGGTGACGCTTTTGTACAGGTACGGAAGCATGGTGATGGTGTCGGCGGTCGAGAGCAGGGTGTGCCCATCGGGAGGCGCCTTCGCCACGCCGGACGTTCCAATGGTGCCGCTTGCGCCGACGCGGTTCTCGACCACCACGGGCTGGCCCAGGACGCGCGCCATTTCCGGGGCCAGCTTGCGGGCGACGAAATCCCCTCCGGCGCCGGGGGTATAGGGTACGACGACGGTGACGGGCCGCGTGGGAAAGGTCTGTGCGCCCGCGCCACCCGTCAAGGCGGCCAGCGCGGCGGTGAGCATGATCCCGAAGCGTTTCATGTCAGGCCTCCTGGACGCTGGTGGCTGCCGCGGGCGCGGCCTTGTGCGCGAGGCCTATCAGCCCGGCGATGTTGTCATGGCAGATCTTGCGATGGGCGTCGGCGGGCAGCGCCAGGGACCGGATGGCGCGCAGTGTGTCGCGGATGAAGCCCGGGCCTCCTTCGGGATCGAACGGGCAGTCGCTGGCGAACACCACATGGTCGTTGCCGAAGAAGTCCAGTCCGCAGCGTATGGAGGAGGCCGAGCCGCCCACGGCCGTGTCGCCGTAGAACCGGCGGAAACAGTCGACGGGGCGGTCGCCGAGCATGTCCTTGATGTAGCCGAGGTCCTCGTCCGCGGTGCGTACGCCGATCTGGTCCCATAGCGTGCCGACGCGGCCTTCGAAGTAGGGAATCATGCCGCCCAGGTGATGAGTGATGATCTTCAGCGTGGGCAGGCGCGTCATCAGCCCCGAGAACACCAGGCGCGCCATCGCCACGCTGGTTTCATAGGGCCAGCCCAGCACCTGCCAGATCTCGAAGCGGGATTTGCCTTCCGTCGGATAGTCCGCGTAGCCGGCGCCGCGGTGGGGATGCATCCAGATCGGCACGTCGTGGTGGACGGCGCGCTCGAACAGGGGCAGGAAGCTCGGATGGTCCAGCGGCGCGCCGTGTATGTTGGTCTCGATCTGGATACCGGCGGCGCCCAGCTCGAGCACGGCGCGGTCGAATTCTTCCAGCGCCGCCTCGATGTCGTTCAAGGGCAGGCTCGCGACGAAGGCCGGGAAGTAGGCGCGGTGGCGGTCGACGATCTCGGCCAGGCCGTCGTTGCCCAGCCGGGCGAGGGCGGGCGAGGCCTCCGGCCCCAGGACGTTGTCGGCCGAGGGTTGGGACAGCGAGATCACCTGCCGGTAGTCGCCGAAGCCCTTCATCATCTCGATGCGGCGGGGCACGTCATGGAGCATGGGCACGGTGCCCAGGCGCTTGGCGATGTCGCGGTTGGTCGAAAGCCGCTCCACCTCGCGCAGGTAGGCGGGAGGCATGAGATGGGTGAATGCGTCGAGCACGGGCAGGTCGTCGTTCATCGGTGTCTCGCTGGTGATTGTCGTTGGAGGAACTGGCCGGCGCTCAGTCCGTGCGCGTGGCGTCGATGCCCTGGCGCAGCCGGCGTTGGGAAGGGCGGTCGGCCATGCTGTGGCGATCGCCCGCGGCGAAGACGTCGTCGTGCTGGAAGCCGTCGTAATGCTGGATCTCCCACCAGTTATGGTCGAGGTCTTCCAGGTAGAACGAGTACACGCCGTGCTGGCTCTTGACCGACAGGACCTGCCGGATCTCGTACTTTTCCTGGAGCGCCCTGGCGGCTTCCCAGGCAGCGTCGACTTGCGCCGGGGTGGCGACGTCCAGGCCCCAGTGGTTGAAGACGCTGACGGGCTTCAGGCGTTCTCCCACTTCCAGGCAGACGATGTGGAACTTCAGGCCGCAGCGGATGGACAGTCCGCGCGAGGCATGGTGCACGCATTCGAGTCCCAGGAATTCTTCATAGAAGCGCCTGGATTTCTCGATGTCATAGCACTCCAGGGTGCCATGGGACAGCACATAGGGCCTGACGACCGACCCGGCATGGGCCGGCGCCGGGATGATGCTTTCGATGTTCATGTCTGGTCTCCTCTCTTGTCGCGGATGCGTCAGGCGGCCGCGATGTCGTTGCGCAAAGTGCCGATGCCGGCGATCTCGACCTCGACCTGGTCGCCCGGGTGCATGAAGACCTGCGGGTCGCGGCCGAAGCCGACGCCGGCCGGGGTGCCGGTCAGCAGCACGTCGCCGGGCTGGAACCGGTACCACTGCGAGAAGTAGGCGATGGTCTCGGCGATGGGATGGATCAGGTCGCCGACGCTGGTCGATTGCATGACGCGGCCGTTGAGCCGGGTGACGAGCTGCAACGACGACGGATCGCCGACTGCGTCGCTCGTGGCCAGCACCGGCCCCATGGGAGTGAAGCAGGGGAACTGCTTGCCCATGATGTTGAGTTCCCAGCTCTGGCGTCCTTCGACCGGGGTGCGGGCGGCCTGGACGCCCGGCATCCAGTCGCGCGCCGAGACGTCGTTGGCCGCCATGTAGCCCGCGACGTGGTCGAGCGCCTGTGCCGGCCGCACGCGGTGGCAGGCGCGGCCGAAGACGACGGCCAGTTCGCCTTCGTAGTCGACCTGTTCGATGCCGGCGGGGATGGGAATGCGGGCGCCGGGGCCGGTCACGCTGTCAGGACTCTTGAGGAAGGCGGTCGGATGGGGCGGCGGGCCGCCCCCCATCTCGCGGACGTGGGCGCCGTAGGCGCGGCCCGCCGCAAGGATCAAACGGGGATCAGGCACCGGAGCCAGCAGCGGGGTCGCCGATGCATCGGTCAGGGCTCCCGTGCTGCGCAGCCGGTCCCGTTCGCTAGCGCCCAGCCCTTCCGCGCGGCGGACCAGGCGGCGCACGGCTTCCAGCCCTTCCGGGCCCGCCTGCAGGATGCCGCGCACGCTTGCGGGCAGCCAGGCCTCTATCGTGCCGGGGGCCGCCGCGCGGCCCAGGTGCAGGATCTCGCCGGATTCCAGCAGGGCGCCGGCAATCCCGCCGGGGGTCGCGTCGATCGTGACGAGCTTCATGGTGGACCTCGGGCAAGCAATGGCATCGGAACCACGGAGCAGTTCTCGACACGAGTCATGCCCACGCAGCGCATGCGAAGCATTGGATCACTAAATGGTAGTTTAAACAACCTTTTTGGCGCGACGAAGATCCTAGGGAATTCCCCGGGGGAAAAGGCGGGTCAGTGCGAGTCGGCCTTGAGCGTCGCGCGCTTGTTGACCCTGCGGGCCACCGTGATCTTGCGGTTGACCGGAGAAGAGGGCGAAGCGCCGGCGACCGCGTTCCGGTACACGGCGCGCAACGTCCGGAAGGTGGCTTCCACGTCGGCGTCGGGTATGTCGGCCAGCCACTGCTTTTGCAGGGTCTGCGTCAACGGAGAGAACTTGCGGACGATGGCCCGTCCCGCGGGGGTAATGGAGACGCTGGTCGCGCGCTTGTCGCCCGGTTGCGCCGAGCGCATGACGAAGCCGCGCTCTTCGGCCTGCGCCACGGTGCGCGACAGGTAGGACAGTTCGGCGCCGGTATGGCTGGCGAGTTCGCTCAGCGACTGGTGGTCGCGGTCGTTCAGCGTGGCCAGCACGCGCCAGACGGACAGCGGGATGTCGTCCGCCTTCAGCTCGTCGCCGAAGGTGGCGGCGATGATGTGGGCCGCGCGGTGCAGCAGGTATCCCAACGAATTCTCGAGGTGGTCGTTGGAATGGCCGGCGGGTTTCTTCATGAGTCGGATGCGGCGAACCCGGCGGCGCTGGCGCCGCCGGTGCAACGTGCGCTAGCGCACGAGCTGGTTGATCTCGATGATGGGCATCAACACCGCCAGTACGATCAGCAGCACGAAGCCGCCCATCAGCAGGATCATCAGCGGTTCGAGCAGTGCCGTCAACGCCATGGCGCGGCGCTCGACCTCGCGCGACAGCGTCTGCGCCGCGCGTTCGAGCAGCTCGGGCAGGGTGCCGGTCTTCTCGCCGCTGGCGGTCAGGTGCACCAGCAGGGGCGGAAAGGTCTTCTGTACCTGCAGCGCCGAGGCCAGCGATACGCCCTCGCGCACGCGAGACGTGGCGTCGTCCACGCTGGCCCGCAGGCGGTCGTTGCCCAGCGTCTGGCGCGACGCGTCCAGCGCCCGCAGCAGCGGTACCCCGCTGCCGGTCAGGATGGCCAGGGTGGAGGCGAAGCGGGCGGCGTCCAGGCCCAGGATGAAGCGGCCGGCCAGCGGCATCTTCAGCAACCGGGTGTGCCAGGCCAGTCGCGTGGCGGGCGCGCGCAACATCATGCGCCAGCCGGTCAGCGCGGCGGCAAGGACCAGGGCGACCAGCCATCCCCAGCTGCGGACGAAGTCGCTCAGGCTCAGCATGACGCGGGTCAGCATGGGCAGTTCCTGGCGTGCCTGCGAAAAGGCGCTGACGACCTGCGGCACGACGTAGCCCAGCAGGAAGATGACGATGCCGACCGATACCAGGGCGACCACCGCGGGATAGATGAAGGCGGTCAGGACCTTGATGCGCAGGGCGTTGCGTTCCTCGATGTAGTCGGCCAGCTTCTCCATGACGTGCGCCAGGTCGCCGGACTCCTCGCCCGCCGCCACCAGGGCGCGGTAGATGTCGGGAAAATCGCGCGGCCGGGTGGCCAGCGCGTCGGCCAGCCGGTGGCCCGCCCGCACGTCGGCGCGCACGGCGGCCAGGACCTCGGATACGTGTTTTTTCTCGGATTGTTCGGCCGTCGCGGTCAGCGCCGCGTCCAGCGGCAGGCGGGCCGCCAGCAGGCTGGCCAGTTGCCGCGTCGCCCAGGCCAGTTCCGAGTCGGACATGCGGGGGCCGAACCAGCCGCGGCTTGCGCCGCTGCTGCGCTGGGCGCCGGCCTCCTCCACGGCCAGGGGCGTCAGCCCCCGCGCCCGCAACTGGGCGCGCGCCGCGCGCGGGCTGTCGGCGTCGATCATCCCACGGTCGAGCTTGCCCAGTGCGTCGGCGGCTTCGAAGCGATACGAAGGCATGTCAGCCCTTCCTCCTACACATCCCGTGTTACCCGCACCACTTCTTCAGGCGAGGTCGTGCCCGAATCGATCCAGCGCTCGCCGTCCTGCCGCATGGTGCGCATGCCGGCCGCCTGGGCGGCATTGCGCAGTTCCTGCTCGCCCGCGCCTTCATGGATCAGTTGCCGCTGCGTGTCGTCCACGGTGTAGAGCTCGTGGATGCCGGTGCGGCCGACGTAGCCGGTATGGCTGCACGTGGCGCAGCCCACCGGCCGGTACACCGTGCGGCCGTCCGGCTCGGTGTGCGGCGCCTTGCAGTCGGGGCACAGGCGCCGCACGAGGCGCTGTGCCAGCACGCCCAGTAGCGAGGACGACAGCAGGAAGGGTTCCACGCCCATATCGGTCAGGCGGGTCACCGCGGACACGGAGTCGTTGGTGTGCAGCGTCGCCAGCACCAGGTGGCCGGTCAGCGAGGCCTGCACCGCGATCTGCGCGGTTTCCAGGTCGCGGATCTCGCCGATCATGATCACGTCCGGATCCTGGCGCAGGATGGCGCGCAGCGCGAGCGCGAAGCTCATGCTGATCTTGGAGTTGACCTGGGTCTGGCTGATGCCGGGCAGGTCGTACTCGATCGGATCTTCCACCGTCAGGATGTTGGTGGTGGAGGCATCGAGCCGGCCCAGCGCGGCGTACAGCGTGGTGGTCTTGCCGCTGCCGGTAGGGCCGGTGACCAGGACGATGCCGTGGGGCTGGTGGATGAGCCGGTCCAGCTGTTGCAGCAATCCGGCGTCCATGCCCAGGCGCGACAGCTCGAGCCGGCCCGCTTCCTTGTCCAGCAGGCGCAGCACCGCGCGTTCGCCGTGCCCGGTGGGCAGCGTGGATACCCGCACGTCGATGGGACGGCCCCCCACGCGCAGCGCGATGCGGCCATCCTGCGGCAGGCGCTTTTCCGAGATGTCGAGGTTGGCCATGATCTTGATGCGCGAGATCAATGCCGCGTGCAGCGCCTTGCGCGGGCTGACCACGTCGCGCAGCGTCCCGTCCACGCGGTAGCGCACCACCGAGTGGGTCTCGAAGGGCTCGATATGGATATCGCTCGCTCCGTCGCGCGCGGCCTGGGTGAACAGCGCGTTGATCATCCGGATGACGGGCGCGTCGTCCTGGGTTTCGAGCAGGTCTTCCACTTCGGGGATATCCTGCATCAGGCGCGCCAGGTCGATCTCGTTCTCGGCCGCGCCCACCACCGCGGCGGCGTCGCCGGTGTCGGCGTAGGCCGCGGTCAGGCGGGTTTCCAGTTCGGCGTCGGAAATCCGCGCGATGCGCACCGCGCCATGGCGGCGCTGGACCTCGGCGATGGCCCAGGCCGGCGTGCGCGGGCTGACCGTCAGCAGGTTGCCGTCGGGCCGCATGCTGAGCAGTGCCCGCTGGGCGCGGGCCCACGAATAAGGCAGCGGATTCATGGCCGCGTCACGATCTCGGCGGCATAGCCCAGGTCGCGCAGGGCCGCCAGTGTCGTGTCCACCGTGACGCGGTCGCGCGCCACGCGCATGCGCACGTCCCAGCGCTGCGCGTCGTCGTGGACCACGTAGGCGCTCATGCCGGCGTCGGCCACCCGGCGCGCCGCCAGCTGGGCTTCGCTTTCCGAGGGCGCGCCGAATACCTGGAGCACGATGGTCGGGTCGGTCGATTGCAGGGCGGAGACGTCGCGCGGAATGGTCGTGGGGGGCACGTTGCCCGCCCCGGCGCGGCCGCTCTGGACCGGATCGCCCACGCCCGGCACGCGCGGCGGCAGCTGGGGCGCCTGCATGTCGGGCAGCAGCCAGTGCGAGCCGGGCTGCGCCTGGGCCTGCTGCGCGCGCATGTATTCGTAGCGGTCGATCATCAGGCTGCTTTGCGAGCCGCCTTCGCGCACCACGTAGGGCCGCAGGAACACCATGAGGTTGGTCTTGGTGCGCTTGCGGTTGTCGTAGCGGAAGAGGTTGCCCAGCACGGGAATGTCGCCCAGCCCCGGCACCTTTTCCACGCTGCCGGTGACCTGGTCCTGGATCAGGCCGCCGATGACGATGATCTGGCCGTCGTCCACCAGCACGTTGGATTCGATGGCGCGCTTGTTGGTGATGATGCCCGCGCTGTTGGACTTGCTCTCGTCGACGCTGCTGACTTCCTGGTAGATGGTCATCTTCACCGTGCCGCCTTCGGATACCTGCGGCTTGACCTTGAGCGTCAGGCCCACGTCCTTGCGCTCGATGGTCTGGAAGGGGCTGACGGTGGACGTGCTGCCGGTCTGCGCGTACTGGCCGGTGATGAAGGGCACGTTCTGGCCGATGATGATGCTGGCCTGTTCGTTGTCCAGGGTCAGCAGATTGGGCGTGGAGAGGATGTTGCCGCCGGCCTGGGTTTCCAGGGCACGGGCCAGGAAGCCCAGGTTGGTGACCTGGCCGATGCCCGGGATGTTGACCGAGCCCTTGGCGATGCCGATGCTCAGGCCCTTGCCGATGGAGCCTATGTTCTGTGCCGCGCCGATGATGTTCGAACCCGTGCCGCCGAAGCTGGTGCCGCCCACCACGGCGGTGCCGTTGCCCGCGTTCAGGTTGCCCAGCCCGGTCAGCCACTGGATGCCGAACTCGGCGGCGGTCTCGGCCGAGACTTCGACGATCAGGCTTTCGACGAAGATCTGCGCGCGGCGCACGTCGAGCTGGTCGACGATCTCGCGCAGGCTGCGGTAAAGCGGCTCGGGCGCGGTGATGATGAGCGTGTTGGTGGTGGCGTCGGCCTGCACCGTCGCGCCGCCGCCCGTGAACACGGTCGAGCCGGCCTGGGTCGTGCCGCTGCCCAGGGTGCTGGAGCCGCCCAGCCCGGTCGCGCCGCCCAGGGCGCCGGACGTGCCCGAGGTATTGGAATTATTGCCGAGGGACGAGGTGTTGTTGCCCGAGAGGCCGGTCGAGCCGCCCAGGCCCGTGCCGAGGCCGCCGCTCATCCCGCCGCCCAGGCTGCCGGTACCGCCCATCGTGCCGGTGCCCGACTGCCCGGTCAGCACGCCGCGCAGCACTTCGGCCAGCTTGACCGCTTCGGCGTTGCGCAGGTAGACGACGTGCATGTTCGTGGCACGGGCGGCTGGGTTGTCCAGCTTGGCGATCAGGTCGCGCGCGAGCTTGTTGCGCGCCGGGCTGCTGGCCCGCAGCAGCACACTGTTCGTGCGCGGGTCCGCCACCGCGGTGATCCGCTGCGTGGCGTCGCCGCCGGTACCCGGGTCGAGCAGCTTGGTGACCAGCGCGGCCACGTCGGTGGCGATGCCGTACTTGATCTCGATCAGGTCCGTGGCGATGGCCGAGGGCGTATCGACGCTGGCGATGACGTTGGCGATGCGCTTGAGGTTGTCGGCGTAGTCGGTGATGACCAGCGTGTTGTTGCCCGGGTAGGCGTTGATCGGGTTGTTCGGCGCGATCATGGGCCGCAGCACGGGCACGAGATTGGTCGCGCTTTCGTAGTTGAGCTTGAACACCTGCGTGACGAGCTGGCCGCTGTTGGCGCCGGCGCCGCTGGTGACGGGACTGCCCTGCAGCTTGGCGTCGGCTTCCGGAACCACCTTGCTGACGCCATCCACTTCCACCACCGCGAAGCCCTGCATGCGCAGCGCGCCCAGCAGCATGCGATAGGCCGTGTCGCGGTTGACGGGGTTCTCGGAAACCAGTGTCAGCTGGCCCTTCACCCGCGGATCGACCAGGAAGGTCTTGCCGGTGAACTGCCCCAGCGCGCGTACCACCGCTTCCAGCTCGGTGTTGACGAAGTTGAGCACCACGCCGTCGGCCGCCGAGGCATTGGCGGGGCCTGCGGCGGCGGCCGCTCCGGCCGGCGGTACGGCCAGCGCCAGCATGGCCGAGGAGACCGCCGCGGCCAGCGTCCGGGCGAAGGGTGCCGGGGCCGGTCGGTTGCGGAAAGGGGCTTGGTTGAGCATAGGCATGATGTTAGCGGCCGATTTGCAGGATGGAATCGTCGCCCGAGCGGCGACCCAGCGCCGATAGCGTGCTTTGCAGCGCGGCGCGGGCCTCGGGCGAGGCATTGGGGGCGGGGCGGGCGACCCCGTTGAAGCGGAAGCCGGTACGCGCGGCCCAGCGTCCGGACCCTTCCATGGTCAGGGGGCCGGACAGCGTGGACAGCGCGAGCGCGACGGCGCCGCCGGCTTCTCCGGTCAGGCGCGCGCGATAGTGGCCGATGGGCCGCAGCAGCGACAGCGCGGTACCGGCGTCGCTCCACTCGGCGTCCAGGAGCTCGCCGGGCGGAATGCCGCCGTTGAGCCGCAGGGACGGCCACTTGAGCCGCACGTCGCCGGTGGGGCGCAGGGTGTTGAAGGGCGCGCCCAGCTGCGCCAGCGTCGAGGCGGGGAGCTTCAGCGTGCGGCCCGACAGCAGGAAGCCGTTGGTCTGCAGGCGCAGCCCCAGCGGGCCGTCCAGCCAGGGATGGCGGATCTCGACCGCCGGGCCGCCGTCCCATGTCGTCTTCCATTCGACGGGCGTGGGCAGGGTGCTGCGGGCCTCGGGGAAACCGAGGGCAAGCAGCGCGCTGCCGCGCCAGATGGTGCCCGAGGCGTCGACCACCGCCACCGGCCATTGGGCGGGCAGGATCGCGATCAGCCAGCGGGCCGGCAGTACCGCCAGGGCGGCGGCCAGGGCCACCAGGACGCACAGGAGGATCTTGAGCCAGGTGCGCATCAGCGGCCCTGTCCGGCCGTGGCCGGGGTGAAGACCAGGACGCCCGACGCCTTGCCCGTCAGCAGGCGTCCGTTATCGTCCGTGGGGCGTTCGAGATCGGCTTGCGCCAGTTGGAGGCGGGTGCGGCCGGGCACCGAGGCCAGCCACTGCATGAGGCCCGCGGCCTGCACCCGGTCGACGGTGACCTGCCAGGCATCGCCGCTGGTGCCCGCCGGTGCGTCGGCGGGAGCGACCTCGGCGGCGATGCCGGCGCGCTCCAGGCTCTGGGCCAGGGCCTGGCGGGTTTCGTCGGCCGTCATCCGGCCGCTGGTCACCCGCTGCAGGCTGCGCGCCTCGGTCGTCAGCGCGTCGACGCGGGCCGCCTGCGTGCGCAGCAGCGGCAATTGCGCTTCCAGTCGGTTGGCGCGGGTCCAGGCGGGTTCGATGAACAGCAGGAACACCAGGGCGATGCCGGCCACCGCGCCGGCGATGCTCAGCAGGCGGCGCTCGCGCGGTGCGAGCCGGGCCCAGCGCCGTCCGGCGTCTTCGCCCAGCCGGGCCAGCGCCGGCGGCATGGAAAGTTTGAAAGCGGGGAGATTCATCGTCGCGGGTTGTCCTGTTGAATGCGCACGCCGCCGCCCTGGGGCGCCGGGCGCGTGCCCCCGTCCTGGCCCGCGCTGGCGGCGGAGCGGATGGTCCAGACGCCGTCGTCGTGCGTGACCTGCAGGCCCAGGCCCTCGGCGCGCTGCAGGATGGCCGGATCGATTTCCATCCGGCTCGCCACGGGCGCTGCCGTGGGCGCGGGCGCGGCGGCCTGTTCCCGGCGCTGCATGAGGCGCCGCAGGCCATGCGTGGCCTGTTGCTGCTGCGTTGGCGCCGGTGGCGGCGCGGCGCCGGCCTTGGCGACCATGCCTATGCCGTCGTCCACCAGCTCCAGCTTCAGTTCGCCCTGGGTGTAGCGCAGCGCGACGACGTTGTTCGTGGCGGCCGGCAGCAGTTGCGTGGTCGCCAGCGCCAGCGGCAGGAAATCGGATGAGCCGAATTCGCCGCCCGCGGCTCGCAACGCATCGCGCCGCTGTTCGGCCTGGCGCAGCGGATCCAGCACCACGGGAATGTCCGGGAACGCCGTCTTGACCTGGGTGGCCATGCGCTGGCGCAGGGCGACTTCCTCGCGGCCCAGTTGCCAGGCGTGGATGTTCAGGCCCACGAGCCACACGGCGGCCGCGCCGGCCGCCCAGGCGGCCGGCTGGCGCCACGGCGAACGGCCGGAGCGATGGGGTTGCAGGTCGGCCAGGGCCAGCGACCACCCCGGAAGCACGCCCTGCCAGCGCGCCCCGGTGGGCAACGCGCGCCGCTCGGTCGCCGAGAGTTCGGGCCAGCCCGCGGGCTGCGGGTCGATCCAGCCGACGACACCGGGCGCATCCTGCTCGAGCGCGGGCAGCAGCGCCGCCACCGCCGGATCGGCATCGGTCGTCGCGAACGGGTCGATGGCCCAGACCTGGCCGGCCTGGGGACCGGTGCGCACCACCACGTGGTCGTCGCGCACCAGCACGGTCCAGCCCGTGTCGGTCAGCGGCAGGGCCAGCGGAGCCGGCACCAGGGCGTCGGCGGGCAGGCCGCTGTCGGCCAGCAGCCGCAGGGCGCGCGCAAGCGGCTCGCGGGCCGCCCAGGCCACGGAGACGGAGCCATCGCCGGCGCGGGCGCCGTGGGCGACCGCCAGGCCTTCGATGTCGCCCAGCAGCATGGGCTCGACCGCTCCGGCGACGGCGGCCTGCAGCCGGTGCGTGGGCAGGGGCGGCACCGTGACGGTGGTCAGCACACTGTCGGCCGGGTGCAGGATGCCCTCGACGCGGCTGGGCGGCACGGCCGCGGCCAGTTCGGCCAGCGGCAGTTCGCCCGTCCGCTGGACGGCATGCTGCCGGTCCAGCAGCGCGAACGCCACCCGCGAGTCGGCATGCAGCAGGGATAGGGCGGGCAGCTCTAGCCGCAACGTTGTCTTCAATTGGTCTCCCTCTTCCAGACCACGGTGGGTGAATTGGCATTGGCCCGCGAGACGAGCGCCTGCATTGTGACGGCAGCGCGCTCCAGCGTCACGGTGCCGGAAACCATGAACCACTTGCTGGCGGTGACGATCTGCGAGTCGCTGATAGTAATGTCAGGATTGGCCAGGCGGTTGCCGAAATCGGCACGGTCGTTGAACCAGGTGCCGGCGTTGCGCTGCTCGGTCAGCGCGCGGGCCTGCGCCAGCGACAGGCCCGGCACCACCGCCGCCAGCACCTCGGCGGGGGCCGTGTTGGCATTGACCGCGGTGGTTTCGGGCAGCACCGTGACGTAGGGGCGCAGGGCTTCGATGGTCTTTTCGTCCACGTCGGTGATGCCTTCCAGGTCGTCCACCGTCCGTATCATCGGGGCGGAAGGGCCGCGGCCCTGGCTTGCTTCCCCGTTCTGGCCGGTTCCCGTGCCGCTGCCCGTACCCGTTCCTGTTCCCGTACCCGTTTCTCCGGAAGTGCCCGGCACCGCCTGCGCGCTGGCGATCCGCACGGCGATCCGCGGCGCCAGGCTGCCGGGCAGGCCCAGCATCGCGCACAGCCGGTCCAGGGCCGCGATCTCCATGGGCTGCGGCACGCCGGCCTTGGCCAGGTTGCGCAGGTTGTACTTGCCCTGTTCATCCTCGATGCGGCCGGAGAACAGGGCCACCCGGTCGTCCCCGGGGCGGGTGATGCGGGTATCGGCCACGGGCGTGGCCCACAGCTCGCCCAGGCGCGTGGTGTTGTTGCGGCGGGCGTCCTCGCGCAGGACCAGCCGCGCCCAGTCCAGGCCGCCCAGCAACAGCCAGCGGGCCTGGATGCGGGCCTGTTCGTTCTCGACCGCCCGCACCGACGCCGCCTGGCGCTGGAAAAGGCCGGTTACCAGCACGGCCACGGCGGCCACGATCAGCAGCGCGCTGATTACCGCCATGCCGCGCTGCCGGCGCCTGGCGCGAGGGTCGGGCCGCCGCGTCATTCGAGCACCACCACGCGGCGATAGCGTTCCACGCGTTCGCCGGTCCGGCGTTCGGCCGACAGCTCCAGGCCGGTGAACGGGGTGCCGGTGGCGGGAAAGGGGGTATTGATCCAGCCCTGGCCGGGTACCCAGGCGCGTATGACGAAACGCGTCACGCCGCCCAGGATCGCCGCGCCGCCGCCCGCCGCGGGCAGGGGATAGAGGCGGGCCGAGGCGCCGGCCGCGCGGCGCAGCACCGTGCCGTCCAGGAACCAGACGACGCGCTGCCAGCCGGCCGGATCGGCGGCGTCGGCGCGGATGATCTCCAGCGTGGCCGAGGCGTCGGGCGTTTCCTTGATCGTGATGCGCAGGCTTTGCGGCAGACGCGCGCCGGTGGCCGTGGCGGTGCCGGTGTCCAGCAGCGCGTCCGGCGCGCGCATCGCCAGGTCGCGCTCCATCTGGCCCAGCATGCGCGTGACGCTCTCGACCTCGTCGGCATCTCCCGCCAGCCGTCGCTGCAGGGCGCTGACGTTCTCCAGCCCGCGCCACGAGATGATGGCCACCACCGCCATCAGGGAAATGGCGACGAGGACCTCGATCAGCGTGAAGCCGGCCTGCGCGCGTCGGGTCATGGCAGCGCGCTCAGGAAGCCGTTGACCTGCGCCAGCACGCGGTCGGGATCGCCTTCGGGATGGACGCGGATCATCACCTGGCGGATGTTGGTGTTGTCCGAATTGGTGAATACCTGTTCGCACTGCATGGCCTGACCGCCCTGCGGGCAGTTGACCAGCTGGCGTCCGGGGCTGGGCATGAGGCGGGCCAGGCGCAGCTCGGCCAACTGGTTCTCGGCCTCGACCAGCGCCAGCGACTTGGCGCGCAGCGCGGCATTGTTCTGCGCGATCAGGCCGACCGCCCGTACCGACGCGGCCAGCGCCACGCCCACGATGGCCAGGGCGACCAGCACTTCGACCAGGGTGAAGCCGGCTTCACTGGACCGCATAGCGTCCCGCCTCGTCGCGCAGGATGGTCACGATCGCGTCGGCGTTGCGCAGCCTGACGATGAGCGGACCCGGAATCCACTCCGACGTGAATACGGGCGGGCCGGGCGGCTCGACCTGCACGGTGACCGGACCGTCGGCCCAGCGTCGTGGCCGCAGCAGTTCGTCGCGGCCGAAGGTGTCCAGCGTGGTGGAGGAGGTGCCCGCGGCCGTGACCGCGCCCGGCGTCAGCGCGCGGGCGCGGCGGACGAAGCGGTAGCCTTGCTCGTCCGCCTGCCAGGTGATGCGGCGACCGTCGGCGCGGACCTCGCCCTGGGCCACCGAGAACAGCTGGGCCAGCCGTTCGGCGTCGTCCCGGAGCAGCTTGCGGCGGTCGGGAAAGGCCCGGATGGTCACGGCCGCAGCGGCGATGCCGACGATCACGACCACGACCATCAATTCGATCAGCGTGAACCCCCGGGCGCGCCGGGGGCCTGCGCCGACGCCGCGGGCAGCGGGGCGGCGCCGGGGATCAGAGGTCCCAGGAACCGACGTCGGCATTGGCGTTTTCGCCGCCGGGCTGGCCGTCGGCGCCCAGCGAAAACACGTCGACGTCGGCGCCGTGTACGCCCGGGTTCAGGTATTGGTACGGATTGCCCCAGGGATCGGCGGGCAGGCGGTCGAGGTACTGCTTCCAGTTCGGAGGCACCTGTCCGGTCGCGGGCCGTTCGACCAGGGCACGCAGGCCTTGTTCGGTCGTGGGGTAGCGGCCGTTGTCCAGGCGGTACAGCTTCAGCGCCTGCATGATGCCGGAAATGTCCTGCCGGGCGGCAACCGCCCGGGCCTGGTCGGGCCGATCGAGCACCCGCGGCACGACCAGCGCCGCCAGGATGCCCAGGATGACCACGACGACCATGATCTCGATCAGGGTAAAGCCGGCCTGGCGCCGGGCGCGGATAGAGCGTGACCGTGTCACAGCGTAAACTCCGTGTCGTAATTTTTGCGGCACCTATTATCGCTGCTTTAGATGACAATTCATGATGCGGGTATCCCTGTCACATTCCCCCCGCAAAATGGACCGTTTTGACCGGCCGCGCCAAGGCGGCCCCTGCCGGAGTCAGTGATGCGGGTAATCCCCAGTCTCCCCCGATCGAGCACCTTCGTCGCGCTGCTGGCGCTCGCGGCGGGCATAGGCGTGTGGGGAGCCATCCTGCTCGCGCCTTCTCCCCCGCCGGCCCCACCCACGGCGGTCGGCGACGGTGCCCTGCAGACCGACACCGGCCCGGTGGCCGGCTGGTTCGGCACGGGCGCCGGGGCGAAGATCCAGGTGGTCGTGGCCGGCCTCATCGCCGCCGGACCCAGCGGCTCCGCGGTCCTGGCCATAGACGGCCGCCCCGCCCGCGCCTACGCGGTCGGCACCCAGCTGGCCGAAGGCGTCACGCTGGCCGAGGTCCTGGGCGGCGGCGTGGTGCTGGACCAGGGCGGCGAGCGCGTCGAAGTCCAGGCCACCAAGCTCCCCCCCGTGGACGGCATCCGGACGGTAGGCTCCGCCCGGCCTTGAGACGGCCGGTCGGCAAAACGCAAGTTTCCGGCCCACCTCTCGGCATGCCGAACAGTTGGCAGCCAGCGAAGCGCAGCCGCCACACCCTAAGATAAAAGGACTAGACCCAGGATGCGGTGGATCCGGCTCCGCCGGTCCACCCGCATCGCCCCTGGGGGCGCGCGTCAGCGCGTAGGGGGGGCTATAACACCCCGCGCCGCATCTGATCCAGCTCGATCGATTCGAACAAGGCCTTGAAGTTGCCTTCGCCGAAGCCTTCGTCGCCCTTGCGCTGGATGATCTCGAAGAAGATCGGGCCGATCACGGTCTGCGTGAAGATCTGCAGCAGCAGGCCGCCGCCGGGCGCGCCGTCCAGCAGGATGCGGTTCTTCGCCAGCCGCGCGACGTCTTCGCCGTGGCCCGGCAGGCGCTTGTCCAGCAGTTCATAGTACGTGTCCGGCGTGTCCAGGAAGACCACGCCCGAGGCCCGCAGCGCCTCGACGGTGGCGTAGATGTCGTCCGTGCCCAGCGCGATATGCTGGATGCCCTCGCCGTGGTAGAGGTCCAGGTATTCCTGGATCTGGCCCTTCTCGTCGTTGCCTTCCTCGTTGATGGGAATGCGGATGCGTCCGCAGGGCGAGGTCATGGCCTTGGACTTGACGCCCGTGACCTTGCCCTCGATGTCGAAGTAGCGGATCTCGCGGAAATTGAACAGCCGTTCGTAGAAATCCGCCCACTCGCTCATGCGGCCCCGGTGCACGTTGTGCGTCAGGTGGTCGATCAGGGTCAGGCCGGCGCCGCGGTGGCCCGCGTCCTCGCTGGCTCGCGCCGGCTCCAGCGGCTCGAAGTCCACGTCGTAGATGTCGATGTCGCCGATCCCGCCGTTGCGGCCGTTCTTGCCGCGCCACCGGTCAACGAAATAGATCAGCGAGTCGCCGATGCCCTTGATGGCCGGGATGTTCAGCTCCATGGGGCCGCTGTGCCCGTCGAAGCCCCAGGCGCCCAGCTCCAGCGCGCGCTTGTAGGCCGCCGCCGCGTCGTTCACCCGGAAGGCGATCGCGCAGATCGAAGGGCCGTGCAGGCGAGCGAAGCGCTGCGCGAACGAGTCGGGTTCGGCGTTGACGATGAAATTGATGCCGCCCTGGCGGTAAAGCAGCACGTTCTTGTGGCGGTGGCGAGCGATCGCCTTGAAGCCCAGGCCTTCGAACACCTTGCCCAGGGCGGCGGGATCCGGAGCGGCGTATTCGACGAATTCGAATCCGGCGGTACCCATGGGGTTGTCCCAGGGCTGGAAGGGGGTGGTCATGGCTGTCTCCGCTGTGGCGCCGCGCGCCTCTGATCGAAAGGAATCCCAGACGGCATTGTAGGAATGATCGCGAGGCGAATGATTCCAAAGATTGCTCGAATAAAGGTGTTCTGAGCAATAAAATAAAAGAAATATAGGGAATCGGGGCGGAAGATGGCGGAAATTGAATTGGATCGGACGGACCGGCGGATCCTGGTGGAATTGCAGCGCGATGGACGCCTGACGAACCAGGAACTGGCCGAACGCGTGGCCTTGTCGCCCAGCCCTTGCCTGCGGCGGGTCCGGCGCCTGGAAGAGCGGGGGGTGATCCGCCAGTACATGGCGGTGGTAGATCCGGAAAAGGTAGGGCTGGGTCTCCTGGCCTACGTCAGCGTGCGCCTGCAGAAGCACGTCAACGGCGGCCACGCGCCCATCGAGCAGTTCGCCCGCGACGTGCAGGCCTGGCCCGAGGTCGTGGCCTGCTACGCGATGACGGGCGACATGGATTATCTGGTGCGCGTCCAGGTGCGGGACCTGGCGCATTTTTCGAAATTCGCGATGGATACGCTGATGAAGCATCCGTCCGTCGTGGACATCCGCTCCAGTTTCGCGTTGTCCACCATCAAGGAAGCGGTCGCCCTGGACCTGTAGGGCGGCGCGAGGGCAGCCGCGCCCGCATCAGGCCCGCACTTCCAGCAGCAGCTTGCCGATGTGGTCGCCCGTTTCCATGTCGCGATGGGCCTGGGCGGCCTGCGACAGCGGGTAGGTGCGCTGGATCACGGGCCGGATCTCCTTGCCCAGCAGCGGCCAGACCCGGGTGCGCAGGGCCTCGGCCACCCGCATCTTCCGGTCCAGCGGCAGCGGGCGCATCATCGAGCCGGTGATGCGTGCCTCTTTCTGCATGATGGCGCGCAGGGAGGCCTGGAGCGGCGCGCCCGAGCCGCCCGATAGGTGCACGATGCGGCCGCCGTAGGCCAGCGCGGCCAGGTTCTGTTCGGTGTGCCGCCCGCCCGACATGTCCAGCACCACGTCCGCGGCCAGGCCCTCGCGGGCCATGATCTCGGCGAAGGCTTCGGTACGGTAGTTGAACACCCGGCTGGCGCCCAGGGACTGCGCGAAAGCCGATTTCTCGTCGCTGCCGCTGGTGGCGTAGACCGGGTGGCCCAGCGCGCGCAGCAACTGGATGGCGAATACGCCGATGCCGCTGGTCCCGCCGTGGATGAGCGCCGTTTCGCCGGGTTGCATGGCGGCCACTGAAAAGAAGTTGTACCAGACGGTGAAGGCCGCCTCGGGCAGGCAGGCGGCCTGCTCGAGCGTGAGCGAGTCCGGCACGGGCAGCACCAGGGCGCGGTGGGCCAAGGCGTATTGCGCGTAGCCGCCGCCGTCCACCAGGGCGCAGACCGGGGTGCCTGGAGCGAGGTCGCGGACGTTGGCGCCCACGGCATGCACCCGGCCGGCCACCTCCAGGCCGGGAACGTCCGACTCATGGTCGTTGGGGCCGCGGGAGCGCTGGCCGCAATCGTGCCGGTTGACGCCGGCCCAGCTTACCTGGATGAGCACGTCGTCCGGGCCGGGGGCGGGAACGGGGCGATTCTCGGAAACGAGGACTTCGGGGCCGCCGGCGCGGCTGATGACGATGGCTTCCTGGTGCATGGGAGTATCTCGAAGGGGTGGGCGCGTCGGGCGCGGTGGCGTTTTCGTCTATATTAGCGAACTGCCCTGGGGACGGATACGGATAGGCCGGGAGCGTGAATTGACATTCGATTCAGACTCCTTCATAATCTTTCGTTCCCCGGCGGAGGGGTGCCCGAGTGGTTAAAGGGGGCAGACTGTAAATCTGTTGGCCTTGCGCCTACATTGGTTCGAATCCAATCCCCTCCACCAACGGCTTTGCTTTCCGGTGAAATTCGTGGCCAGTGGCTTGAAGCGTGCTGTAACTCAAGCGGCTGGTCAAAATTTTGGCCGGAAGGTTTGGCGGCGGTGGGGTCCGCGGCAGTAGCAGTACCAGGTAGGCGGGTGTAGCTCAATGGTAGAGCAGAAGCCTTCCAAGCTTACGACGAGGGTTCGATTCCCTTCACCCGCTCCAACGAGGTCGTCGCAGGCGCCCGGGTTTCCGGTGAGTTGCCGGACGGTCCGGTGATTGCAGTACAGAATTCGCCCATGTGGCTCAGTGGTAGAGCACTCCCTTGGTAAGGGAGAGGTCACGCGTTCGATCCGCGTCATGGGCACCAGTTTTTTTCGGTTCCATCCGTTATAGCAGGCATCCAGAGGCGGGAGTCAGCCATGGCAAAAGGCAAGTTTGAGCGTACCAAGCCGCACGTGAACGTGGGCACGATCGGTCACGTTGACCACGGCAAGACGACGCTGACGGCGGCGATCACGACGGTGCTGTCGAAGCAGTTCGGCGGCGAGGCCAAGGCGTACGACCAGATCGACGCGGCGCCGGAAGAGAAGGCGCGTGGGATCACGATCAACACGGCGCACGTGGAATACGAGACGGAGACCCGTCACTACGCGCACGTTGACTGCCCGGGGCACGCGGACTACGTGAAGAACATGATCACGGGCGCGGCGCAGATGGACGGCGCGATCCTGGTGGTGTCGGCCGCTGACGGCCCGATGCCGCAGACGCGCGAGCACATCCTGCTGTCGCGGCAGGTTGGCGTGCCGTACATCATCGTGTTCCTGAACAAGGCGGACCTGGTTGACGACGCCGAGCTGCTGGAGCTGGTGGAAATGGAAGTCCGGGAACTGCTGTCGAAGTACGACTTCCCGGGCGACGATACGCCGATCGTGAAGGGCTCGGCCCGCATGGCGCTGGAAGGCGACAAGGGCGAGCTGGGCGAGCAGGCGATCCTGCAACTGGCGGCGGCGCTGGACTCGTACATCCCGACGCCCGAGCGTGCGGTCGACGGAGCGTTCCTGATGCCGGTGGAAGACGTGTTCTCGATCTCGGGTCGTGGCACGGTGGTGACGGGGCGTATCGAGCGTGGCGTGATCAAGGTCGGCGAGGAAATCGAGATCGTCGGTATCAAGGACACGGTCAAGACGACGTGCACGGGCGTGGAAATGTTCCGCAAGCTGCTGGACCAGGGCCAGGCCGGTGACAACGTGGGTATCCTGCTGCGCGGCACCAAGCGTGAAGACGTCGAGCGTGGCCAGGTTCTGGCCAAGCCGGGTTCGATCACGCCGCACACGGAGTTCTCGGCCGAGGTGTACGTGCTGTCGAAGGAAGAGGGCGGCCGTCATACGCCGTTCTTCAACGGCTATCGTCCCCAGTTCTACTTCCGTACGACGGACGTGACGGGCACGATCGAGCTGCCCAAGGACAAGGAGATGGTGCTGCCGGGCGACAACGTGTCGATCACGGTCAAGCTGCTGGCGCCGATCGCCATGGAAGAAGGCCTGCGCTTCGCCATCCGTGAAGGCGGTCGTACCGTCGGCGCCGGCGTCGTCGCTAAAATTATTGCTTGAGACCCTTGTCCCGCGCCTGGCGCGGGATAAGACGTAGTGCGAAAGTACAGTAGTTGGCGGTAAAAGTTTGAAAGCCCTCCCTAAAGAATTCGGGGGGGCTTCATCCATAGGGGAATAGCTCAATTGGCAGAGCGTCGGTCTCCAAAACCGAAGGTTGTGGGTTCGATTCCCTCTTCCCCTGCCACTTCTCCCGGAGCCTGCGGGGTCTAGCCGCGGCTTCCGACAGAAAGCCCGGCGCGGCTTCTGCCCCGGGTGTTTTGCAAGCACCGTCACCGCCAGCAGGTCTGGCGCTGCCCGGACGAAAAGATGTCGAATCCAAACGTAGAAACCGTAACTAGCACTGCCGACCGCATCAAGCTGGGCCTGGCCATCGCGGCATTCGTCGCTGGGCTGGTGGGGTTCTACGCCTTGGCAGGCAGCCCCACGATCGCCCGGGTGGGCGCCATCGTCGCCGGCGTGGTCGTTGCCCTCGTGATCGGCTGGTTCAGCGAGCCCGGGCGGCGCCTGGTCGCTTTCGGCCAGGATTCGGTCCAGGAAACGCGCAAGGTCGTATGGCCGTCCCGCAAGGAAACCATCCAGACCACCGTTGCGGTGTTCGCGTTCGTGGTGGTCATGGCGTTGTTCCTGTGGGTCACAGACAAGACCATCGAATGGGTGCTGTACGACCTCATTCTTGGTTGGAAATAACACGGCGGAAACGAGACGATGAGCAAACGTTGGTACGTTGTCCATGTCTATTCCGGCATGGAAAAAAGCGTCCAGAAGGCGCTGACGGAACGCATCGAGCGGGCCGCGCTGCAGACCTCCTTCGGTCGCATCCTGGTGCCCACGGAAGAGGTCATCGAGGTCAAGGGTGGCCAGAAGTCCATTACCGAGCGGCGTTTCTTCCCCGGCTACGTGCTGGTCGAGATGGATCTGACCGACGAGACCTGGCACCTGGTGAAGAACACCAACAAGGTGACCGGTTTCGTGGGTGGGTCGGGCAACCGTCCCACGCCCATCCCCCAGCGCGAGGTCGACGAGATCCTGTCGCAGATGGAAGAGGGTGTGGAGAAGCCGCGTCCCAAGATCCTCTTCGAGGTGGGCGAAATGGTCCGCATCAAGGAAGGTCCGTTCACCGACTTCAACGGCAACGTGGAAGACGTGAACTACGAAAAGAGCAAGCTGCGCGTGTCGGTCACGATCTTCGGCCGATCGACCCCGGTGGAGCTCGATTTCAGCCAGGTCGAGAAGTCCTGACCAGATATATGGCCGGATGGGGCGCTACGGTCAGCGCCATCCGGCTCGCGGCGTTCGCGCCGCGGACAACCCCGACCGTCAACCCCGGGGAGCAGGCCTGAACGGCCTGCGCAAGTACCCGCAAGGAGTCAAGCATGGCGAAGAAAATCGTCGGCTTCATCAAGCTGCAAGTGCCAGCTGGTAAAGCCAATCCGTCCCCCCCGATCGGTCCGGCGCTGGGTCAGCGCGGCCTGAACATCATGGAATTCTGCAAGGCGTTCAACGCCAAGACCCAGGGCATGGAACCCGGTCTGCCGATTCCCGTGGTGATCACCGCCTTTGCCGACAAGAGCTTCACCTTCGTGATGAAGTCGCCCCCGGCGACCATCCTCATCAAGAAGGCTGCCGGCATCCAGAAGGGTTCGCCCAAGCCCCATACCGACAAGGTCGGCACGCTGACGCGCGCCCAGGTCGAGGAAATCGTCAAGACCAAGCAAGCCGATCTGACGGCTGCCGACATGGACGCCGCGGTTCGTACGATCGCTGGCAGCGCCCGTAGCATGGGCATCACGGTGGAGGGTCTGTAATCATGGCACGCTTGTCCAAACGTGTAGCCGCGCTGCGCGCCAAGATCGATCGCAGCAAGCTGTATCCCGTCGCCGAAGCGCTGGCGCTGGTGAAGGAAACCGCGACCGCCAAGTTCGATGAGTCCATCGACCTGGCCGTGCAACTGGGCATCGACGCCAAGAAGTCCGACCAGCTGGTTCGTGGCTCGGTGGTCCTGCCCGCCGGTACCGGCAAGTCGGTGCGCGTGGCCGTGTTCGCCCAGGGCGACAAGGCCGAGGCCGCCAAGGCCGCTGGCGCCGACATCGTCGGCATGGAAGACTTGGCCGAGCGCATCAAGGGCGGCCAGATCGACTTCGACGTGGTCATCGCCTCGCCCGACACGATGCGTGTCGTCGGCGCGCTGGGCCAGATCCTGGGTCCGCGCGGCCTGATGCCGAACCCCAAGGTCGGCACCGTGACGCCCGACGTCGCCACCGCCGTCAAGAACGCCAAGGCCGGTCAGGTCCAGTACCGTACCGACAAGGCCGGGATCATTCACGCCACCATCGGCCGTGCCTCGTTCAACGTCGAACAGCTGCAGAGCAACCTGCTGGCGCTGGTCGATGCACTGAACAAGGCCCGTCCGACGACGGCCAAGGGTATTTACCTGCGCAAGCTGGCGGTGTCGTCCACCATGGGTGGCGGTGTCCGCGTGGACCAGGCCTCTCTGACGGCCAGCCAGCAGTAATCGCAGGGCAACAGACTTTGGGCTGCATCGTGCGCGAGGCGCAAGCCGGACGCGCGGTGCTGCTGTCAAAGACCGCTGGAGTGAAACCGGAATCCCTGGCTTGCCAGGTACCCGGGGGATCTTAAAACCGCGACTCGCGGGCAGGCATGGAATGCTGTCCGCCCAAGCACGGATCCAGCGCAGACGGCGCTCCCAGGAAGAATTCTTTATCCAAAGAAGTCGACCAGGTTCGCCGCATTCGGTTGACGCAAGGGGTGGTATCCCGAGCGTCTTATGATGGAGTGTTCAAACCGTGAGTCTCAATCGTCAAGAGAAAACGGTGGTCGTCGAAGAGATCTCGGCCCAAGTCGCCAAGGCTCAATCGATCGTTATCGCCGAGTATCGTGGTCTGGACGTCGCTTCCGTCACCGTACTGCGCAAGCAAGCACGTGAATCGGGCGTTTACCTGCGTGTTCTGAAGAACACGCTGGCTCGCCGCGCTGTGACCGGCACCCCCTTCGAGGGACTGTCGTCGCAGTTGACCGGTCCGCTGATGTACGCCATCAGCGCCGATCCGGTCGCGGCCGCCAAGGTCCTGTCCGACTTTGCCAAAACCAACGACAAGCTCGTTCTGAAGGGCGGTGCCCTGCCGAACGGCGTCATGTCCGTCGAAGGCGTCAAGGCTCTGGCCTCGCTGCCCTCGCGCGAAGAGTTGCTGGCGAAGCTGCTGGGCACCATCCAGGCGCCCGTTGCACAGTTTGTGCGTACGCTCAACGAAGTTCCGACCAAGTTCGTGCGTGGCCTCGCGGCCGTGCGCGACAAGCAAGCGGCGTAGCCGCTTGCTTGCGGTGAAGGCTAACTTGACGCGCAGCGGCAAGTTAAGGCCCGAAGGGCCGGCCGGAACCACAACGGGATGTATGGCTTGAGATAGCTCTGGTCAACGTCCCCCGGAATTTCGTGACACGAAGCGACACCCAATACCTGGTATCAAATTCATTGGAGTTTTAAACAAAATGGCACTTAGCAAAGCTGAAATCATCGACGCCATCGCCGGCCTGACCGTCCTGGAACTGTCGGAACTGATCAAGGACCTGGAAGAGAAGTTCGGCGTGTCGGCTGCTGCCGCCGCTGTGGCTGTCGCCGCTCCCGCCGCTGCCGGTGGCGCTGCCGCCGCTGCTGAAGAGCAGACCGAGTTCAACGTGATCCTGGCCGAAGTCGGCGCCAACAAGGTCAACGTCATCAAGGCCGTGCGCGAGCTGACCGGCCTGGGCCTGAAGGAAGCCAAGGACCTGGTCGACGGCGCTCCGAAGCCCGTCAAGGAAGGCGTTGCCAAGGCCGATGCCGAAGCCGCCAAGAAGAAGCTCGAAGAAGCCGGTGCCAAGGTCGAAGTCAAGTAATTCGATCCTTGCCGGTACCCGGTGGCCGCTGAAAAACGGCCTCCGGGTTTTTGCGTTTTTGGAAATGGGCTTTTAAAGCCTGTTTTCCGTGGCAGTAACGCCGGTTCGCGTGGCTTTGCGCGCACGGATCGTCGAACGGATTTCCGGTGCGTGGGTGGGGATGATGCCGCCCGCGGACCCGAAACCCGTACCGGGGGAGCCCGGAAGAGGGGTACCGGCCCAGCCGGCGGGTAGCCCCGTTGAGATTTCGAAGTCGTATTTTAGGACCATTACCCGTGGTTCGTGCAACCTGAGTCGGAGTGCTCATGCCCTACTCGTTCACCGAAAAGAAGCGCATCCGCAAGAGCTTCGCCAAGCGCGAGGACGTGCAAACCGTTCCTTTCCTGCTGGCAACTCAGCTCGAGTCCTATCGTACCTTCCTGCAGTCGGATACCGCACCTCTGCAGCGCAAGGAAGAAGGCCTGCAAGCCGCATTCTCCTCGATCTTCCCCATCGTCAGCCATAACCAGATGGCCAGGCTGGAATTCGTCAGCTACGTGCTGGGCGAACCCGCCTTCGACGTGCGCGAATGCCAGCAGCGTGGGCTGACTTTCGCATCGCCCCTGCGCGCCAAGGTGCGCCTGGTCCTGCTCGATCGCGAGGCCAGCAAACCCACCGTCAAGGAAGTGAAGGAACAGGAAGTCTACATGGGCGAGATCCCGCTCATGACTTCCACCGGATCGTTCGTCATCAACGGTACCGAGCGGGTCATCGTCTCGCAGCTGCACCGTTCGCCCGGCGTGTTCTTCGAGCACGACCGCGGCAAGACCCACAGTTCCGGCAAGCTGTTGTTCTCGGCCCGCGTGATTCCCTACCGTGGCTCGTGGCTGGACTTCGAGTTCGACCCCAAGGACATCCTGTTCTTCCGCGTCGACCGCCGCCGCAAGATGCCCGTGACCATCCTGCTCAAGGCCATCGGCATGACACCCGAGAGCATCCTGGCGCACTTCTTCTCGTTCGACAGCTTCGAGCTGGCGAGCGAGGGCGGGCTGATGGAGTTCGTGCCCGAGCGCTGGAAGGGCGAGGTCGCGCGCTTCGACATCAATGACAAGTCCGGCAACGTCATCGTCGCCAAGGACAAGCGCATCAACGCCAAGCACATCCGCGACCTGGTGGCCGCGGACACGAAGCGCATCTCGGTGCCGGAAGACTTCCTGCTGGGCCGCGCGCTGGCCCGCAACGTCGTCGATCCGGAAACCGGCGAGATCGTGGCGCACGCCAACGAAGAGCTGACCGAGTCGCTGCTGAACAAGCTGCGCGAGAACAACGTGCGCGAGATCCAGACGCTCTACACGAACGACCTGGACCAGGGCCCGTACATCTCGCAGACGCTGCGCGTGGACGAGACCACCGACCAGACCGCCGCGCGCGTGGCGATCTATCGCATGATGCGCCCCGGCGAGCCTCCCACCGAGGAAGCCGTCGAAGCCCTGTTCCAGCGCCTGTTCTTCAGCGAGGAAACCTACGATCTGTCGCGCGTGGGCCGCATGAAGGTCAACAGCCGCCTGGGGCGCGGCAACGACATCACGGGCGCGATGACGCTCAGCAACGAGGACATCCTCGACACCATCAAGGTGCTGGTCGAGCTGCGCAACGGCCGCGGCGAGATCGACGACATCGATCACCTGGGCAACCGCCGCGTGCGCTGCGTGGGCGAACTGGCCGAGAACCAGTTCCGCGCCGGCCTGGTGCGCGTCGAGCGCGCCGTCAAGGAGCGCCTGGGCCAGGCCGAGGCCGAGAACCTGATGCCGCACGACCTGATCAACTCCAAGCCGATCTCGGCCGCCATCAAGGAGTTCTTCGGTTCGAGCCAGCTGTCGCAGTTCATGGACCAGACCAACCCGCTGTCCGAGATCACGCACAAGCGCCGCGTCTCGGCCCTGGGCCCCGGCGGCCTGACGCGCGAGCGCGCCGGCTTCGAGGTGCGCGACGTGCACCCGACCCACTACGGCCGCGTCTGCCCGATCGAGACGCCCGAAGGTCCGAACATCGGCCTGATCAACTCGATGGCCCTGTATGCCCGCCTGAACGAGTACGGCTTCCTGGAGACGCCGTACCGCAAGGTCGTGGACGGCAAGGTCAGCGACCAGATCGAGTACCTGTCGGCCATCGAGGAAAGCCGCTACGTGATCGCCCAGGCGAACGCCACGCTGGACGACGAAGGCCACTTCGTGGACGATCTGGTGGCCTGCCGCCAAGCCGGCGAAACGATGCTGACCGCCGCCGAGAACGTCCACTACATGGACGTGGCGCCGTCGCAGATCGTGTCCGTGGCCGCCTCGCTGATCCCGTTCCTCGAGCATGACGACGCGAACCGCGCGCTGATGGGCTCGAACATGCAGCGCCAGGCCGTGCCCTGCCTGCGTCCCGAGAAGCCCGTGGTGGGCACCGGCATCGAGCGCACCGTGGCGGTCGACTCCGGCACCACCGTGCAGGCGCTGCGCGGCGGCCTGGTCGACTACGTCGACGCCGAGCGCATCGTGATCCGCGTCAACGACGAGGAAAACGTCGCCGGCGAAGTAGGCGTCGACATCTACAACCTGATCAAGTACACCCGTTCCAACCAGAACACCAACATCAACCAGCGCCCCATCGTGCGCCGTGGCGACATCATCGCCAAGGGCGACGTGCTGGCCGATGGCGCTTCCAGCGACCTGGGCGAGCTGGCCCTGGGCCAGAACATGCTGGTCGCGTTCATGCCCTGGAACGGCTACAACTTCGAGGACTCGATCCTGATGTCGGAGCGCGTGGTGGCCAATGACCGCTACACCTCCATCCACATCGAGGAACTGACGGTCGTCGCCCGCGACACCAAGCTGGGTTCGGAAGAAATCACGCGCGACATCAGCAACCTCTCGGAAGGCCAGCTGAACCGCCTGGACGAATCGGGCATCGTCTACATCGGCGCCGAGGTCGAGGCGGGCGACGTGCTGGTCGGCAAGGTCACGCCCAAGGGCGAAACCCAGCTGACCCCGGAAGAGAAGCTGCTGCGCGCGATCTTCGGCGAGAAGGCCTCGGACGTGAAGGACACCTCGCTGCGCGTGCCCTCGGGCATGGTCGGCACCGTCATCGACGTGCAGGTGTTCACGCGCGAAGGCATCGTGCGCGACAAGCGTGCCCAGTCCATCATCGACGATGAGCTCAAGCGCTATCGCCAGGACCTGAACGACCAGCTGCGTATCGTGGAAAACGATACCTTCGACCGTATCGAGAAGTCGCTGGTCGGCAAGGTCGTCAACGGCGGCCCGCGCAAGCTGGCCAAGGGCGCGGCCATCGCCAAGTCCTACCTGGCCGAGCTGGACCGCTGGCAGTGGTTCGACATCCGCCTGGCCGACGAAGCCGCGGCCACCGCGCTCGAGCAGGCCAAGGAGTCGATCGAGCAGAAGCGCCACCAGTTCGATCTCGCCTTCGAAGAGAAGCGCAAGAAGCTGACCCAGGGCGACGAGCTGCCCCCGGGCGTGCTCAAGATGGTCAAGGTGTACCTGGCCGTCAAGCGCCGCCTGCAGCCCGGCGACAAGATGGCCGGCCGCCACGGCAACAAGGGCGTGGTCTCGAAGATCACTCCGGTGGAAGACATGCCGCACATGGCCGACGGCACCCCCGTCGACATCGTGCTGAACCCGCTGGGCGTGCCTTCGCGGATGAACGTGGGCCAGGTTCTGGAAGTGCACCTGGGCTGGGCCGCCAAGGGCCTGGGCCAGCGCTTCAACGAGATGCTGTCCGAAGCGCGCAAGGTCGAAGTGGCCAAGGTGCGCGAGTTCATCGGCAAGGTCTACAACACCACCGGCACGGCCGCCCGCCTGGAAGAGCTGGATGACGACGCGGTGATCGAGCTGGCGCAGAACCTGCGCAACGGCGTGCCGTTCGCCACGCCGGTGTTCGACGGCGCCTCGGAAAGCGACATCCGCGCGATGCTCGACCTGGCCTATCCGGACGAGCTGGCCGAGAGCCTCAAGCTGACCAACTCCAAGACCCAGGCCTACCTGTACGACGGCCGCACCGGCGAGATGTTCGAGCGTCCGGTCACGGTCGGCTACATGCACATGCTGAAGCTGCACCACCTGGTCGACGACAAGATGCACGCCCGTTCGACCGGCCCGTACTCGCTGGTGACCCAGCAGCCGCTGGGCGGCAAGGCCCAGTTCGGCGGCCAGCGTTTCGGGGAAATGGAAGTGTGGGCGCTGGAAGCCTACGGCGCCTCGTATGTGCTGCAAGAAATGCTGACCGTGAAGTCCGACGACGTGAACGGCCGTACCAAGGTGTACGAGAACATCGTCAAGGGCGACCACGTGATCGACGCCGGCATGCCCGAGTCGTTCAACGTGCTGGTCAAGGAAATCCGGTCGCTCGGGATCGACATGGATCTCGAGCGTAACTGATAGGAGTCGCCATGAAAGCGCTATTGGATCTGTTCAAGCAGGTTACGCAGGAAGAACAGTTCGACGCCATTCGCATTGGCATCGCGTCGCCGGAGAAGATCCGGTCGTGGTCGTTCGGCGAAGTCAAGAAGCCGGAGACGATCAACTATCGCACGTTCAAGCCCGAACGCGACGGGCTGTTCTGCGCCAAGATCTTCGGGCCGATCAAGGACTACGAGTGCCTGTGCGGCAAGTACAAGCGCCTCAAGCACCGTGGCGTGATCTGCGAGAAGTGCGGCGTGGAAGTCACGCTGGCCAAGGTTCGCCGCGAGCGCATGGGCCATATCGAGCTGGCCAGCCCGGTCGCTCACATCTGGTTCCTGAAGTCGCTGCCGTCGCGCCTGGGCATGGTGCTGGACATGACGCTGCGCGACATCGAGCGCGTCCTGTACTTCGAAGCCTACTGCGTCATCGATCCGGGCATGACGCCGCTCAAGCGCGCCCAGATCATGTCGGAAGACGACTTCCTGGCCAAGACCGAAGAGTACGGTGACGATTTCCGTGCGGTGATGGGTGCCGAGGCCGTGCGCGAACTGCTGCGCACGATCGACATCAACCGCGAGATCGAGACGCTGCGCGCCGACCTCCAGGCCACCAGCTCGGATGCCAAGATCAAGAAGATCTCCAAGCGCCTGAAGGTGCTGGAAGGCTTCCAGAAGTCCGGCATCAAGCCCGACTGGATGATCCTGGAAGTGCTGCCCGTGCTGCCGCCCGAGCTGCGCCCGCTGGTGCCGCTGGACGGCGGCCGCTTCGCCACGTCCGACCTGAACGACCTGTACCGCCGGGTCATCAACCGCAACAACCGCCTGAAGCGCCTGCTCGAGCTGAAAGCCCCCGAAATCATCGTGCGCAACGAAAAGCGCATGCTGCAGGAAGCCGTCGACTCGCTGCTGGACAACGGCCGCCGCGGCAAGGCCATGACTGGCGCCAACAAGCGTCCGCTCAAGTCGCTGGCCGACATGATCAAGGGCAAGAGCGGCCGCTTCCGCCAGAACCTGCTGGGCAAGCGCGTCGACTACTCGGGCCGTTCGGTGATCGTGGTGGGTCCGCAGCTCAAGCTGCACCAGTGCGGCCTGCCGAAGCTGATGGCGCTGGAGCTGTTCAAGCCCTTCATCTTCAACCGCCTGGAAATGATGGGCCTGGCCACGACCATCAAGGCGGCCAAGAAGCTGGTGGAAACGCAGGAACCGGTGGTGTGGGACATCCTCGAAGAGGTAATCCGCGAGCACCCGGTCATGCTGAACCGCGCCCCGACGCTGCACCGCCTGGGCATCCAGGCGTTCGAGCCGGTGCTGATCGAAGGCAAGGCCATCCAGCTGCACCCGCTGGTCTGCGCGGCGTTCAACGCCGACTTCGACGGCGACCAGATGGCCGTCCACGTTCCGCTGTCGCTGGAAGCCCAGCTGGAAGCCCGCACGCTGATGCTGGCCTCCAACAACGTGCTGTTCCCGGCCAACGGCGAGCCCTCGATCGTCCCTTCGCAGGACATCGTGCTGGGCCTGTACTACGCCACCCGCGAGCGCGTGAACGGCGCCGGCGAAGGCCTGCATTTCATGGACGTGTCCGAAGTGATGCGCGCCTACGAAAACAAGGTGGTCGAGCTCCAGTCGCGCATCACCGTGCGCCTGAACGAATACGAGCGTGACGAGAACGGCGAATTCCAGCCCGTGCTGCGCCGTTTCGAGACGACCGTCGGCCGCGCCATCCTGTCGGAAATCCTGCCCAAGGGCCTGCCCTTCTCGGTGCTGAACAAGCCCCTGAAGAAGAAGGAGATCTCGCGCCTGATCAACCAGTCGTTCCGCCGCTGCGGCCTGCGCGACACGGTGATCTTCGCCGACCAGCTGATGCAGTCGGGCTTCCGCCTGGCCACCCGCGGCGGCATCTCGATCTGCATGGACGACATGCTGATCCCGTCCGCCAAGGAAGGCATCCTTGCCGAGGCCAGCAAGGAGGTCAAGGAAATCGACAAGCAGTACTCGTCGGGTCTGGTGACCTCCCAGGAACGCTACAACAACGTGGTGGACATCTGGGGCAAGGCCGGCGACCGCGTGGGCAAGGCGATGATGGAACAGCTCTCGACCGAGCCCGTCGTCGACCGCCACGGCAACGCCACCCGCCAGGAGTCGTTCAACTCGATCTACATGATGGCCGACTCCGGCGCCCGCGGTTCCGCGGCCCAGATCCGCCAGCTGGCCGGCATGCGGGGCCTGATGGCCAAGCCCGACGGCTCCATCATCGAGACGCCCATTACCGCGAACTTCCGCGAAGGCCTGAACGTTCTGCAGTACTTCATCTCGACCCACGGCGCGCGTAAAGGCCTGGCCGACACGGCGCTGAAGACGGCGAACTCGGGTTACCTGACCCGCCGCCTGGTGGACGTGACGCAGGACCTGGTCATCACCGAGGACGATTGCGGCACGACCTTCGGCTTCGCCATGAAGGCGCTGGTCGAGGGCGGTGAAGTGATCGAGCCGCTGCGCGACCGTATCCTCGGCCGTACCGCGGCCGCCGACGTGGTCGATCCCGACACGCAGGAAACCGTGTTCGAGGCCGGCACGCTGCTGGACGAAGACGCGGTGGACGCGATCGAGCGCCTGGGCATCGACGAAGTGAAGGTCCGCTCGGCCCTGACCTGCGAAACCCGTCACGGCCTGTGCGCCGCGTGCTACGGCCGCGACCTGGGCCGCGGTTCGCTGGTCAACGTCGGCGAGGCGGTCGGCGTGATCGCCGCCCAGTCCATCGGCGAACCCGGTACGCAGCTGACGATGCGTACGTTCCACATCGGTGGCGCGGCCTCGCGCGCGGCGCTGGCCTCCGGCGTGGAAACCAAGTCCAACGGCACGGTGCGCTTCACCAGCGCCATGCGCTATGTGACCAACGGCAAGGGCGAGCAGGTCGCCATCTCGCGTTCGGGCGAAATCCTGATCGTCGACGACAACGGCCGCGAGCGCGAGCGCCACAAGGTGCCGTACGGCGCCATCCTGCTGCACGGCGACGGCGTGACGGTCAAGGCCGGCGCGCAGCTGGCCACGTGGGATCCGCTGACTCGTCCGATCATCACCGAGTACGGTGGCACGATCAAGTTCGAGAACGTGGAAGAAGGCGTCACGGTGGCCCGTCAGCTCGACGAAGTCACCGGCCTGTCGACCCTGGTCGCGATCACGCCCAAGACGCGGGGCAGCGCCAAGCAGACCGTTCGTCCGCAGGTCAAGCTGCTCGATGCCTCCAACGAGGAAGTCAAGATTGCCGGTACCGACCACTCGGTCAGCATCTCCTTCCCGGTGGGCGCGCTGATCACCGTGCGCGACGGCCAGCAGGTCGGCGTGGGCGAAGTGCTGGCGCGTATTCCGCAGGAATCGCAGAAGACCCGCGACATTACCGGGGGTCTGCCGCGCGTGGCCGAGCTGTTCGAAGCCCGTTCGCCCAAGGACGCCGGCATGCTCGCCGACGTCACCGGCACGGTTTCGTTCGGCAAGGACACCAAGGGCAAGCAGCGCCTGGTCATCACCGACCTGGACGGCGTCAGCCACGAGTTCCTGATTCCGAAGGAAAAGCAGGTGCTGGTGCACGACGGCCAGGTGGTGAACAAGGGCGAAATGATCGTGGACGGCCCGGCCGATCCCCACGACATCCTGCGCCTGCAAGGCATCGAGAAGCTGGCGATCTACATCGTCGACGAAGTGCAGGACGTCTACCGCCTGCAAGGCGTGAAGATCAACGACAAGCACATCGAAGTGATCGTGCGCCAGATGCTGCGCCGCGTGAACATCGTCGATCCGGGCGATACCTCGTTCATCCCGGGCGAGCAGGTCGAGCGCGCCGAGATGCTGAACGAGAACGATCGCGTCAACGCCGACAACCAGCGTCCGGCCACGTACGAGAACGTGCTGCTGGGTATCACGAAGGCCTCGCTGTCGACCGACTCGTTCATCTCGGCCGCTTCGTTCCAGGAAACCACGCGTGTCCTGACCGAAGCCGCCATCATGGGCAAGCGCGACGACCTGCGCGGCTTGAAGGAAAACGTCATCGTGGGTCGCCTGATCCCCGCGGGTACCGGCATGGCCTACCATGCCGCCCGCAAGGAGAAGGAAGCCCAGGAGGCCGCCGAGCGCGAAGTGGTATTCGCCGACGTGGGCAACACCTTCGACGAGAGCGAGATCTTCAATACGCCGGCCGAAAGCGTGACGACCTCGGAGCCTTCGGGCGACGAGCCGCAGTCGGGCGACGACCAGCAAGTGTGACGTAGCAGGTCACGACAAGAGGCCCCTTCGGGGGCCTCTTTTTTTTGGGGCTCCGCATCCTGTTGCTGACCTCTCGATGACGTTCGTGCGCGGCGGAAGCCGTGGGGGCCCTGCCTAACAGACCGTATTGGCGAAGGGCTGGTGCGCGGACTTTACCGTAGGGAATAGCTGGTTTTCCTCCGCCTGCCTTTCCGGGCCGTGGTGCCCTACCTAGAATGACGCCCGTACTGCGCGATGCATCAGGCATCGGCAGATCGACCATGACCAGTACGAGGCGAAAGACACCGCATGACGCAGATCTCCGGAAATCAGCCGGCTGGCGCTAGGCCGTCCATCCGTTCCCATCGTCGCATCGTGACGGGGCACGATGCGCAAGGCCGATCGATTTTCCTTTGCGACGGCTTGGCTCCCAATGTCAAGCAACCGGATGCGGTGCCCAATCTGGCGATGATCGATCTTTGGGAAACCAGCTGTACCCCTGCATCGAACGCGGGAGCCGCCGATGCGGCGGATCGGCCGACCCCGTTGTCGCCACCGCCTGGAGGCAGCATCTTTCGGATATTGGTGTTGCCACCCGAAAGCGAGCGAGACTTTTCGAAGGTTGCCGATCAGTTCGCGCACTGGGGCGAAGGTCACGTCCTGACGGGAAAAAACCGTCATCCGGCTTTCCACAAGACCAACACCATCGACTATGCGATCGTGCTCGAGGGAGAAGTGTGGGCGTTGATGGACATCGGCGAAACACTTATGAAGGCCGGCGATGTTCTGATTCAGCGCGGAACCAATCATGCCTGGTCCAACCGGTCGGACTCTCCCGTGCGTATTGCGTTTGTCCTCATCGACGCGCAGCCGCTGTAGGCCGTAGCCATGAACGCACAGACGAGGCCCCTGCATACGGGCAAGCACAGTTGGGTCGTCGAAGCGAACTATCTTGATTGCGACTTTCCGCTGGATAACCTGCCCTTTGGCCTGTTTCGGGACGAAGATGGCGCTGGCTGCGCTATTGGCGTGGCCATTGGCAACCAGGTGCTGGACCTGGTGCAAGCCAGCCAGCAGGGCTTGATCGTCGATCATGGGGCGTTGCAGCAATGCGTCGCGGAAAAATCGTTGAACGCTTTGTTCGCGCAGGGAAACGAAGTGGCCGCGCACTTGCGCGCGCAAGCCATCGGCCTGCTGGAAGAGGGCGCGGCACAGCGTCGCGCGGTCGAGCCTTGTCTGCGGTCCCTCACCAGAATCAGTTTGCGCGTGCCCTTTGCCGTGGGCGACTACACCGATTTTCTGGCTTCGTATCATCACGCCTTTAATGTCGGCAGCCTGTACCGGCCGGATAATCCGGTATTGCCCAATTTCACCTCCATGCCTATTGCCTACCATGGGCGGGCATCGACGGTGGTAGCGAGCGGGGAGCCGGTTTTTCGGCCTGAGGGTTTGTTCAAAGCCTCGTACGGTGATGTGCTGCCGATATTCGGCCATACCAGAAAGCTGGACTACGAGATGGAGTTCGGCGTGTTCATCGGCAAAGGCAATGCGCGTGGCACCGCCATCGGCGTGGACGAGGCCCAGACGCATATCGCCGGGGTCTGCCTGCTGAATGACTGGTCCGCACGTGACATCCAGGCTTGGGAAACCCAGCCGCTAGGGCCGTTCCTGGGGAAGAATTTCTGCACGACGATTTCGCCGTGGGTAGTCACGATGGAAGCGCTGGCGCCTTATCGAGTAGCGTTGGGTAGGGACTCCGCCGCTCCGCCCGCCTTCGACTACTTGTCTTCCCCTGCCGATGCAGCCAACGGCGCTTTCGAAATCCACGCGCAGGTCCGGCTGCTTACCGCCGCCATGGCGCGGGAAGGCCTGCCGTCCGTCGTCATTTCGCAGTCGCTGCTGAACCGGGACAGCTATTGGACGTTTGCGCAGATGATTGCGCATCACACCGTGAACGGCTGCAATCTGCGCACGGGCGATCTGTTGGGAACCGGGACCTTGTCCGGCCCGACTCCGGGAACCGAGGGCAGCCTGCTGGAGTTGACGCGCGGCGGCAAACAGCCGTTGGTGCTTCCCAATGGCGAGCAGCGGGTCTTTCTGGAGGATGGCGACGAACTCCGGCTAGGCGCTTACTGCCAGCGCGAACAGGGCCCCAGAATAGGTTTCGGAGAGTGTGCGGGCAGGATAGTGCGGGCAATGTAGGGCCTGCGCATGGGCGAACGAGATGGTCGTATCCATGCACTGTTTTGAGAACGAATGGAGACTACCGTGATGAATTGCGGAAAGCGGTGCGTCGCAATGGGCATGATCGTTGGTTGCCTGCAGGCATACGCGGCGGCGCCGGATGCCGGGTGGCCGATGCGGCCGGTGCGGGTGCTCGTGGGATATCCGGCGGGTGGACCGACGGACTCGGTTGCCCGCGTGCTCGCCGAGGCCTTGGGCAAGGAAGCCGGCCAGCAGTTCGTGGTGGAGAATCGAGCCGGCGCCGACGGGGCGATCGCGGTGAACGCGGGCGTGAGGGCCGACGCCGACGGATACACATTGATCGTTTCGCTCAAGGGTGCGATGGCCGTGGCGCCATTCGTATCCCGGCTGCCTTACGAGCCCTTGTCGGATCTGACTCCTCTGGCCACGTTGGGACAGTCCCCCTTGCTGTTCGCCACGCGGCCTGATTCGGGCTTGCGGCGGCTGGGCGACCTGCGGGAAGTGTACAAGAAGCGTGGCGGCAAGCTGAGCATAGGCTACGTGGGCGCGTTCAATCAAATGATGGCGGTCCAGCTTACCCAGGAAGCCGGCGTGGACCTGCTGCTCGTTCCCTACAAGGGAGGTCCCGCGGCTGTGAACGATCTGATCGGCGGACGTATCGACATGATGGTGGGCGATGCGGCGGGACCGGCGGTCGAACAGATCAAGGCAGGCAATGCGGTCGGGTTGGCGGTCACGTCCAGCCACCGCGCGGCAGAGCTCCCGGGCGTGCCTACGGTGGCCGAGTCCGGTTTCCCGGCTCTTCAGGGGGTGCAGTGGTACGGGTTGTGGGGGCCCGCCAGGATGCCGGCCGCACTGGTGGAGAAGATTCATCGCCTGGCGGCGAAGGCCATGGGGACACCGCTCTCGCTGGAAAGATTGGGCAATGTCCATATCGAGCCATTTGCCCAGTCACTCGAACAGATGCGCGCGTTGATGGTGAGTGAGAGCACCCATTGGCGCATGGTTGCCGAGAAGGCCGGCATCAAACCGCAATAACGGATGATCCGCCTGCAAGCTCATTTCTTCGCGATGCCGCAGCCCATGCTTTTCGATTCTCACGCCCATCTGATTTCGCCCGATGTCCAGCGCTACCCGAGGGAGGCTATGGGAGGCGCCAAACCCCAGGAGGCGCAGCCGGATGTGGATACCAGTACCGAAGCCCTCATCGCGCTCATGGATGCCCACGAGGTCGGGCAGGTCTGCGCGGTTCAGCGCGCCTTCATTTACGGGTACGACAATAGCTATATCCTGGATGCCGCGCGGGCCTACCCCGACAGGATCACGCCGGTCCTGGTGGTGGACGCCACCGATGCTTCGACCCCTTCCTTGCTGCGGCGTCTGGCCGATGGCCAGCGGTTGGGGGGCATACGATTATCGGCCCCCCGCGCCGATCCGTTCAGCCTGGATTGGCTCGAGTCTCCGGCCGCGATGGAAACCTGGCGGGCTGCCGAGGAACTGGAGTTGCCGGTTGCGGTGATTTTCTTCCGAACCCATCGCGGACGGGCGATTCCCGCGCTGGCGCGGATTGCGCGTCGTTTCCCTGGCGTGCCTGTCGTCATCGATCACGTAGGCGTGCCGCACGGCACTATCTACGATGGCAAGTACGCCGGGGTTCCGGAGTCGGATTATCCTCCAGGAGGGGCGCCGGGCTTCGACCTGGACGAGCTGGTAAGGGGATTGGCGGAGCTTCGAAACACGTTCTTCAAGGTGACCTCGATCAACTTTCGCCGGTTGATCGGCGCGGGCATCCCGACGGCCTCGTTCGTGCGGCACCTGGCAGATGTCTTCGGCGCGGATCGCCTGATGTGGGGGTCTGACGTCGGGCAGACGCGCGGTCTTTACGGGCCCAAGGTCGACGCGGCGCGGATGGCTGCGAGCGAATTGTCGCCGGCCGAGCGCGCGGCGTTCCTGCACGATACCGGGGCGCGGCTATATATGAACGCCTGAAGCGAGAGTGCTACTCTACCTCGGAGCAGGTAGAGGAGAGCTCGTTGAGAACACCTCAGATCGACCCGCAAAAGCTGAGGCTCGTGGTCGCGATCGGAAGGCAGGGCAGCCTTTCGCGCGTCGCGAACGAAGAGGGACTGTCGCAGTCCGCCGTCAGTAAGGCCTTGGCTCAATGCGAAGCGGAGTGGGGAGGCAAACTGTTCCTCAGGACCGGACGGGGCATGGTTCTCACCGATTTCGGCCGCAGCGTATTGCCCCGCATCCAGGCATGGCTCGACGCGTCGCAGGCCATGGTGGACGAATTCAAGGAACTGGCGAACACGACGGCGGGAAATGTCCGCCTGGCGACCTTGCCCTCGCTGAGTTCTCCGATCATGGGTATGCTATTTTCCGCTGTCCATTCCTGGTTTCCGCGTATCAAGATCGGGATCGTCGAGGGCTACGCGGAGCAGATCGAGGGCTGGCTTGAAAGCGGCCATGTCGACCTGGGCGTCTCGTTGCGATACGACGGGCTGCAGAAGGGCGTGGGCATTCCACTTGTGGACTTCGATGTCTACCTGTGCAGCGCGGCCGGCGCCTCGCTGACAAGTGAGCCGACCGTTCCCTTTCCTCGTCTGGATGGCGTGCCCCTGGTCATCCATAATTTTGGAGGCGTGCTGCATCGCTACCTCGAGCCTCTTTTTCGGGATCGAGGCATGTCGCTGAACGTCGCGCTCGAAGCGAATTCCCTGAGCATACAGCGGGACGTCGTCGCCAATAGCGGGGTATATGCACTGCTCAGCTACAACGCGGTAGCCCAGGATGTTCGAAGCGGCCGTATCCAGGCCAGCAGGCTCATCGAGCCCGCCATCGTTCAACACCTGGATCTCGCCTATGCCAGGCATGGGCCGATCAGCAGCGCTGCACGGGAAGTCGGTAGGCAATTGCAGGCGGTCGTCCGTGCGGGCGTGGACCAAGGTTTGCTGCGCCGATAGACGCAGCCTGGATGAGTATCCAGGCTTTCTATCATGGGCAAACGCCCGTGCGGCTCAGGTTTTCCAGCCTCCTTCGTGCGAGGCGGCCGCCTCGTCCAGCAGCGCCGGGCCGATGCACGCGATCGGCACCGGCGAGGCGTCGAACACGTCGCGGCAGGACAGCTCCGCGTCCCGCTGGTCCAGGCGCGCGCCCCGGAACGCGCGCAGACGCACGGCGTCGATGCCGAAGACCACCCGGCGAATGTTGGACCAGTAGATCGCTCCGGCGCACATCACGCAGGGTTCGCCCGAGGCATACAGGGTGGCGCCCGCCAGTTCCTCGCGCGTGTGGCGGGGGCTGGCGAGGCGGATGGCCTCGGTTTCCGCATGGGCGGTGCAGTCGCCCGTCTCGCCGTTGCGGTTCCAGGCCTCGGCCAGCACGGTGCCGTCCGCGCCGACGATGACCGACCCGAAGGGGCGGTTGCCGCGCGAGCGGGCCAGGTTGGCGAGCTCGATGGCCCGGCGCAGGTATCGTCCGTCGCCTTCGTCCACGGGCTGCTCGCCGGGAAGGGGCTGCGCCGTCATGCGGGCACCTTGCGCTGGGCGGCGGGAGGCAGGAGGCTGTCGTCGAAGATCTGGCCGATGGGGGGCCGGGCGGGCAGATCGAAAACGGCGGCGACTTCGTCGATCTGGCGCTGCAGGATGTCGGCCCGGACGCTGCCCAGGCCGTCGGCGCGGGTGTCGTCGGTGGCGAGATAGCGGCGAGTGATGTGCCAGCGTGCGCGTTCGACCTTCAGGTCGATGATAGCCTCGCGCGCCTTGATCGCGGCCAGCGCGGGTTCCGGATCGGCCAGGGTCTCGACCAGGGCCCGGTTGGTGGCCGCCAGGAAGGCCTTGACCGCCGCCGGTTTCTCGGCGATGAGCCGGCGGCTGGCCAGTACCGCGTTGCCGTACAGGGCAAGGCCGGTGCGCGCATACTCGAGCACCGCGAGTTCCTGGGGCGGCATGCGGGCGAACAGCGAGACCGCCGAATCGTGGAAGTAGGTGGCCGCGTCGACATCGCCGCGGACCATGACATTGTCGCGGGTACTGAAGTCGGTCGTGATCCACTGGAACAGATCCGGGGAGACGCCGAGCTGACGCGCCGCCATCGGCCAGCAGCGGCGCGTCGCCTCCACGGCCGCGGCCGCGACGCGCTTGCCGCGCAGGCTGGCGAAATCGGTCGTGATGCCGCGGTCCTTGCGGCCGATGATGACGAAGGGCGCCCGGTTGTAATACTGGTACACCGCCTGGACGGGCGCGCCGACGCTTTGCGCGTGAAACTCGACCAGCGAGCTGATGTCCCCCAGGCCGAGGTCGTAGGCCCCGCTGGCGACGCGCGTGATCGAGGCGACCGAGCCGGACCCGACGTCGATGCTCACGTCCAGCCCGGCCTCCTTGTAATAGCCCTTGGCCAGCGCCAGGAAGAAGGGCGAGGTCTGGCTGGTGACGCGGAAGTCGAGGGTGAACTTGATCGGAGTGAGGGCGCGCGGCTGGGCGAGAACCGGGCGGACATGTGCTCCGGCGAGGGCGGAAGCGGACAGCGTGGCGAGGAACTGGCGGCGGTTCATCTGATGGAGGTCCCGTGTCGTGGAATGGAGAATTCCCGGACATGCCTGCGGCAAGCCTGTCCGGCGCGACTCGAGCAATTTCCGGGCGCCGGCGCATGGCCGACGCTGAACGCTTCTACTCTGCGATCGACCAAGCAAGGGGTGTGCCATCGGAGTTTGCCGGCGTTTCGGGCTCCGGAACACCCGTGCGCCTTTCCCCGGGGAAGGCCGGCAAGCGACAATGCTTCCGGCGCGCGGCGCTTCGCCGCGCCGTCCCCGTGCCGGTGTCTTCGATTGGTGCAAAAGGCCCGCCGGTGCGGCGCCTGCTGCACAAAGTTGGTGAACGCGGCGGCGGAGCGGCACGGCACGCCAGGAGGGCACGAGCCGATGCGCCTGGAGCGGTTCTTGCATGACTGCGGGCCGAAAGAGTAGAAGCGTTCAGCGCAATCGCCCGGCGCCGTCCGGCCCGATTGGCGGGTCATTGCTCTTGAAGAGGCCGCGCCGCGGGGTACGCTCCCGCGGGGCGGCCATGTCAACCTTCAAGCGCGACACGACCGCCCCGCTCGATGCCCGGTAGTGGTCGATGTCCCTTGTTCTTCGACGAGGATGTCATCATGAAAACCACGAGTGCCACGCCGTCCCTCCAGGTTCCCTCCGGCTATGGGCTGGGAGAGCTCGAAAAGGAATCCCGCATGGGGGGCATGGGGCAGGAAACCCAGCGCGAGATCCGCATCATCGACGTGGCCGATTTCGATCGCCGGCACGCCGAGATCGCCGACGAGATCTGGCGCGCCGCGACCGAGATCGGTTTCTTCCAGGTCAAGAACCATGGCATCCCGCTGTCCGATATCGAGGCCGCGTTCGTGCGCGCCGAGCGCTTCTTCGCCCTGCCGCGCGAGACCAAGGCGCAATGGCCGCTGACCCGCAACGCCGGCTGGGAGCACAAGGCCCAGATCCGGCCGTCCACCCGTACGCCGGACCAGAAGGAGTCCTACCAGGTGACGCGTCCGCGCATGGACGGATTGTGGCCGACCGAGGACGAGCTGCCCGGCTTCAAGGAGGCCACCTTGCGGTTCGAGCGCCAGTGCTGGGAGGTCGGGATGCGGCTGCTGTCCTGCTTTGCGCTGAAGCTGGGCTTTGCGCCCGACTTCTTCACCCGCGCCCACGATCCGGCTCCCGCAACCTACCAGAGCACCTTGCGCATGCTGCACTACTTCGCCATCGACCCCGCGCTCAAGGACGAGCTGGGCCTGTGGCGCGCCGGCGCCCACACCGACTACGACTGCCTGACGCTGTTGTTCCAGCGCGCGGGCCAGGCGGGCTTGCAAGTGCTGCCGGGCAAGGACGCCGAGAGCCGCGCCTGGACACCGGTCGAGGCGGTCGAGGGGGTCATCACCTGCAATATCGGCGACATGCTGATGCGCTGGAGCGACGATGCGCTGCCGTCGAACTTCCACCGCGTGCGCAATCCGCAGCCGCACGAGTACCAGGGGGCCCGCTACAGCCTCGCGTTCTTCTGCCAGGCCAACGAGGACGTGGTGATCGAGGGGCCCGGGCGCAAGTATCCGGCGATCACCGCGGCGGAATACCTGAAGCAGCGGATATCGGCGAATTTCTCGAACCGGTACTGATGGACGCGGCGGTCAGGCCGCGGCGAGCGTGGGCGCCAGGGTACCCGCCGCGGCCTTCTCGATGTATTGCATCAGTTTCTCGCACAGCAGCGAGGGCTGGGCGTCGCGCCGCAGGAGGAACCCGATGTCCCGGCCGGTGGGGGGCAGTTCTACCTCCAGGACCTTGACGGCGCCCGAGGCGATCTCGTAGGAGAGGTACTCGGGCGACACCACCGAGACCATGTCGCTGTGCTGGAGCAGGCCGCGCAGCAAGCCCAGGTCGCCCGCCTGCACGGCGACGTGCGGAGGCGCGATGCCCAGGTCGCGAAACAGGTCGTTCAGGAGTTCGCGCGTGGGTGCTCCCCGGTCGCGCAGTATCCACGGATGGCGGACGAGATCGGTGATCTCGACCCGCTTCCTGGCGCACAGGGGATGTCCGGCCCTGACCACGGCGACCAGGCGGTCGCTGCCGATCACCCGGATGAGGAAGTCCCGATGCGAGTAGTTGGCATTGAGACCGGTCAGGATGAAATCGATCTCGCCCGAGTGCACGCCGGCGAAGAGGATCTCGAACGGACCGTCCACCATGGAGATCTGCACGTTGGGATGCCGCCCCACCAGCGCCGCGATGGCCTGGGGCAGCACACGCGTGCGCAGCGAGGGGAGGGCGGCGAACATGACGCGGCCGCTGATCTCGCCTCGCTGCTGCGCGATGTCTGCTTCGAGGTGGCGCAGCTCCGCCAGCACCCGCCGCACGCGAAACAGCAGCAGCTCGCCGGCCTCGGTCACGGCCATGCCCTTGGCCGTGCGGCGGAACAGGGGCAGGTCCAGCGACGCCTCCGCCTGCCTGAGCAGGGCGCTGACCGCGGGCTGGGTCAAGCCCATGACCGCCGCGACGCTGGGCATGTGCCCCATTTCGCGCAGGCGGACCAGCGCCGTCAACTGACGCTCACCCACCAGCATGGCAAACAGCGGCGCGCCAGCGGAGACGCCGTAGGGAGAAAGTTCGGCGCAGGCCTGGCGCAGTTCGGCGTCGATGCGCAGGGCGCGGCGGTAGGCGGCGTCGCCGAACGGCGTGGGCGCCATGCCCGAGGCCTGGCGTTCGAACAGCGTGGCCTCGAAGCTCGTTTCGAGCTGGCGGATGGAGCTCGCCACCGCCGAGGGCGTGCGCAGCAATCGCTGGGCGGCATGCGCGATGCTGCCCGCCTCGACCACGGCGATGAGCGCCCGAAGGTGCCGCATGCGGTTCCGTTCCAGCATCGCCTAAAAACCCATCCGATAAGAAAAATTGCTGGCTGAGCAAGAATAACTCGATCGTTTCGCCCGAGGCAAGAACCTACAATCCGGCATGACGAAGCCGTGACCATCCTAGGGAGGACCGCATCATGAATTCCATGGTGAAGACGCTCTGCTGTGCCGCTTTATCCTTGTTTTTTCTGGCTTCTCCAGCCAGCCAGGCGGAGGTCGTCCCCATCCGCGTGGGCCATGGCTCATCCGCCGAGGAACCGCTGTGGACGATGAAGGCATCGCCCGCCGTCACTCCCGGACAGAACCGCGACTACAAGCTCGAGTACACCTTGTTCCGGGGCACCGATAAACGTTTTCAAGCATTCGAAGCCGGCGAGCTGGACGTCGCCACCGGATCGGCTCACAGCGTCATGATGGCCGCGGCCCAGGGCATCAAGTTCAAGATCGTCGCGTCGCTGTCCCGCGAGGGCGGCGCGCAAGGCTTCGCCACCCAGTACATGGTGCTCGACAGCTCGCCCATCAAGACCATCGCCGATCTCAAGGGCAAGACCGTGGGCATCAACGGCGCGCGCTCGTCGGCGGAGATCTGGGCCCGGCTGGCGCTCAAGAAGCACGGACTGAACCCGCAGCGGGACGTCAAGTGGGTGGCCATGCCGTTTCCCAGCCAAGGGGAGGCCGTACGGGCCGGCAAGCTGGACATCGGCGCCTTCCCGCAGCCTTTCGCTGCCTTCGAGGAAAAGCGAGGCGGACTGCGCACCGTCTTCACCTCCACTGACGGCATCGGGCAGCAGGAAGACCTGATGCTGCTCCTGGTCAAGGAGGAATTCGCCGCCAAGCATCCCGCTGCCCTGCGCGCCTTCCTGGCCGACCTGGTCAAGGCCGCCGACTTCTACGTGAATCGCCCGCGCGAAAGCCACCAGCAATTGATCGACGCGAAGTTCGTCAACATTCCGCTGGACGTGTCGCTGGGCATGCGCAAGTACCTGCATCCGCTCGACGGCAAGGTCGACATGGACTCCATGCGCAGGATGGTGGCCGAACTGAAGACCTTCGGTTATCTGGACAATCTGGACCCCGCCAAGGTCGTGGACATGAGCTACCTGCCGAAATGAACGCCAGCGCCAGCACTACCGCCTACCTGCAGGCCAGGGGCGTCGGCAAGCGCTTCCTGCGCAACGGCCAGGCCGTGACCGCGCTGGAGGATTTCGACCTGTCCATCGCCGAGGGCGAATTCGTCAGCATCGTCGGGCCCTCGGGCTGCGGCAAGAGCACCTTCCTGCACATGGTGGGCGGGTTCGAGCCGCGCACCAGCGGCACGATCAGCCTGGCCGGGCGCCCGGTCTCGGAGCCGGGGCCCGACCGGGGCATGCTGTTCCAGGACTATGCGCTCTTTCCCTGGCGCACCGTGCTGGGCAACGTGGCCTGGTCGCTGGAAGTGCAGGGCCTGCCCAAGGCGCGGCGCCTGGAGATCGCGCGCAAGTACATCGCCATGGTCGGGCTCGCCAGGTTCGAGAATGCCTATCCGGGCGAGCTGTCCGGCGGCATGCGGCAGCGCGTGGCGCTGGCGCGCACGCTGGCCTACGAACCCAAGATGCTGCTGATGGACGAGCCGTTCGGCGCCCTGGACGCGCAGACGCGCGAACTCATGCAGGAAGAGCTGACCGACATCTGGCAGCAGGACCGCCGCACCGTGCTGTTCGTCACGCACGACATCGAAGAGGCCATCTACCTGAGCGACCGGATCATCGTCTTCACGGCGCGCCCGGGACGCATCAAGGCCGACCTGCGCGTGGACCTGCCTCGTCCGCGCGGCGCGGCCATCCGCAAGTCGCCCGAGTTCATGGACTACCACGCCAGGATCTGGGACATGCTGCGCGATGAGGTCCTGCGCGCCCGGGAAGGCTCATGAGCGCGATACGCCCCGCCGCGGCGGGCGGTTCGAACCGCGCGCTGCGCTGGCTCGCGGGCTGGACCCTGCCGGTGGCGCTGCTGGTAGCCATGCAACTGGCGGCCGGCCAGCCGGGAGCGCCCCGCTACGTCGTGGCGCCGACCGACATTGCCGCCACGACCTGGGAATTGCTGGCAAGCGGCGAGCTCATCCGCGACGCGATGGCGTCCGGCGTGCGCTCCTACAGCGGCTTTTTCATGGGGGCCGCGCTGGGGGTTGCGATCGGACTCCTGAGCGCGGTGTGGCGGCAGGCGCGCGCCTTCTTCGATCCGCTCGTCTCCACGCTGTATCCGGTGCCCAAGGTGGCGCTGCTGCCGGTCATCATCACCTGGCTGGGCTTCGGCGATGTCTCGAAAATCGCCCTCATCACGCTGGCGGTCTTCTTTCCGACTTTCATCAACACCTTGTACGGCGCGCGCGCCACCCCCGTATCCCTGATCTGGGCGGCGCGCAACATGGGGGCGGGACCTGCCTACATCTTCAGGCGCGTCATCTTCCCGGCCGCGCTGCCGCAGATCTTCACCGGCCTGCGCTCCGGGCTCGCGCTTTCGTTCATCGTGCTGTTCGCCGCCGAGATGGTGGGGTCGCACGACGGCCTGGGCGACATGGTCGTGCGCGCCGAGGAAGCCATGCGCTATGACTGGATGTACACGGCCATCCTGGCCATCGGCCTGATGGGCTTCGCCAGCGACCGCATCCTGCTGGCCATCCGCCGCCGCCTGCTGGCGGACAAGTATCCCGGGGAGGCCCGCGATGGTTGAGCGTCTGCGCGCTTTCGCCCGGCAAGCCATGGCGCCGCTGTATCCGCTGGCGGTCCTGGCCGCGGCCTGGGAGCTGTTGTCCCGTTCGGGATGGGTGTCGCCGCGGCTGATGCCTTCCATCGTGAAGGTGGGCCGGGCCTTCGTGGAAGGGCTGGCCAACGGCGACCTGGTCTATCACGCCTCCATCTCGTTCTCGCGCGCCCTGAGCGGCTTCGGCCTGGCCATCGTCATCGGCGTGCTGCTGGGGGTGCTCATGGCCCGCAGCCGCTGGTTCGAATGGATGGTGGAACCCATCTTCTCGTTCGGCTACCCGGTTCCCAAGATCGCGTTGTACCCGGTCTTCATCCTGCTGCTGGGCTTCGGCTCGCCGTCGAAGATCGCGCTGATCGCCTTGGAGTGCACCTTCCCCATCGCGGTCAACACCTATTTCGGCATCCGCGCCGTGGCGCCGCGCCTGGTCTGGAGCGCCCGCAACATGGGGGCCGGGTCCGTGCGCATCTTCCTGCGCGTGCTGCTGCCGGCGGCGCTGCCCGCCATCATGTCGGGCATACGGGTCGCGCTGCCCCTGTCCATGGTGGTCGTGATCATCACCGAAATGATCGGCGACAGCACCGGGCTGGGCTACTACATCGCCTACGCGTCGGCTTCCTTCATGTATGCCGAGTCCTACGCCGGCGTGATCGCCGTGGCGCTGATCGGCTTCACCCTCGACCGCCTGCTCGTCGCCGTGCGCGGCAGGATCATCTTCTGGGAGCCCGACGGCGCGGCCCGGAGTTCCCGTCCTTCCCATTGAGGCTCCCACGATGTCTATCGACGAACAACTGGAACAACTGGCGACGGCCTGCCGCGTCCTGGAAATGGAAGGCCATGGCGACATGACCCTGGGCCACCTGTCGCTGCGCGATCCGCAAGGGCGCGGCTTCTGGCTCAAGCGCAACGCGCGCGGCCTGGGCGAGATCCTGTCCGCCGCCGACTTCGTGCTGGTCGGCCACGATGGCGCCAAGCTGGAAGGGGAAGGGGGGCGCCATTCTGAGTGGCCCATCCATTCCGAGATCCTGAAGGCGCGGCCCGACGTCAACGTCGTCGCCCATACCCATCCCTTCCACGCCAGCATCCTGTCGTCGTTCGGCACCGCGCTGGCGCCGTTCACGCTGGATGCCGACTACTTCGACGAACTGCCCTGCCACCGGGACGAGGCCGCGCTGCTCAAGACCGAGGAAGAGGGCGCCGCGCTGGCCCGCACCCTGGGACCGCATTTCGCCGTGCTGATGGCCAATCACGGCGTCACCTTTTGCGGCACGTCCATCGCCCATGCCGTCTGCGTGGGGGTCTTCCTGGAGCGCGCCGCGCGCATCCACGTGCTGGGTTCGCAGATGCGCGCCGAAGCGACCTTCCCCATGCCGCCCGTGCGGCGGCGCCGGCGCGAACAGATCATGACGCCCGTCCACGTCGAGCATTCCTGGAACTACTTCGTCCGCAAGCTCGCGTGGCAGGAAAAGGCCCGCGGCGATGCCGCGCTGTTCGCCTGAGGAGGCCCTGGACATGGCCACGCTCGAATCGCTGTATTCGTACCTGACGCCGCGCGACCGTGAGATCATCGAGCTGTCCGGCTACGGCGCCCGCATGGGATTCGGCGCGTGCCCGGCCCTGGTGATCGTCGACGCCACCTATGGTTTTTGCGGCGACCGGCGCGAGCCCATCACTGACTCCGTTCGCCGCTGGCCCAACTCTTGCGGCGAGGCAAGCTGGGACGCCATCGACCGCATCCGCGAACTGCTGGCCGCCTTTCGCGCGCAGCAGCGGCCCGTCATCTACACGCGGGGCGCGTACCGGGACGACAAATGGGACATGGGTTCGTGGCTGTGGAAGCATGCACGATCGCGGCCGCAAGAGGCTCCGGTGTCCCAATCCGATCGGCATCATGACGAGATCGTCGAGGAAATCGCTCCGCAGCCCAGCGACCTCGTCATCGGCAAGCAGAAGCCGTCGGCGTTCTTCTCGACGCCGCTGCAGTCCTACCTGACCCTGCTGGGTGCGGATTCGCTGGTGGTGGCGGGCGGCAGCACCTCGGGCTGCGTGCGTGCCACCGTGGTGGATGGCTTCAGCGCCAACTACCGCATCGCCGTGGCTGCCGACGCCTGCTTCGACCGCCTGCAATCCAGCCATGCGATGAGCCTGCTGGACATGCATGCGAAGTATGCCGACGTGCTGGATACGGCGGACATCCTGGGGCACTTCGGCGCGTCGGCCTGACCGGGCGTTTCAATCCAGCGCGATATTCAAGCGCTTGAGCACCTGCCCGAACCGCCGGGTCTCGTCGGCCAGCTCCTTCACGTACTCGGCGCGTTCCAGCACGTAGGGCTCGTAGAACATCGCGTCGTAGCGCTTGAGGACCTCCGGGTCGCGCAATACCTGCGCCACGTCGCGCTGGATCTTGTCGGCGACCGCCGCGGGCGTGCCCTTGGGCGCCAGCAGCGCGACCGATCCCGCCAGGTCGAAGTCCGCCGGTCCGCCGGATTCCGCGATGGTGGGGACGTCCGGGAAGCCCGCCAGCCGCCGGGGCGCCGAGACGGCCAGGTAGCGGACCTTGCCGGCGCGCTGCAGGGGGCCGGCGCTGCCGCCGAACCACGAACCGTAGGTGACCGAGCCGGGTTTGGCGCGCGCCGCCTGGAGCAGGTCGCCGGTGCCGCGGAAGGGGCTGTCCACCGGTACCACTACGAAGAAGTAGTTGCGCAGCATGGGCGTGATGGGCTCGAAGTCGCGCATCAGGTCGTAGGGCAGTTTCTTGAACAGGTAGGGATGGGCGCTGGTCTGCGCGTTGTCCATCTGGAGCAGGGTGTAGCCGTCGGCGGGACTGCGCTTGGCGGCGTCGATGGCGATGAAGCCGTTGCCGCCCGGCTTGTTCTCGACCATGACGGGCTGTCCCCATTTCTGCGACAGCCGGTCGGCCACCAGCCGCAGCGCGACGTCGGGGCCGCTGCCCACGGGGAAGGTGGAGACCACCCGCACGGGTTTGGCGGGGTAGTCCTGGGCGTGCGTCGGCGCGGCGCCGCACAGGGCCAGCGTGATCGCCGCGAGCACGGAATGGATGATTGGCGTTTTCATGGTCCGGATTCCCGAAGGTTGAGCAAGCCACCCCACCAGCGGGTGGCCCCGCCACTGTGCCATTGCCGCAGGCCGGAGGGGATGGGGCATAAGCGCTTTCGGGACCGGCAGAAGCATTTTGATGGCCGGCGGGCGGGCATAAGTTTTTTCGCCCCAGGCAGAAGCATTGCCGGCTGGCGCCAGCCCCGCGGGGAGCCGAGAATGGGGGGATTCACTACCAGGACATAGCGATGAAACTATTTCCCAGCCTGCAATTGCACATGCCGCAAATCGATTTGCAGGAAATCATGGAGCACTTGCGGCACAACGAGGAGCGGCGGACCTATCCGTTGTGGCAGGAGGACGACTGCCTGTGCTTCATTGCGCGCGGCCGTGAATACCGCAGCGAGTTCCACCTGAATCCCAGCCACGAGATGCAGTATTCGCTGAAGGGGGACCTGCACCTGCACTATCGTACGCCCGAGGGGGTGGAGAAAGTCGCGGTGGTTCCCGAAGGACATTGTCTTTACCAGCCGCCCATGGTGCCGCATTCGCCGCGTTTCCCGCCCGATGCGTTCCAGCTCGTGGTCGAGCGCAAGCGCCGGCCTGGCGAAGTGGACCGCTTCCATTGGTTCTGCCCTTCTTGCGACAATCTGCTGCACGAGGAACGCTTCATCGTCAGTGATTACGGTACCGATCCGGTATCGCGGGCCTACGACAATTTCTGGGGTTCGCTCGATTTCCGCACCTGCAAGAAGTGCGGCACCATCATGCCGGACCGTTGAAGGGGGGGGGGCCATGAGCAATATCCTACGCACCCTGGCGGAGAAAGCGCAGCCGCGACACACGGCGTTAGTGATCGTCGATATGCAGAACGATTTCTGCGCCCAGGGCGGCTACCTGCAGCGCACCCGGGCTGAAAGCGGCCGCCATCCCATCCGGGTGGACGAGAATGCCGCCATCGCCGACCGGATCGGCGCATTGGCGGACGGGGCCAGGCGATCGGGGGCTGCGGTCGCATGGTTGCGCTCGGTCTACGATTTCAAGTACCTGGCGGAGGCCCACGTCGCCATGCGGGATGCCGAGGGCTGCTGCATGGAGGGAACCTGGGGCGCCGACTTCTTCCGCATTCAACCCCGGGAGGGGGACATCGTCGTGGACAAGCACACGTTCAGCGGTTTCCACGAGACCGGGCTGCACGCGCAGTTGCAGGAGCGGGGTATCAGGACGCTGGTGATGGCGGGCGTGGCCACCAATGTCTGCGTCGATTCGACCCTCAGGCACGGATTCTTCCTCGGCTATCACATCGTCGTGGCGGAGGATTGCGTGGGCAGCGGTAACGCGGCTGGCCACGAGGGCACGTTATCGACGGTCCGGGTGAATTTTGGCGAGGTCACGACCTCGGTCGAGCTCCTGCGTTTGTTCGGCAAGCACGCCCCTGCCGACGCCCTTTCGGCCCTTTGATGCTCCACACCAAGCACCTGCGCCCCTTCCTGGCCGTCGTGCGCCACGGCAACCTGGCCCGTGCGAGCGAGGAACTACGCCGCGCCCAGTCGGCCGTGTCGCGTTCGGTGCAGGAGCTGGAAGGCTGGTTCGGCGTCGCGCTGTTCGAGCGCAGCGCGCGCCAGTGGCTGTTGACCGACTTCGGCCAGGCGCTGCACCGACGGACCGAGTTGGCGTTCGCCGAACTGCAGCAAGCCTGCGACACGTTGTGCGAGCGCTACCCCGAGTCGGCGCCGCGTCTGCGCACCGCGCCGTTCTTTTCATTGGCCGTGCACGAGCGGCGCCTGGAACTGTTGTTCGCCTTTACCGAGCGCAAGCACATCAGCACGGCGGCGGCGGCGGTGGGCGTTTCCCAGCCGGCCGCCAGCATGGCGCTGTACGACCTGGAGGCCAGCGTCGGCGTGCCTCTGTTCGACCGCGCGCATGCCGGCGTCGCATTGAACGAATGCGGCGAGCTGCTGCTGGCGCATGTGAAGCGGGCATTGGCGCAGTTGCGCCTGGCCGGCACCGAGATCTCGGCGCTGAAGGGCGTGATCGAAGGACAGGTGGTGGTCGGGGCGCTGCCGTTCAGCCGTCCGTATGTGTTGCCGGTGGCCATCGGCAGTGTGCTGGCCCGGCATCCGCGCCTCCAGGTGCGCACGCTGGAGGCGCCCATGGACACGCTGGTGGCGGGCCTGCGGCTGGGCGACGTGGATTTCCTGGTGGGCGCGCTGCCGGTGGAACCGCTGGAAAGCGCGCTGGTGGTCGAGCAGTTGATGCGCGAGCCCATGGTGGTGCTGGCGCGCCGCGATCATCCGCTGGCCGGCGCGGCGGCCCTGGACCTGGCCGACCTGATGGAAGCCGCATGGGTGCTGCCCCGGCAGGGCACGCCTACGCGCGAGGCGCTGGGTGCATGCCTGGCGCAGCATGGGTTGCCGGAACCGCAGGTGGCGGTGGAGTCGTCGGACATTTCCCTGATCCGGGGGCTGCTGCTGGAGACCGACATGCTGTCGGCGGCTTCGCGCCAGTTGTTCCCGCACGAACTGCGGGCGGGCATCCTGGTGGAGTTGCCGGTGGTGCTGGTGGGCACCGAGCGTTCCATGGGCATCCTGCGTCGCACGCAGGAGCATTCGTCGCCGGGGGCGCAATTGCTGATCGAGGCGATCCGTCAGGTGTGCCGCGACGAATCAGGGGAAAAGGATCAGAGGTCGGCGGCCGCGCGGCCGTAGTGGTTGTTGGCCTGCACCAGCTTGGAAAGCAGGCGCATGAAGGTTTCCTGGTCTTTCTTGCTGAGCGGGGCGATCAGCCGCTGCTGGGCGCGTGTCATGCCGTCCTGCAACTGGCCCATGACGCGCAGTCCTTCCTCGGTGATGAAGGATTGCCGCGAGCGGCGGTCGTCGGGATCCACGCGGCGCGTCAGGTAGCCCTTGCGTTCGAGCCGCTTGACGACGTCGGCCGTCGTGGTGCGGTCCAGCCCGAGTTCGTGGCCGATCGTCTTCTGGTCGCTGCCCGGCTGCAGGGACAGGGCGGTCAGGATGCCGTACTGGACCGGGGTGATCTCGTTGCTGCATTCCTCGAAGAACATCGCATAGTGGATCTGGTTCAGGCGGCGGACCAGGTATCCCGCGCGCGACCAGAGCACCTGCTCGGCGGGATCGAAAGGGTGCGAGGGGGGGGATTGGGTCATTGTGGGGTGCTTCACAGGTATACCGGCGCCGGCGCGGGGCCGGCGCATTTTTACTCAGTATACTGCGGACCACCCATCGGGCCCAGGAATCAACGGCTGGCGGCCGCCCCCAGCGCCTGCAGCACCTCGTCGCGCGGCATGACGGCGGCGTATTTCTGCTGCATGTCGAACAGGTTGGCCTCGTGCGGGCCGAGCGCCCGATCGCCCACGCAGTCCGAGGCGACGACGGGGCGCAGGCCATGGCACATGGCGTCCACGACGCTGGCGCGCACGCAGCCGCTGGTGACCGCGCCGGCCACGATCAGCGTGCGCACGCCGCGCTGCGCGAGCCATGCGGCCAGCGTGGTGCCGAAGAAGGCCGAGGGCAGCGTCTTGCGCACCACGAGTTCGCCCGGAGCCGGGGCCAGCTCGGGGACGATGGCGCTGGCGGGGGCGTGTTCCTTCAGTTTCAGCAGGCCGGGGACCTTTTCGGTGAATACGTTGCCATCGGCGTCGTCGTCGGCGAACACGATGCGTGTGTGCGCCACGGGCCACCCGAGCCTGCGGGCCTCGGCCAGCAGCACCGTCGTGCGCTCGATGGCTTCGCGGATGTTGCCGCCGCCGAACATGGCCGGGTCGGCGAAACCGTTGACGAAATCGACGATGAGCAGCGCGGCCGGTCCGCGCAGTTCGAGATCGGCGCCGAATCCCTGGCGCTGGTAGGTCGAGATTTCCTTGTGCATGATGGCTCCGTGTCTAGGCCTGGTCGAGGACCTTGCCGTCCGCGACCATGTCCCGCCCGTCCAGGCTGACGGTGCAGCGGCGCAGCGGGATGTCGATGTGGCAGGCGGTGGTGCGGCTTCCGCCGGCTTCGTTGTTGGGGCCGAGAGAGAACAGGAAGTTGCCTTCGAAGGCACGGGCATCCATGCCTATGGTGGCTTCGCGGTCGTACAGCCCCAGTGTGGACCAGCGGGCGCGCGGTTGCAAACCCCAGCCTATGTGCGAGATCGCGTAGGCCTCTGGGTCGTCGAAGGACGCCATGTAGTCGTCGAGCAGGCTGGCCGACAGGCCGCCCTCGATGCGCACCGCGTAGCCGTTCTCCACCGTGAGCGTGATGGGGTCGTCCACGTAGCATTTCTGGGGCAGCAGGATGTCGCCCCGGTCGATGACGATGCGGCCGCTGGCGCCGCCTTCGTTGGGCCAGGTCAGCGCGAATCCGCTGGGCCAGTGGTCCCAGCGGCCGGGTTCGTCGACGAAACCGTATTCGCTGATGGCGGGGAATTCGCCCAGGGGGCAGCGCAGGTCCGTGCCGGCGGCCGAGCGCACGCGCATCTCGCGGGCGGCCTGGATGTGCGCGGCCGCCGCGGTGACGCGGGTCTTGTCCTCCTGGGTGGGGACCATGCGCATCAGGACTTCGGGCGGTTCGACCGCCAGCAGGATCTTGGTGCCGGTCTGCAGGATCTCGTGCTGTTCCGGCGAGAAGAGCAGGGTCATCAGGTCCAGGACGAGGTCGCTGGCCTTCAGGGCGGCGATGGCGGCGTGGTTGCCGGTCAGGGGCGTCGTGCCCAGGTAGGCCAGCGCGTCCCGGCTCAGGGCCTTCTCGCCGTTGACCGGCGGCAGGTCCAGCCGGTTGACGATGGCCCCCAGGGACTGGGCGGCGATGGTGGCGCACGACAGGGTCTGCGGATGGGTGGACGCGCTGGTCAGGATGGTCACGGTCTGCCCCGCCTCCAGGCGGGACAGCGTCAGCACCTGGCGCCAGGCTTCGATGAACGGATAGTCGCTGATGGCCATGGTCTTGCCTGTGGTCTGGAGGTGGAGAGGGATCTCAGATTGAAACGCCGAGGAACGTGCCGAAGGCCTGGTAGAAGCCTTCCTCGTTGTCCCACGGGATCATGTGGCCGGCGCCGGGCACGCGCACGGCCCGCATCGAGGCCAGCAGCTGCCCGAATTCCGCGACGTCGGCATCCTCGACCACGCCGCCACGCTCGGCGGTCATCAGCAGCACGGGCTGCCGGATCGCGGGAAGATCGGCGTGGATGTCGTCGGTGTGAAAGCCTTCGAAGCTGGCCAGCACCGCCTCCTCGTCGCAGGTGTGCAGCCATTCGGCGCGCAGCCGCAGCTGCTCCTCGGTCCAGGTGGGGCAGAACTCGCGCATGGCGGTCCAGTCCATGCCGGCGCGCGCCGCCTTCATCGAATCGACGTACCAGGGAAGCTTGGCGGGGTAGGGGCGGCGTCCGGGGCCGGATACCGGCGGATCGACCGCCACCAGCCTGGCCATGGCGGGCATGCCGATGCGCGCGGCGCGCAGGCCGATGCGGGCGCCCATGGAATGGCCCACCACGCTGGCGCGCGCCAGGCCCAGCGCCTCGGCCAGCGCGATCAGGTCCTCGGCCTGGGCATCGAGGCTATAGTCCAGGCCGGGCGCGGCGGTGGACAGGCCGCGGCCGCGCACATCGAGAACATAGGTGTCGAAGTGCCGGCCCAGGCGCTCGCCCACGAAGCCCCAGGTGATGGCGGGGCTGGTGATGCCGGGGACGACGATGACGGGATCGCGCGAGGCGCGCTCGCCGTCGGCGCCGCCGTAGCGCAGGTAATGCTGGCGGATGCCGTTGGCGCGCACGTTGGCGCCGTAGAGGAATTGGCTGTCGGGCATGAGAGGCTCGCTGGAAGGAAGAGGCCGTGTCAGTAGGCGCCGGACAGCAGCGCGCCGGCCCCCGGCACGACGCGTTCGAGGTCCAGGGCCTTGAGCATGGCATAGGTCGTGGCGATGGCGGCCGTGAGGACCGGCTTGCCGGTCTGCGCCTCGACCTTGGCCACCACGGGCAGGGACGGCATCTGGACGCAGGCCGACAGCACGATGGCATCGACCTGGCTGGTGTCCATCTGCGCGACGATGGCCGGCAGGTTCTCGGGGTCGTGGCGTCCGACCTCGAGGTTGTCGGGGATTTCCAGGGCACGGTAGTCGGCGACTTCGAAGCCCTCGTGGTGGATGTAGTCGACCACCAGCTCGGTCAGCGGCTTCATGTAGGGAGCCACCACCACGATGCGCCGGGCGCCGATCACCTTGAGTCCTTCGATCAGCGCGCCCGCGCTGGTGATGACGGGCGCGTCGCCGCCGTTGGCGGCGGTATGGTTCTTCAGGCGGGCCTCGGACTGCCGGTGATAGCCGCGCCCCATCGCCATGATGGCGACCAGGCAGGCATAGCCCAGCACGTCGACGCGGGCGTCGCTCAGTTCGACGGCGCAGCGGTCGGACTCGGCGTCCATGGCGGCCAGCTCTTCCTTGACCACGTGCTTCATGCGCATGCGGCTGGAGTGGAAGGTGAAGCGCTCCGGCCGGATCTGCTGGCGCGCGGCCAGCATGGCCGGGATCTCCGTTTCCATGGTGGTGTTGGAACTGGGCACAATCTGCCCGATGCGAAACAGCGGCTTGGTCATGGGAGTCTCCGTCGGATGCGGTTCACAGGCCCAGGATCCGCGCCGCGTTGCCATGGCAGATGGCTTCGAGCTGGGCGGGTTCCAGGGGCGCGGTGTCGATGAAGCGGGCGGCGGCTTCGGTCGATTCGTAGGGGTAGTCGACCGAGAACATCACGGCGTCCACGCCCATCTCGCCCACCGCGCCGACCAGCGTCGGATGCGAGCACACGCCCGAGGTGGTGATGAGCAGGTTGGTGCCGATGTATTCCGACGGCCGCCGCTGCAGGCTGACACCATAGGGGTAGGCGGCGAAGCGGCTGTCGAAGCGCCAGCGCTGGAAGGGCAGGCCCTCGCCCATGTGGCCCAGGATGACCTTGAGCCGGGGGAAGCGGTCGAACACGCCGCCGAACACCATGCGCAGCGCGTGGCTGGCGGTCTCGACGCCCCAGCCCCAGCTGGCGCCGGCCAGCACCGGCGCGCCGTCCAGGGCGTGCAGCGGCTTCCACGGGTCGATGGGGTGCAGGTACATGGGCACGTCCAGCTCCTGCATCCGTTCCCAGAACGGATCGTATTCGCGGCCTTCGTAGTAGCGTCCCAGTGTGTGGCCGTTCACCAGCGAGCCCTTGAATCCCAGCTGCTTCACGCAGCGTTCCAGTTCGCGCGCTGCTTCGAGCGGATCGTGCATGGGCAGCATGGCGAAGCCCGCATAGCGGTCCGGCCGCCGCGCGATCCGCTCGGCCAGGAAGTCGTTGTTCTCGCGCGCCCGGCGCAGTGCGAGCGTGGTGTCGGGTTCGGCCTGCACGCTCGGTCCGGACTGGGACAGCACGACCAGCTCGATGCCCGCCCGGTCCATTTCATCGAGTCTGAGCGTGTCGAAGTCGGCCAGACGCTGGCCCAGTTCCTTCATGGTGGCCGGGTCGATGAAGTTCAGGAATGCCTTCGAGTAGGTCTCGAAGCCGGGCATCATGAAGTGTTCTTCCAGCGCGATCTTGCGTAGGGTAGTCAATTCCATTCCTCCTAGACGGGATAGACCAGGTCGTTGGCGATCACCGACGATTCGTGGATCACCTGCCTCTCCCGCAGCAGCAGTTCGTCGCCGTCGCGGACGAACCGGTCGTGGTAGGTGCCGGCCAGGTGCAGCGTGGTGGGCCCCTCCACCAGGGTCTGCAGCAGCACGTAATTGCATTGGGCCCAGATTTCCTGTCCTTCCTCGCCGACGATGCGGGGGGCGGACAGCAGGTGGGTCATGGTGCGGGGCGCGAACATCTGCGTGCGCGAGATCGCTACCGCCCGGTCGTGCAGCATGGGGCGCCCCTCGGCATAGACCAGCCCTACCGGCATGTCCAGCTCGGCGTTCTCGCGCGCGGTGATCCGGTAGATGCAGTCCTCGGCGAAGAAGCGTGGCCATTCCTCGATGTGGCCGCTGTCCAGCACCGCGCAATACTCGATGTTGAAATGCTCGACCAGCGGCCGCAGCTCCGCCGCCCGCCGTGCGTCCACCCGCGAGGGCGCATATCCTGAAAGCTGCAATATCATCATGCCTTTTCCCATCCCATGACTTCGCGGTAGTAGCGATACATGCCGCGTATGGCGGCTTCCGATATCAGCGACGTGGCCGTGCCGACGTTGCCCGCGTCCAGTTTCACGACGTTCGTGTCCAGGCTGCTGCGGCGCACGCCCTCCTGCACGAACTTCATGGCCTCGTTGTCCTCCAGGCCCAGGAAGCCCGCCGGCCCCATCAGGTTGCCCTGGCGCAGGCGATGCCGGGTCATCTCGGGCGTGTCGTCCTCGTAGCCGAACATGGTCCAGATCATCAGCATGCTGTGGGGGCCGTTGGGCACGATCTGGCGCACGCCCAGCGTGTTCATCTCGCGCTGCACGACCAGGTTGGGCCAGATGGTCTGCATGGTCACCGACCAGGGCGAGTCGAATTCCTTCACGAACTCCAGGAAGCGGTCGTCCTGCAGCCGCATGCCGTCGTGGAAGGAGCGCATCTCCTTCTTGTTTTCCTCGCTGACGGCGGCGTACTTGTCTTCCTTCTTGGCCGAGGCCATGGTGCCGTGCCGGTGGTGCACGGGGTCGGCGATCATGGCCGAGTCGTTGCCTGCCACCAGCAGGCCGAACACCACCAGGAACGAGTGCAGCAGCGTGGCGTGGTACGGATCCTTCAGGTTCTCGTGATACATCTTCCAGTTGCAGGGCAGCTCGTTCTTGTAATAGCCCAGGATCCTGAGCGGCTTGCCGGGGAAGACGACGTCGAAGTCCTTCAGGATCTCGGGCGTCAGGTATTCCTCCAGCGGCTCCACGTCGGCCGAGTACGAGGCGAAGACCACGCCGTGCCGGGTCGTGATGCGCAGCTTGAGCAGGCCATGGTCCTCGTTGCGGAACTCGCGCGGCATGCCGCCTTGCTTGTTCACGCCACGCTTGAAGGGAATGCCTTGCAGGTTGCCCTTGAGGTCGTAGGACCACTGGTGGTAGGGGCAGACGAACTCCTTCGCGTGGCCCCGGCTGCTGCGGCAGAATTCCGCGCCCCGGTGCGCGCAACGGTTCTCGAAGACGTGGATGCTGCCGTCGTCGGCGCGCGAGACCACGACCGGCACGGGACCGACGTAGGAGCGCTTGTAGTCGCCCGGATTGGGGATCTCGGCCTCCAGGGCGACGAAGTTCCACGAACGGCCCTTGAAGATGCGCTCCATCTCGCGCTCGTACACCGATTGGCTGGTGTAGACCCAGTCGGGGATCAGGTGGTCGTCCGCCGGCCAGGCATAGTCGTCGGCGGGACGGTTCTTCGCGCCGACCGTGTAGTCGAGGATTTCCTGGTTCTTGTACATGGTGCTTCCTTTCGTTGGTCCCTAGGCGGACGCCGGGCCCAGGGCCAGGCGCGCGAGCTGTTTGGCGGGGATGCCGGGATCGGCCAGCGCTTCCGGCGCGCAGGCCAGGGGGCGTCCCAGCACGCTTCGGAAGGCGCGCAGGTCGCCGCCGGCGTTGATGGCGATGACATGGACCAGGCGCCCGCCCTCGATGCCGAAAAGCATGGCCTTGCCCGGGTCCCGGCCTTCCGGGAGCTGGCCGCGCAGGCGATAGGCCAGGCCGGGCGCGCCATGGCCCAGCATCTGGATGTTGCAGCCGAACTGATCGGTCCAGAACCAGGGAGGCGGGGGCGGCTCGGCGTCCTGGCCCAGCATCGCCGCGGCGGCGATGCGCGCCTGTTCGTTGGCGTTCTGCCAGGATTCCAGGCGGCGGTGCGTGCCGGTGGCGGCATCCCGGCCGCTGGCGCAATCGCCCGCGGCGTAGACCCCTTCGGCGCTGGTGCGGCAGCGCTCGTCGACCCGGATGCCGCCGTTGCCGGCATCGATCAGCAATCCGGCTTCGCGCGCCAGCGCCACGTTGGGTACCTGGCCCACGGCGACCACCGCCAGGTCCGCCCGCAACACGCCCGCGTCCGCCAGCGTGGCGGCGATCCCGCCGGCGACGGGCACGAGGCCCGACGGCTGCGCGCCCAGATGCAGGCGTACGCCGTGGGCCCGGGCGCGCGCGGCCAGCCAGCGGGAGACCTCGGGCGGCATCGCCCGGCCCAGCAGCGCCGGCCCCAGTTCCATCACGGTGACGTCCAGGCCCAGCGCACGGGCGGTGGAGGCGATCTCCAGTCCCAGGAAGCCGCCGCCTGTCACCAGCAGGCTGCGCGCGGTGCGCAGGGCCGCGCGCAGGCGCTGCGCGTCGTCCAGCGTGCGCAGGTAGTGGACGCCCGGCGTACCGGGAGGCAGGGCCGGCAAGACGCGGACGTCGCCGCCGGTGGCAAGCAGGCAGGCGCGATAAGCCTGGACCGCGCCGTCGTCCAGGTGCAGTTCGCGCCGCGCGGCATCGAGGCGGACGACACGCCGGCCCGGTTGCAGCACGATGCCGGACTGGGCCAGGAAGGGCTCGGGCAACAGGTTGATGTCCGGCGGCTGTTCGTCGGCCAGCACGGCCTTGGAAAGGGGCGGGCGCTCGTAGGGCGCATGGGGCTCGTCGCCGATCAGGACCACCTTCCCGGCATGGCCGAACTCGCGCAGGGCACGCGCCGCCATGGCGCCGGCCTGGCCCGCGCCGACGATGACCAGGGGCGCGGAGGCGTCATTCGACGGCGACATAGACGGCCTCGTCCTCGACCTTGACGGGATAGATGCGGATCGGCTGCGTGGCCGGCGCACAGCGCGGCTTGCCGGTGCGCAGGTCGAACTGCGCCTGGTGCAGCGGGCATTCCACGCAGCCGTCCTCGACATAGCCGTCGGTCAGCAGCGCATATTGATGGGTGCAGACGTTGTCGGCGGCGAAGAATTCGCCGCCGCTGCGGAACAGGGCGAGTTCGCGGCCGTCCAGCTTGAACGGCATGCCGGCGTCGTCTTCGACCTCGTCCACCGCGGCGATTCGTGTCCAGTTCATGATGTTTCCATTGGTCAGTATGCTGATCTTCATCGTGCGGCCCCGCGCACGGGGCCCGCGGCTAGCGGCGGCCGAACAGCCCTCCCACGCCTTGCTTGAACTGGGACCAGAAGGCCTTCATGCCTATGCTGAGCATGTTCAGCTCCTGGGGCGGAGGCGCGGTTCGGCCCGCGCCGCGCCGGTTCTGGTTCAGGGCCTGCTGCGTGGCCGCCAGCACGGCCTGCGCCTGGGCCAGCACGGCCTGCGCCTGCAGCAGCAGGGCCTGGGCTTCGGGCGAAGCGGGCGCGCTGCCCGGAACCGCGGCCAGCCGGGGCGCGGCCGCTTCGCCCGGCACCGTGGCGGCGGGCTGGGCGGGAGCGCCGGGCATGGGTGCCGCCGGTTCGGCCGCATTGGCGTCGTCCTGCAGCGATGCAGCCAGGTTGTGCTCGAACTGCTTGAGGATGTGGCCCGCCACTTCGGCGATCATGCCGCTGCCGCGTCCGTACTGCGCTACCGCGCCGGACAGTTGCAGCTGGGTGGTGACGGTGACGTCGGTGCCGCCACCCGCGGCCGGCACCAGCGCGAAGCTGAATTCCGACTGGGCCGAGCCGCGGCCCTTGGGGTCGAGGCCGGAACCGCGCAGCCAGGCGATGTGCCGCTCGTCGTCCTTGCGCACCAGCTCGGCCTGGCCGTCGAAGGCCAGCTTGATGGGGCCCAGCTTGACCGATACCGAGCCCAGGTACTTGTCGTCGCCCAGCGCTTCCTTGAGCCGGGCCCCGGGCAGGCACGGCAGGATGCGGGGAACGTCCAGCATCAGTTTCCAGGTTTCTTCCAGCGGCAGCGGGACGTGAAAGTGATTGGTGAATTCCATGGCGTCTGCGATCGGAGTCAGGGGTTGGCGCTGGGTGCCGTCGTGTCCCGGGCCGGCGGATCGAGCAGCTCGGCCAGGCGCACCGGGGTCAGCGGGAATTCGGTGATGCGCACGCCGTGGCCGTCCAGCGCGTGCTCGACGGCGCCTATCACGGCGGCGGCAACCGCCAGCGTCGCGCATTCGCCTATGCCCTTGACTCCCAGCGGGTTCAAGCGCGTGGGCGAGGGCTGGAAGATGACCTCGATGGGAGGCACCTCCGGCGCGGTGGGCAACAGGTATTCCGCGAAAGTCGTGGTCAGGGGCTGGGCGTTGTCGTCGTAGCCCATCCATTCGAACAGCGCGTTGCCGATGCCGTGCACCACGCCGCCATGCACCTGGCCGTGCGCGATCTGCGGATTGATCAGATTGCCGCTGTCCTGCACGGCCACGTAGCGCCGCACGTGGATGGCGCCCGTCAACGGATCGACTTCGACCTCGCAGGCGTGGGAAGAGCCGGCGTAGGCCTGCGCATCGCAGTGGAAATGCACGGTCGCATCCAGGCCCGGATCGCCGGGGACCGGCAGCGCATAACCGGGCACGCCCTTGAGCAGCATGGCCAGCCGGGCCAGCGGGACGCGCCTGGCGAAGTCCGGCGTATGGACCTCGCCCTGGCTCAGCATCAGTTCATCCGCGCTCACACCGAGCACGGCGGCGGCCGTGGCCAGCGCCTTGTCCCTGACCTTGGCCGCGGCCTCGGAGACGGCCGAGCCGGCCATCATGGCCTGGCGGCTGGCGAAGCCGCCCATGCCGTAGCCGGAGAGGCCCGTATCGCCCGCCGAGACCTCCACCGCCTGCGGCTCCACGCCCAGGTGCGCGGCGCACAATTGCGCCAGCGTGGTCTTGATGCCCTGGCCCATGGCGAGGGCGCCGGTGTGGACGACGATGCGGCCGGACGGATGGACGCGGACGCGCGCGCTCTCGTAGGGGCCGCGCCCGGTGGGCTTGACGCTGTTGGCGATCGCGATGCCGCGCAGCAGGCCGGCGCGGGCCGATTCCTCCTGCCGCCGCGCGAAGCCCTCGTAGTCGATGGCCCGGGCGGCCGTGGCTTGCAGGGCCGGGAAGTCGCCGCTGTCGATGACCAGCGGCACGCCGGCGCGCGACTTGAGCGGCTTGGTGTAGGGAATTTTTTCCGGGGGGATGAGATTGCGCCGGCGGCATTCGAGCCGGTCGATTCCCGCGGCGGATGCCAGGCGGTCCATCATGCGTTCCATGACGAAGGCCGCCTGCGGATAGCCGGCGCCGCGTATGGTGGCGACCGGTACCTTGTTGGTGTAGGCCACCTGTACGTGCAGCGAGAAGGCGGGCACGACGTAGGGCCCGGTCATGGACGAGGCGGCGTTGTACGGGACGTTGGTGCCCTGGGGCGTGTAGGCGCCGTGGTCGTGGACGAAGCCGCCGCGCACGCCCAGCACGCGTCCATCGCGGTCGGCGGCCACCGAGATGCGCCAGAACTGGTCGCGTTCCTGGATGGTGGTCAGGAAGTTCTCGCGGCGATCCTCCACCCACTTGACCGGTCGGCCCAGCGCGCGGGCGACGGCGGGCACCACGATTTCCTCGGGGTAGATCATGAACTTGGCGCCGAAGCCGCCGCCCACGTCGGGGGTGATCACCCGCAGCTGGTCCTCGGGCTGGTCCAGCATGTGGGCGATGGTGTAGTGCAGTTCGTGCGCCATCTGGGTCGAGGACCAGACGGTCAGCATGCCGGTGGCGGGATCGAGCGCGGCCACCACGCCGCGGCCCTCCATGGGATGGCCGCAGCCCCGATGGACTTGGAATTCGTCGTCCAGCACGATGTCGGCGCGGGCGAAGGCGGCGTCGCAGTCGCCGTAGGCCAGGGTGTAGTCCTGCAGCACGTTGCTGGCCAGCTCGGTACGCACCCGGGGAGCATCGCCGCGCACGGCCTGGCGGCAGTCCGCGACGGCGGGCAGGACCTCGAACTCCGCCTGCACGGCGGCCGCGGCGTCCTCGGCCTCGTGCCGCGTCCGGGCCACCACCACCGCATAGGCCTCGCCCACGAAGGCGACCTCGTCGCCGGCCAGCGCGAAGGGAGTGGTGTCCTCGGGCAGGGCCGCCAGCGGAAAGCCCAGCGGCATGCGCCACGAGGTGATGTGCCCGAACAGGTCCTGGCGGGTATAGACCGCGACGACGCCGGGCAGGGCGCGCGCCTGGCCCGCGTCGATGCCGCGCAGCCGCGCGTGGGCATGCGGACTGCGCACGAAGCAGGCATGCAGCGCATCGGGGACGGGCACGTCGTCCAGGAAGCAGGCCTTGCCCCGCAGCAGCGTCTCGTCCTCGATGCGGCCCGGGCTCGCACCCATGCCGGGGATGGCGGTCAGTTGGCGCTCAGCGTGCATGGCCGTCTCGTTCGCGCAGGAGCCGGGCGGCGCGCAGCGCCGCGGCCACGATGTTCTGGTAGCCCGTGCAACGGCACAGGTGGCCCGACAGCACGTCGCGCACGGTGTCCTCGTCCGGATCGGGGTTCGCAGCCAGCAGCTCGGACAGCGACATCAGGATGCCGGGCGTGCAGAAGCCGCATTGCAGCGCGTGCAGTTCATGGAAGGCCTGCTGCAGCGGATGGAGCTCGTGCTCGTCGGCAGCCAGGCCTTCGACGGTGGTGATGGCGCAGCCCTCGCCCTGGACCGCGAGCATCAGGCAACTGCGCGCCGAGACACCGTCCACCAGCACCGTACAGGCGCCGCAAACGCCGTGCTCGCAGCCGACGTGAGTGCCGGTCAGCTTCAGTTCGCCGCGCAGGAAATCGGCCAGGTGCAGGCGCGGCGCGGCCATGCCCTGGCAGGGCTTGCCGTTGACGGACAGGTGCACGGGGCGGGGATCTTGCGTCGTTGCCATGGGGAATCTCATCTCGTTGCGCGCTCGAGCGCGCGGGTGATCGCGCGGCTGGACAGGACGCGCGCCAGCCGCTGGCGGTACCAGCCGGGCACGTAGGCGTCGGAACTGGCATCCACCGCGCCGCACAGCGCGGCGGCGCGTTCGATGTCGGCCGCCTCGGCCTTGGTGCCCAGCAGCGCCTGTTCGGCCTGCCCCATGCGCACGGGCGCCGTCGATACGCCGCCCAGGGTGATGGAGCAGCGGTCCACCCGCGCGTCCGGGCCGAAGCGCAGCAGCACGGCGGCCGATGCGATGGCGAAGTCGCCGTGCCGCCGGGAGAACTCCAGGAAGCTCCAGCCGTGTCCCGGCTCCCAGGGCTGCATCGACACGCCCACCAGCATCTCGTCGGCCTCCAGCGCCGGCGTCATGTAGCCGGCGGGAAAGTCCGCCATCGCCAGGCTGCGCGTGCCGGCGGCGCTGGCCACGTGCAATTGCGCGTCCAGGGCCATGGCGATGGTGGGGATCTCGGCCGAGGGGTCGAGCTGGCACAAGCTGCCGCCGACGGTGCCGCGATTGCGCGTCTGCCGGTGGCCGACGTTCAGGATCGCCTCGCGCAGGATGGGCAGCCGGTCGCGGACCAGGTCCGAGAACTCGACGTCCCGCTGTCGTGTCATGGCGCCGATCCGGATCGTGTCGCCCTCGTCCCGCAGGTAGGCCAGTTCCGGGATGCGGTTGATATCCACCAGGCAGTCCGGGAACGCGAACCGCATGTTCAGCATGGCCATCAGCGACTGGCCGCCCGCCAGCACCCGCGCGTTGTCAACGCCGGCCAGGCATTGCAGCGCTTCGTCAAGGCTGCGCGGCGCCACGTAGTCGACAGCGGGAGCTTTCATGGCGCCTTCAGATCTTGGACAGGTCGAGGGACGAGGCGGCGAACAGCTCCTCGGGCGCGACCCGCCGGCGCGACAGGCCCTGCTCGTGGTGATAGCGAGCGAAGGTCTCGATGACGTGGTGGTTGGCGGGCAGGCCGTAAGGCCAGTAGTCCTCGCCCATCAGCGCCTTGGCCTCGTTGTGGTGGTGGACCATCCAGGGCAGGGTGACGGCCAGGTGGCAGATCTCGTCCAGCTCCTTGACGGCCAGGGCCTTGGCCTTCAGGAAGGCCTTGTAGACGCTGACGGGCAGCCAGGGGTTCTCTTCCACCAGCGACTTGCGTATGCCGACCATGTGCATGATGGGGAAGATACGGGTGCGGCGGAAGTAGTCCTTCTCGGCCTCGATGTAGTCGCCGAACAGGCGGCCCACGTTGGGCGCGCCGCGCAGGAAGCAGGACGGCGCGCGGGCGCCGATGTAGCCGTCGATCTCGCCGGACTCCAGCATGCCCGACAGCGTCTTGTCGTCGGGAATCTGCTTCAGGTCGATGGACGGATCCAGTTCGATGGGCGCGCGTTCGCCCCGGCCCGGTTCCTCGACGCCGCCGCGCCGCCACTTGATGTCGGCCGGCTTGACGCCGTACTCATCCTCGAGGATGCCGCGGATCCAGACGTTCGCGGTGATCTGGTACTCGGGCACGCCTATGGTCTTGCCCTTGAGGTCCTGCGGACGCTGGATGCCGCGGTCAGTGCGCACGTAGATGCCCGACTGCCGGAAGACCCGCGACAGGAAGGCGGGTACCGCGACGTACTTGTTGTCGCCGCGGGCCGTGGTCATCATGTGGCTGCTCATCGAGATTTCCGTCACGTCGAATTCCTCGTAGCGGAAGGCGCGGTGGAAGGCCTCTTCCGGCTCCAGCGGCACGGCGCGCACGTTGCAGCCCTCGATGGCCACGCGGCCGTCGAACAGGGCCTGGGTGCGGTCGTAGTTGCCTACGGAGAGGCTGATGTTCAGTTTGTTCATCGGTTTTCCTTGTCGTGGATGCGGGAAGCCTCAATCCGCGCTCAGGCCGATCTTCCTGGCCAGCGCGGCGAAACGGTCGATGTCGTCGTTGACGATCTTCTGGAACGCGGCGGGGCCTTCGTCCGCGGTGGTGTAGCCCAGGTCCTCCAGCCGCTTGCGCATGGCGTCGGTCTTCATGATGGCCGACACCGTCTTGTAGATGTCCATCTTGATGTTGTCCGGCGTGCCGCCAGGCACCGCCAGGCCCTGCCACTGGCTGAGGTTGAAGCCGGGCGCGCCGCTCTCGGCCACGGTGGGCACGTCGGGCACCGCTTTCGAGCGTTCGCTGGAGGTGATGGCCAGCGCGCGCAGCTTGCCCGAGGAAATGTAGGTCAGCGCGCCGGAGATGGTGACCACCGCCAGGTCCACCTGGCCGCCCAGGACGTCGACCAGGGCGGGGCCACAGCCTTTGTACGGAACGTGCACGTTGCTCATCTTGAATTCGATGTTCATCATCTCGCCCGCCAGGTGCGGGTCGGTGCCGGCGCCGCAGGAGCCGTACGATAGCTTGGAACCCGGCTGGCGGCCCGCCGCCACCACGTCGGCCAGGGTCTTGAAGCGGGAAGACGCCGGCACGACCACCAGCATGGGAGCGTAGGCGACATTGATCACCGCCGCCAGATCCTTCTTGGGGTCGTAGCCCAGGTTCTTGTAGATGGCGGGCGCCAGGGAATAGGCGTCGTTCATCATCAGCAGGGAGTGGCCGTCCTTGGGCTTGCCCGCGACGATGCGGGTACCCACGGTGCTGCCGGCGCCGGCCTTGTTGTCGACGATGACGGGCTGGCCCAGCTTGCCGAGCTGGTCGCCGATGAGCCGGGCCAGCATGTCGACCCCGCCGCCCACGGCGTAGGGCACGGTGATCTCGACCGTCTTGACGGGGAAGGTGGGAGCTGCCTTGACCTCTGCCTTCGCCACGGGCAGGAGGGCGGCGAGGGCCAGGGAGCACAGCAGGTGGAAGGGCATCTTGGTCAGCATGGGGAACTCGCAGGGGTCGGTTGATCGGATCAGTAGGGCGCACTGGATGTGTGCCGTGATGCACCAAAATACTCAGTAGGCTGAACAATATGCTCACTGTACTGAGTATTTGGCCGGCCGCTCATTGGGGGAATCACCTAATGGCGAGGAATGCGTGCCCCGGATGAGTGCGCCGGCCGGTCATCGGCCTGTCTGCTTGCAAGTTCCGGGCCAGATGGCGGGAAAGGGGGGAGGGGCCGGCGGCGCGCGAAAAGCGCCGCCGGACGGGACCAGGCCGGGAGGCGGGGCCCGGCCCGGGTACCTAGGCCTTGTACTGGGCCTCGATGCGGCGGCCGATGTCGGCGTCGACCTTCTTCCAGTAGTCGAACACCCGCTCGAGCACCGGCGCGCGCACGCCGGACTTCAGCGTGCCCACCACGGTATCGACCAGTCGCTGGCGCTGGGCATCATCGAATACGTCGCGCACCAGCGTGCCGGCCTGGCCGAAGTCGTCGTCGTCCTTGCGCAGCTTGTAGGCCTCGCGCACCAGGCTGGTGTCGACCTCCCAGCTTTCCTCCGGCGCCGCGCCGCCGTCGGCCCAGGCGCGCCCCTGGCTGTTGGGCGCGTAGGTGGCGGCATTGCCCGCATGTTCATAGGTCATGTTGCCGTCGAACATGTAGGTGTTGACCGGCACCTTCGGACGGTTCACGGGCAACTGGTGGAAGTTCGTGCCGATGCGGGCGCGGTGCGCATCGTTGTAGGCGAAGGCGCGGCCCAGCAGCATCTTGTCGGGCGACAGGCCGATGCCCGGCACGGTGTTGCCGGGGGAGAAGGCGGCCTGTTCGATCTCGGCGAAGAAATTGGCCGGGTTGCGGTTCAGGGTCATCACGCCGACCTTGATCAGCGGGTAGTCCTTGTGCGGCCACACCTTGGTCAGGTCGAAGGGATTGAAGCGGTAGGTCTTGGCCTGGGCGTACGGCATGACCTGCACCGACATCACCCACTTGGGATGGTCCCCGCGCGCGATCGCCTCGAACAGGTCGCGCCGGTGGTAGTCGGCATCCATGCCGGCGATGCGGGCGGCTTCCTCGTTGGTCAGGTTCTTCTCGCCCTGCTGGTTGTGGAAGTGGTACTTCACCCAGAATTTCTCGCCCGCCGCGTTGACCCACATGTAGGTGTGCGACCCGAAGCCGTTCATGTGGCGCCAGGACTGCGGGATGCCGCGGTCGCCCATCAGGTAGGTGACCTGGTGCGCGCTTTCCGGATTGTTCGTCCAGAAGTCCCACTGCATGTGGGCGTCGCGCAGGCCGGAATCGGGCAGGCGCTTCTGGCTGCGGATGAAGTGGGGGAACTTCATCGGATCGCGCACGAAGAACACGGGCGTGTTGTTGCCGACCAGGTCGTAGTTGCCCTCGGTGGTGTAGAACTTCAGCGAGAAACCGCGCACGTCGCGCCAGGTGTCGGGGCTGCCGGACTCGCCGGCCACCGTCGAGAACCGGGCCAGCATCTCCGTCCTGCAGCCTTTCTGGAACAAGGCCGCCTTGGTGTAGCGGGAGACGTCCTCGGTGGTCTCGAACACGCCGAAGGCGCCCGAGCCCTTGGCGTGGGGCTGGCGCTCGGGGACTTTTTCCCGGTTGAAGTGCGCCATCTGTTCGAGGAAATGCACATCGTGCAGGACCAGGGGGCCGTCGCTGCCGACAGTCAGCGAGTTGCGGTCGCTGGGCGCGGGGGCCCCGGCGCCGGTGGTGCTGTGGCCGGGGAGGGAAGTCTTGTCGCTCATCGTGGGCTCCTGAGGGGCAGGGTTGGTGTGTCGTGTCCAAAGACGCTTGCGGTCTTTGCCCTACGATGGTCCATCCTAGCCAAGAAGTCGTGACGGGGCGCGCAAAGCCAGCTCGACCTTGTGTATCAAGACGTTACATCAGGCGTACGCGTGCCAGCGAACCGTGCGTTCCGCCGCCGTCCGGGGTGCCTTGTCCATGATCATGGCGATCGTCTGGCGCGACAGTTCCTTGCGCCAGGCGGCCTCGGCATCGCGCATGGCCGAGGCGATCGCGCAGGGCCGGCGGCATTCGGCCGCGGGAGCTGCGCCTTCGCCGTTGCGGCGGATCTCGGAGCAACGGAAGGCCGCCTCCTGGCCCTCGATCGCATCGACCACTTCGAGCAGGGTGATCCGGGCCGGCGGGCGCGCCAGGCGAAAGCCCCCCTTGGGTCCCGCCGAGGAGGCCAGGATGCCGGCCCGCGCGAGCGCTTGCAGCGACTTGTTCAGATAGGCGGCGGGCAGGCCGAACTTGGCCGCCAGCCTGGCGGTGGAGACCACTTCGTCCTGTCCTATCCAGCCCAGGGCCACGCAGCAATGCAGGCCCCACTCCACGCCTTCGCTCATCCTCATGGCTATGCCTCGTAATGGATAATCCGGACTATACACATCCAGATTGTGATTGACTAGCTTCTGGAACGGGCCCAGAATCCGCTTCGTAATCTGGTCATTGAATATCTAGATATAAAGCCGGAAACGACGAGATGCGGCCGGTAACGACAGCGTTCGCGACAAGGCGGGCGGAAGGAGACATCATGAAAATGCATCATCGCCTGATGGGCGCCTGCCTGGGGACCTGCGTGACCCTGGCGACCCTGCCGGCCGCGCATGCGGCCGGTCAGGAGAAGCTGAAGATCGGCTTCATGGCCGAACTGTCCGGTCCGCAAGCGGCGCTGGGACAGGACATGTACGACGGCTTCATGCTCTATCTGGACCGCAACGGCGGCAAGCTGGGCGGCCGGGATATCAGCGTGATCAAGGCCGACAGTCAGCTCAAGCCCGAGGTGGGCGTGCAACTGACCGAAAGCCTGACGGGCCGCAACGACGTGCCCATCATCGTCGGCGTGACATTCTCGAATGTCATGCTGGCCGTGCATCCGCGCATCACCCAGAAACAAGTCTTCCTGATTGGCACCAATGCCGGGCCTAGCCAACTGGCAGGCAAGGCGTGCTCGCCCTATTTCTTCAGCACGTCCTGGCAGAACGACCAGCAGGCCGAGGTCGTGGGCCACTATGCCGCGTCCAAGGGCTACAAGCGGATCATCACCATGGTGCCCAACTACCAGTCGGGCTTCGATTTCGTGACCGGCTTCAAGCGCTACTACAAGGAGCCGCTGCTGGACGAGGTCTATACCCCGCTCAGCCAGCAAGATTTCTCGGCCGAGCTGACGCAGATCGCGGCCAGGAAGCCCGATGCCGTGTTCGTCTTTTATCCGGGCGGGCTGGGCGTGAACTTCCTGCGCCAGTACCAGCAGGCGGGTCTGCTGGGTCGGATACCGGTGCTGTCCGCGTCCACCACCGACGCCATCAATCTTCCTGCCCAGCGCGAAAGCGCCCTGGGGGTGATCACCGGCACCGCCTGGGGGCCGGACCTGGACAACGAGGCCAATCGCGTCTTCGTTGCCGGATTCGAGAAGAAGTACGGCCGCATTCCTTCCCACTACGCGGCGCAGAGCTACGACGGCGCGCAATTGCTGGATTCGGCGTTGAGGAAGGTGGGCGGCCGCGTCGAGGACAAGAGCGCCTTCATGGCGGCGCTCAGGCAGGCCGAATTTCCGTCGGTGCGCGGTCCGTTCAAGTTTGGCAACAACAACTTTCCCGTCCAAGACATGCACGTGTTCGAAGTGGTGAAGGATGCGCGCGGCCGCGTCACGCTCAAGACCATCGCGACCCCGCTGAAGAATCATCGCGACGCCTATCACGCCGAATGCCCGATGGAATGAAGCCCGTGCCATGAACGCTCAACTCATCGCCACCCAGGTGCTGAATGGCCTGCAGTTCGGGATCCTGCTGTTTCTGATGTCGGCCGGCCTGACGCTGGTGTTCGGGATCATGAACTTCGTCAACCTCGCGCATGGATCGCTCTACATGATGGGCGCCTATCTGGCGGCGGTCATGCTGGGCGCGTCCGATTCCTTCCTGCTTGCGCTGCTGCTGGCCGTGCCGGCTACCATGCTGATCGGCCTGGCCGTCGACCGCATGGTGCTGGCCGGCTTGTACACGCGCGACCATCTGGACCAGGTGCTGGCCACCTTCGGCCTGATCCTGGTGTTCAACGAGATCGTGCGCTTCTTCTGGGGGCCGGCTCCGGTCTACATCAACGTGCCGCCGGCGCTGTCCGGAACAGTCGAGCTGTTCGGCTTCCCGTATCCCGCATACCGGTTCGCCATCATCGCGGTCGGGCTCGTGGCGGGTCTCGGGCTCTATGTCCTGATCAACCGGACGCGCGTGGGCATGCTGATACGCGCCGGCGCGGCCGATGCGGAAATGGTTGGCGCGATGGGAGTCAACATCCGCCTGCTCAATGCGTTGATCTTTGGATTGGGAGCCGGTCTTGCGGGGCTGGCTGGCGTGATGGCCGGGCCCATCCTGTCGGTGCAGCCCGGCATGGGCGAGCCCGTGCTGGTGCTGACGCTGGTGGTCATCGTGACCGGTGGCATCGGCTCCATACGCGGGGCCTTCTACGGTGCGCTGCTGGTTGGCCTGATCGACACGCTGGGGCGCGCCTTCCTGCCGGCGGTTTTCGATGCCTTGGTGGGCAAGGTCTTCGCCCAGGCTGCGGGACCGGCGGTCGCTTCCATGCTGATCTATCTGCTGATGGCGCTGGTCCTGGCCATGCGTCCGCACGGACTCTTCCCAGTGAGGCATGCATGAACTCGACCCTGTACGCCAAGGACACGCCACCCTACGGTGCGAGCGCCGGGGCCCGCGGGAAGGCCTTCCGCCGTGCCGCTCCGGCCGCGGCGATCTTCCTGGCGCTGTGCGCGGTGCCGGCGGCCGCCCATCTGCTGGGCCAGCCGTTCTGGCTCGGCCTGGTCGCGCGCATCATGATCCTCGGCCTGGCGGCCGTGGGCCTGAACCTGGTACTCGGGTACGGCGGCATGGTTAGCCTGGGCCATGCGATGTATCTGGGCATTGGTGCCTACTCGGTGGGCATCCTGTCGGCCCACGGCGTTGACTCGGGTCTTGCCCACCTGGCGGTGGCGTTGGCCGCCGGCGCGGCCGTGGCGCTGATCGTGGGACTCGTTTGCCTGAAGACGAGCGGCATGGCGTTCATCATGATCACGCTGGCTTTCGCCCAGATGTTCTATTTCCTGGCGATCAGCCTCAAGCAGTACGGCGGCGACGACGGGTTGACCATCGCGTCGCACAGCCGCGTGCCTGGCCTGTCGCTGGACGATCCCTACCAGTTCTACCTGCTGGTGCTGGCCGTGCTGGCGATCATCTGCGCCCTGTGCAAGCGGCTGACTGATTCGCGCTTCGGCTTGGTGCTGCGCGGCAGCCGCCAGAATCCGCGCCGCATGCGAGCCCTGGGATTTCCCTTGCTGCGCTACCGGCTTGCCGCCTACGTGCTGTCGGCGATGATCGTGGTGATGGCCGGGGTGCTGCTGGCCAACCTGGCCCGCTTCGCATCGCCTTCGTACATGAGCTGGACTCTTTCGGGAGATCTGGTACTGATGTGCGTGCTGGGCGGCATGGCAACGCTGCTGGGGCCGATCGTGGGGGCGGCGGCCTTCGTGCTGCTGGAGGAGTTTCTCTCGGGCATGCCGCTCGACCTGCCGGCGGGCGCGGCAGACCTGATCCGTACGCACTGGCTGGGCGTGTTCGGCGTATTCGTGGTGGCCGTGGTGCTGTTCGCGCGGCGCGGGCTGTACGGCGCCCTGGCGGGCCGGGAGAACACCGATGGCTGAGATCCTGGCGGCGCACCGGCTGGTCAAGCGCTACGGGGCGCTGAAGGTGACCGACGAGCTTTGCATGACCCTGGAGCGGGGAGAACTGCATGCCATCATCGGCCCCAACGGCGCGGGCAAGACCACGTTCATCCATCAACTGGCCGGCGAAATCGCGCCGGACGCAGGCATGATCTCGCTGAAGGGGCGCGACATCACGCGGGCACCGGTCCATCAGCGGGCCCTGGGCGGCGTCGGGCGTTCCTATCAGATCACCTCGGTGTTCCGGGAATTCTCCGTGCTGGAAAACGTCATGCTGGCGGTCCAGGCCGGGCAGGGACACAGTTTCCGCTTCTGGCGGCCGGCGCGCCGGGATGCGGGCCTGGTCGGGCCGGCCCGGGTGGCGCTGGGCCGGGTCGGGCTGGCGTACGCGGCTGGCCGGGCGGCTGGTGCGCTGGCCCACGGCGAGATGCGCCAGCTGGAGATCGCGATGGCACTCGCGATGCGCCCCGAGGTGCTGCTGCTGGACGAGCCGATGGCGGGCATGAGCCGCCAGGAATCGGCCGGGCTGGTCGACATGTTGCGCGAGCTCAAGGGTGCCTACAGCATCGTCCTGGTCGAGCACGACATGGATGCGGTTTTCGCGCTGGCCGACCGTATCACTGTGTTGTCGTACGGCCGTGTGATCGCCTGCGGCACGCCGCGGGAAATACGCGGCAACGACGAGGTGCGTGCCGCGTACCTGGGAGACGGGAATGACTGAACGCGCCGGGACGAATGAGGGTGTGGCGCCGTTGCTCAGCCTGCGCGGTGTCGAGGCGGCTTATGAGGCCAGCCAGGTTTTGTTCGGCATAGACCTCGAGATCCACGCCGGTGAGTGCGTCGCCTTGCTAGGCCGCAATGGCATGGGCAAGTCCACTACCGTCAAGTCCATCATGGGGTTGTTGCGCCTGCGGGGAGGCGACGTCCGATGGCGGGGCCGCAGCTTGCGGCCGCTGGCCGCGCACCAGAGAGCACGGGTCGGTCTGGGGCTGGTACCGGAGGGCCGGCGCATCTTTCCCAACCTGACGGTACGCGAGAACCTGCTCGCCACGGCCCGGGCGCCGGCGATGCGGGATGCCGGCTGGTCCCTGGACGATATCTACGGCATGTTTCCCCGCCTGCGCGAGCGGGAGCATCATCTGGGATGCCACCTCTCCGGCGGCGAACAGCAGATGCTCGCCATCGGCCGCGCGTTGATGACAGCCCCGGAACTGCTGATCCTGGACGAAGCCACCGAAGGGCTGGCGCCGCTGGTCCGAGGCGACATCTGGCGCTGCATCGAACTGCTCAAGCGGCGCGGGCTGGCGCTGCTGGTGATCGACAAGAACCTGGGGCCGCTGATGCGGGTGGCGGACCGCCATTACATCCTCGAGAAGGGCGCCGTCGTGTGGCGAGGCTCCTCACAAGCCTTGCGGGACCGCCCCGAACTGGTGCGCGACTACATCGGCATGTAGCGCGCCGGACTGTCATGTTTGAAGCAAAGGAGCTGTCTAGATGAAACGCATCGTGGTATTGGGCGGCGGCTTCGCCGGCCTGTGGAGTGCGATTGGAGCCGCCAGGAAACTGGAGGAGCACGGCGTCGGCCCGGATGCCGTGCGCGTGACTCTGATCGACCAGCACGATTTTCACAGTATTCGCGTCCGCAATTACGAAGAGGACCTCGATGCCACCATCGTGCCGTTCTCCCTGGTACTGGATCCGATAGGCGTGGAGCACCTCCGGGGCGTGGTCACAGGCGTCGATACCGAGCGCCGTGTGGTCGATGTGCGCACGAGCGCAGGTGTCTTCACGGTTCGCTACGACCGCCTCGTCTACGCGTTGGGCAGCAGCGTGCAGCGGCCATCTATTCCCGGCCTGGTTGAGCATTCCTTCGATATCGATACCTACCATGGCGCCAAGCGGCTCGATGCGCACCTACGCGCGCTGGCGCAGGACGGCCGCGACGCGGACCGGCTGCATGTGCTGGTCGTGGGGGCGGGGCTGACCGGAATCGAACTGGCATCCGAATTGCCGGCCAGGCTGGCGAAACTGTCGGCCCTGGCGCACGACCGGCCGGCACCTCGGGTCGTCTTGGCCGATGCCAGCCCGCTCATCGGCCCGGACATGGGCGACGAGGCGCGGCCTGTCATCGTCGAGGCGCTGGCCTCCCTGGGCGTGGAGATGCACACGAGCGTATCCATCGCCTCGCTGGATGCGCATGGCGCGACGCTGGCCGGTGGGCAGCGGATCGAGGCGTCGACTGTCGTCTGGTGCGCCGGTATGCGCGCCAGCGACCTGGGCGGCGCTTTGCCGGCGGCAAGGGACAGGCTCGGTCGCCTGGAGGTGGACGAGTTCATGCGCGTGCGGGGAATGCCGCACGTCTTCGCCGCAGGCGATGCGGCCCGGGCGGTGCTGGACGGCGAACATGCCTCGGTCATGTCCTGCCAGCATGGCCGGCCGATGGGCCGCTACGCGGGCTACAACGTTGCGGCGGATCTGCTTGGCGAACCCATGTTGCCCTTGCACATCGACTGGTACGTGACCGTGCTGGACCTGGGCGAGTGGGGCGCCGTCTATACCGGAGGCTGGGACCGCCGGGTCATCTCGACGAAGGATGCGGCCAAGGCGACCAAACGGACCATCAATCGCGAGCGCATCTATCCGCCCCGAAGCGGAAACCGCTCGGAGATCCTGGCCGCGGCCACTCCCGAGGTGCAGGAGCCGCCGGAAGTGCGGGGTCGGAACTGAGCCTGCGCATGCCGGGCCGCGGGATGCTAGCGGATGGACACGCGGTGCATGGTCCGCGGCGAGGGGTAGTAGTCGTTGATCGCATAGTGCTGGGTGGCCAGGTTGTCCCACACGGCCACCGAGCCCTTGCGCCAGTTGAACCGCACCTGCCATTCCGGCACGCGGGCCAGGCCGGCCAGGAAGGACAGCATGTGCGCGCCGTCGTCGTGCCCCATCTGGTTGATTCGCGTCGTGTACAGGCTGTTGACGAAAACCACGCGCTTGCCCGTGGCGGGATGGGGCAGGAAGACGGGCTGGTCCACAGGGGGGTAGCGGCGGCGCATGGCGTGGTACTTCTCGTCGCCGTCGGGCTGGCGCTTGAGGTTGTTCACCAGGGCGGGAGCTTCCCAATGGTGGACGGCGGTCATGCCGGCCAGGTAGCGCCGCAGTCCTTCGTCCAGGGAATCGTGCGCGGCCGTCATGCTGGCCCACATGGTGTCTCCGCCCACCTCGGGCACCTCGACCGCATACAGGCAGGCGGCCACCGGCGGGCGAGGCTGCCAGGTCAGATCGGCGTGCCAGATATCGGTGCCGGTCTCCTTGCCGCGGGTGACGAGCATTTCCACGTAGGGATTGGCGGGGTGCGACGGAAAGGTCGATGACACCGGTTCGACGTCGCCGAACACCTGCGAGAAGAACACCTGGGCATCGGGCGAGAGACGCTGCTCGCGGAAGAAGATGACCTGGCGCTCGGCCAGGAGGGCGCGCAGCCGGTCGGCATGGCGGGTGACCTGGGTCGCGTCGGCAAGGTCTATGTCCAGCACTTCCGAACCTATGGCCGGCGTAAGGGGGCGGATCAGCATGATGTCTCCGGACGATGCGGCGCTAGGGCGCCTTGCCGACGAAGCGGTCGGTATAGAAGTCTTCCAGCGGTGCGCGCCTGGCCAGCAAGCCTTCCTTGACATAGAAGTCCTGCAGCCGCTGCAGCAGGGCGGGGTCCATCTTGCCGGGCACGGCCTGCCCGGGATAGACGTCGCGGGCATAGGCGCCGATGATCTGCGCGACATAGTCGCGCTTGTCCTGGTAGGCGGGTACGGCGGCGACGAAGTCGCCCACGGCGGCGGCGGGGTCCTGCATGATCTCGCGCATGGCGCGCAGGGTGGCGCCGACCACTTTCTCGACCAGGTCGGGCCGGGTGCGTATCGTTTCGTCCGAGGCCACGATGGCCTGGGGAAGGCCGGGGAATACCTGGTCGCCGTAGAACACGCGCACCTTGGCGCCCGCGTTGACCGCCGCCAGGGCCCAGTCGGGCGTGGCGACCATGGCGTCGGCCTCGCGGGTGGCGAACAGTTTCCAGACGCCGGTCGGGCCGGCGGCCTGGATGTTCACGGCCTTCTTGTCCACGCCATAGTGCTTGAGCATGCCCAGGAAGCTGTAATAGATCGAGTCGGTATACGAGCCGACCGTGACCGTCTTGCCGCGCAGGTCCGCCGGCGTCTTGATGCGGGCGTCGTCGTCGTGGACCACGACCTGCATCAGGGAGTGGCCGCCCAGCACGGCCACCACCTTGATGGGAATGCCGTTGGGCCGCAGAAACAGCGGCGCGTCGCCCACCGAGCTGCCGGCCAGCGCGATGCCCGCGCCCACCTGCTTGGCCACCTGGACCCCGCCGCCGTTGGCCGCCATCAGGTTGACCTTCAGGCCCCGGTCCCGGTAGTAGCCGCGGGCCTGCGCCAATATCCAGGGAGCGAACCCGGGCAGGGTGGGGGGAGCGGGCGTCAGCACCGTGATCTCTTCGGGCGTGGCCGCTGCCTGGGCGCCGGTCCCGGCCAGCGCCCAGCAACAGGCCAGTGCCCCGGCGGCGCGCAGCATCGATGAGCGAGGACGAAGCATGACGGGTACTCCTTCACATGGTTACCAGGGGTGGCGCGGCGCTACCGGATGCCTGCCGGCTGGGCGCCGCGTTCGGCTTCGATCAGACGCGCGAGAATCCGGCGCGCCTTGACCGGCGCCAGGTCGGGAGCAAGGTAGACGGGATGCAGCGACGCCATGTCGGCGCCCGGCCCGAGGTTGTCCTGCTGCGCTTCGATCATCGGCTCGTCTTCCAGCATGAAGGCGCGCTCGGTGGTCGCCTGTATCCAGCCGGTCAGTTCGTCGTCGTCCGGGGAGTGGCTGCGCGTCGCCGCCCAGAAGTAGTGTGTCCGGGTGCCGCTTTCCGGTGTCGGCAGATGCAGGAACGACAAGGTCACTCCGTCGCCGGGGTCGGCGCCGGTCTCGGTGGCGCCGACGTCCAGGAACAGGGTGCAGGGAGGGTGCCAGCGTATGCACGACCGCGCGTCGCCGATGGCATCGGGCCTGCCCCAGCACCGGCCCAGCAGCGGGCTCACGGTGCAGCCCGGTTTCCAGCGATTCGCGTGCACCACGCCGTCCGCCTCGATGACTTCGTGGCGGGTGTTGCCGATGGCGCCGCCGCTGGCAAAGGCGGGGTGCAGGTACTCGACGTGGCTGAGGTCCAGCAGGTTGTCGATGACGAGCTGGTAATGCGCGTCGATGCGCAGGTAGCCCCATTGGGTCCGATATCCCGGACGCGGGTCGAACGGGGAAAGGTCCGGCAGCAACGCGGCGTCGGCGAGCGCCGGATCGCCCGGCCACAGCCAGATGAAGCCGTAGCGCGATGCGAGAGGATAGGCGCGTATGTCGGCATGGGCGGGGATCCGGGGGCCGTGCGGGTTGTGCACGCAACGGCCGCCGGGGTCATAGCGCAGGCCGTGGTAGCCGCACTGCAGTTCGTCGCCGAGCAGGGTGCCCCGGGACAGCGGCGCGAAGCGGTGCGCGCAGCGATCCTGCAGGGCGACGGGGTTGCCGTCCAGGCTGCGGAACAGCACGACGGGCGTGTCCAGGAGCATCCGGCGCAGGGGCGTCCGGGTGATTTCGGCCTCGGCCGCGGCGGCATACCAGGCATTGCGCAGATATTCCAAGGCTGTCTCCCCGGGCATGCATCGCTTCGGCCCGGCAATAATTACCATAAGTGGTAATTAAAGTCAGGATAAGACGGCCGGGAGGGCGCGTCAACGCCGGACCGGACAGGGGAATCCCTAGGTGGGCGAGGGGAGGCGTCCGCCGCCGTCCGGCCGGATCTGGTCCTCCAGCATGCGGGCGACGAAGTCGACGTAGGCGTCCATCATCGTCTCGGCCTGGGGGCCGGTGCCGAACAACGTCTCGATGAGCGGCTGCGCCGTCGAGACGAAGGCCGGCACGCCTATCAATATTAGATGCACGAAGCGCGGATCGACGGCGGGCGGCACGCCCTCCGGAAAGAGCATGGCGGTGATCTCCAGCCCCCGCGCGGTCACGCGCTGGATGGGGGTGGGCGCGCCGGCCTCGTTCCCGGTCCTGGGCGCATGGTAGATCTCGGCCAGCGCCAGCCGCTCGAAATGGGGATGCTGCCGCATGAACTCGAGACGCAGCGTCAGGCGCGCCTTGAGTTGCTCCCGCAGGGAGCCCGGCTGCCGCAGCGCCCGCTCCATGCGGTCCTGCAGCTGGCGCATCAGGAATTCGGTCACCTCGTGCAGCAAACCCCGCAGATCGCCGAAGTAGTAGCGCACCAGCGCCCGGTTCACGCCCGCTTCGGCGGCGATCTCGAGGATGGTGAGTTCTTCCGGGGTGCGGCGCCCGAGCAGGTCCACGGTGCAGTCGATGATACGATCCCGGCCTACCGACTGGCTGTCGACCGGCCGGCCGGCGCCGCGCGGAGCGGGGGCGTCTTTCTTGGTTCGAGGCATGGAGCGGGCCGGCTGCTGGTGGCGACGCGCCATTCTAGTCGGCCCGCCGGTGTGCCCGCCACGGTACGCCCGAGCGGATCTGTCGTTGACAGTCTCGCGCCGTGCACGCTATTATGGCAAGCTCTCTGGAGTCGGCTCGCCCGGGCCGCGCGTTCTTTGATGTGCAGAATTGCAATATCCGGCTGGTACAAATTGCCCGGATGTCCCGCAAACACTGCCTTTCTCAAGAGCCGCGTCGCGGCGTTCCTCCCCCAGCAGGTTTTCATGCCGCACGATCGTGCGGCCCGTGCATGTTCCTCTTCCGGTTCGCCCCGGTTGCGGCTTCCTGCTCGGGGCCGCGCTGCCGGATGGCTTGTTGTAGATGTCTGGGCCTTGTGACGTAGGCCCCAGACCTAACCAAAAGACCCCAAAAGGTTACGGAAGAGGGCTTATGCCAACTATCAGCCAACTCGTGCGCAAGCCGCGCGAATCCAGCCACGCCAAGAGCAAGTCGCCCGCTCTTGAATGCAGCCCGCAGCGTCGCGGCGTCTGCACCCGTGTCTACACCACGACCCCCAAGAAGCCGAACTCGGCTCTGCGTAAGGTTGCGAAGGTGCGCCTGACCAACGGTTACGAAGTCATTTCGTACATCGGCGGCGAAGGCCACAACCTGCAGGAGCACTCGGTGGTTCTGGTGCGTGGCGGCCGGGTGAAGGATCTCCCGGGTGTGCGCTACCACATCGTCCGCGGCTCGCTGGACCTGCAAGGCGTGAAGGATCGCAAGCAGGCCCGCTCGAAGTACGGCGCCAAGCGCCCCAAGAAGGCCTGATCCCCAGGTCTCGCAGCTTTACCCGTTGCGTCGCCGCATCCTGGATTGCAGGAGCGGCACGAGTAAGGGGCCCGTCGGGGCGCAAGCCCAACGTGACAGGCCACGGCCGCAGGCGAAACCCCGCGGTTCAACTGAAGACATAGGAAGTAGAAATGCCTCGTCGTCGCGAAGTACCCAAGCGTGAAATCCTGCCCGATCCCAAGTTCGGCAGCGTTGAACTCGCCAAATTCATGAACGTCGTCATGCTCTCCGGCAAGAAGGCCGTCGCAGAGCGGATCGTTTACGGCGCCCTCGAACAAATCCAGACCAAGACCGGCAAGGACCCCATCGAGGTGTTCGGTCAGGCGATCGGCAACGTCAAGCCCATCGTCGAGGTCAAGAGCCGCCGGGTTGGCGGCGCCAACTACCAAGTGCCGGTTGAAGTGCGCCCCGTGCGCCGCCTGGCCTTGGCCATGCGTTGGGTTCGCGAGGCCGCCAAGAAGCGTGGCGAGAAGTCCATGGACCTGCGCCTGGCCGGCGAGCTGATGGATGCGTCCGAGGGCCGCGGCGGCGCGGTCAAGAAGCGCGACGACACGCACAAGATGGCCGAGGCCAACAAGGCATTCAGCCACTTCCGCTGGTAAGCAGCACTCTTCGTTTCTCAAATGGCCCGCGGCCGATCGCCGCGGGCCAACCAGTCCAGTCACCAAGGAAATCCGATCATGGCCCGCAAGACCCCGATCGAGCGCTACCGCAACATCGGCATCTCTGCGCACATCGACGCAGGGAAGACCACCACCACCGAACGTATCCTGTTCTATACGGGCGTCAACCACAAGCTCGGCGAAGTGCACGACGGCGCCGCCACGATGGACTGGATGGAGCAGGAGCAGGAACGCGGCATCACGATCACCTCGGCTGCCACCACCTGCTTCTGGAAGGGCATGGCGGGCAACTATCCCGAGCATCGCTTCAACATCATCGACACCCCGGGGCACGTGGACTTCACGATTGAAGTCGAGCGCTCCATGCGCGTGCTGGACGGCGCCTGCATGGTGTATTGCGCCGTGGGCGGCGTGCAGCCCCAGTCGGAAACCGTCTGGCGCCAGGCCAACAAGTACGGCGTGCCCCGTCTCGCGTTCGTCAACAAGATGGACCGTACCGGCGCGAACTTCTTCAAGGTCTACGAGCAGATGCGTCTGCGCCTGAAGGCCAACCCGATCCCGCTGCAAGTGCCGATCGGCGCCGAGGATTCGTTCAAGGGCGTGGTCGACCTGGTCAAGATGAAGGCCATCCTGTGGGATGACGCCAGCCAGGGCACCAAGTTCGAATACGGCGACATCCCCGCCGAGCTGGTCGACACCTGCAACGAATGGCACGAGAAGCTGGTCGAGGCGGCCGCCGAGTCGTCCGAAGAGCTGATGAACAAGTATCTGGAATCCGGCGAACTGTCGGAAGCCGAGATCAAGTCCGCCATCCGCCAGCGCACCATCGCCGGCGAGATCCAGCCCATGCTGTGCGGCACCGCCTTCAAGAACAAGGGCGTGCAGGCCATGCTGGACGCGGTCATCGACTACCTGCCTTCGCCGATCGACATCCCCCCGGTCGACGGCACCGACGAGAACGACCAGCCCGTGGTCCGCAAGGCCGACGACAAGGAAAAGTTCTCGGCGCTGGCGTTCAAGCTGATGACGGACCCGTTCGTCGGCCAGCTGACCTTCATCCGCGTGTACTCGGGCGTGCTGGCTTCCGGCGACACCGTCTACAACGCGATCAAGGGCAAGAAAGAGCGCGTCGGCCGTATCCTGCAGATGCACGCCAACCAGCGTGAGGAAATCAAGGAAGTTCTGGCGGGCGACATCGCCGCGGCCGTGGGCCTGAAGGACGTCACGACCGGCGAAACGCTGTGCGATCCGGAATCGATCGTCACGCTGGAAAAGATGGAGTTCCCCGAGCCCGTGATCGCGCAGGCCGTCGAACCCAAGACCAAGGCCGACCAGGAGAAGATGGGCATCGCCCTGAACCGCCTGGCCGCCGAGGATCCGTCGTTCCGCGTGCGTACCGACGAAGAGTCGGGCCAGACCATCATTTCGGGCATGGGCGAGCTCCACCTGGAAATCCTGGTCGACCGCATGAAGCGCGAATTCGGCGTGGAAGCCAACGTGGGCAAGCCCCAGGTGGCCTACCGCGAAACCATCCGCAAGACCTGCGAAGAGTCCGAAGGCAAGTTCGTCAAGCAGTCGGGCGGCCGCGGCCAGTACGGTCACGTGGTGCTGAAGGTCGAGCCCCAGGAAGCCGGCAAGGGCTTCGAGTTCGTCGACGCCATCAAGGGCGGCGTGGTGCCCCGTGAATTCATTCCGGCCGTGGAAAAGGGTTGTATCGACACCCTGCAGGCTGGCGTGATGGCCGGCTACCCGGTGGTGGACGTCAAGGTGACGCTGTTCTTCGGTTCGTACCACGACGTGGACTCGAACGAAAACGCGTTCAAGATGGCCGCCTCGATGGCCTTCAAGGAAGGCATGCGCAAGGCCAACCCTGTGCTGCTCGAGCCCATGATGGCCGTGGAAGTCGAGACGCCGGAAGACTACGCCGGTACCGTGATGGGCGACCTGTCCTCGCGGCGCGGCATGGTCCAGGGCATGGACGACATGGTCGGCGGCGGCAAGATCATCAAGGCCGAGGTTCCCCTGGCCGAGATGTTCGGTTATTCCACCGCGCTGCGTTCCGCGACCCAGGGTCGCGCGACGTACACGATGGAGTTCAAGCACTACGCGGAAGCGCCGAAGAACGTCGCCGACGCAATCATCAGCGCCCGCGCCAAGTAATTGGCGACAGGCAAGTAATCGTTAAATCTCCAGGCAAACTGCAGGAAGAGAGAACATGGCAAAAGGCAAGTTTGAGCGTACCAAGCCGCACGTGAACGTGGGCACGATCGGTCACGTTGACCACGGCAAGACGACGCTGACGGCGGCGATCACGACGGTGCTGTCGAAGCAGTTCGGCGGCGAGGCCAAGGCGTACGACCAGATCGACGCGGCGCCGGAAGAGAAGGCGCGTGGGATCACGATCAACACGGCACACGTGGAATACGAGACGGAGACCCGTCACTACGCGCACGTTGACTGCCCGGGGCACGCGGACTACGTGAAGAACATGATCACGGGCGCGGCGCAGATGGACGGCGCGATCCTGGTGGTGTCGGCCGCTGACGGCCCGATGCCGCAGACGCGCGAGCACATCCTGCTGTCGCGCCAGGTTGGCGTGCCGTACATCATCGTGTTCCTGAACAAGGCGGACCTGGTTGACGACGCCGAGCTGCTGGAGCTGGTGGAAATGGAAGTCCGGGAACTGCTGTCGAAGTACGACTTCCCGGGCGACGATACGCCGATCGTGAAGGGCTCGGCCCGCATGGCGCTGGAAGGCGACAAGGGCGAGCTGGGCGAGCAGGCGATCCTGCAACTGGCGGCGGCGTTGGACTCGTACATCCCGACGCCCGAGCGTGCGGTCGACGGTGCGTTCCTGATGCCGGTGGAAGACGTGTTCTCGATCTCGGGTCGTGGCACGGTGGTGACGGGGCGTATCGAGCGTGGCGTGATCAAGGTCGGCGAGGAAATCGAGATCGTCGGTATCAAGGACACGGTCAAGACGACGTGCACGGGCGTGGAAATGTTCCGCAAGCTGCTGGACCAGGGCCAGGCCGGTGACAACGTGGGTATCCTGCTGCGCGGCACCAAGCGTGAAGACGTCGAGCGTGGCCAGGTTCTGGCCAAGCCGGGTTCGATCACGCCGCACACGGAGTTCTCGGCCGAGGTGTACGTGCTGTCGAAGGAAGAGGGCGGCCGTCATACGCCGTTCTTCAACGGCTATCGTCCCCAGTTCTACTTCCGTACGACGGACGTGACGGGCACGATCGAGCTGCCCAAGGACAAGGAGATGGTGCTGCCGGGCGACAACGTGTCGATCACGGTCAAGCTGCTGGCGCCGATCGCCATGGAAGAAGGCCTGCGCTTCGCCATCCGTGAAGGCGGTCGTACCGTCGGCGCCGGCGTCGTCGCCAAAATTATTGCTTGATTTTAAGGGTCTCCCTTAAAAAAACGGCCCCACCCAGGACGCCGCGGATCCGGCTCTGCCGGTCCGCCAGCGTCGCCCCCCCTGGGGGGCGCGCGTAAGCGCGTAGGGGGGGTCCAACCTCGCTCTTTAGGACAGTTTCATGAAAAAGCAGAAGATTCGCATCCGCCTCAAGGCGTTCGATTACAAGCTCATCGACCAGTCGGCCGCTGAGATCGTCGAAACCGCCAAGCGCACGGGTGCCGTGGTTCGTGGTCCGGTTCCCCTGCCGACCCGTATCCGCCGCTACGATCTGCTGCGTTCGCCGCACGTCAACAAGACGTCGCGCGACCAGTTCGAGATCCGCACCCATCAGCGCCTGATGGACATCGTGGATCCCACCGACAAGACCGTGGACGCGCTGATGCGCCTGGACCTGCCGGCTGGCGTGGATGTGGAAATCGCTTTGCAGTGACGTGGTATTTGCGCCCGGGGCTTGAAAAGGCCGCCGGGCGCAGGCTATACTAGCCGGCTAGCCCGTGGGTGAGCCCATGGGCTTTTGGCACGTATTTTTGGCACGTATTGATCCGGCGGGGTTTCCCCGGCATTTTTCCCGGGTCGTGCCGCCAGCAATCACTATCGCATCAATGTAGGCGCAGCGCCCTTGGCGTTGCTGTCCGGTGCCGCACTTCGGTGCGACGCCATTTTTAGCCCCGGCCAATCGTAGTCGGGAATGGAGAAAACGATGTCGACCCAATCGACGGCCTCCACGCCAGCCGCATTCCGGCTCGGCCTGGTGGGTCGCAAGGTTGGCATGACCCGCATTTTCACGGACGATGGCGAGTCCATCCCCGTGACCGTGCTGGACGTGTCGAACAACCGTGTGACCCAGGTCAAATCCCCGCAAACGGACGGTTACGCCGCCGTTCAGGTCACGTTCGGTACGCGCCGTGCTTCGCGCGTCACCAAGCCTCTTACCGGCCATTTCGCGAAAGCGGGTGCCGAAGCGGGCAGCGTGCTCAAAGAATTCCGCCTTGATCCGGCCAAAGCGGCCGAGTTCGCTCCGGGCGCAGTCATCACCGTGGAATCCGTCTTCACGGTCGGCCAGAAGGTCGACGTGACGGGCACGACCATCGGTAAGGGCTTCTCGGGCGCGATCAAGCGTCACAACTTCTCGTCGAACCGCGCTTCGCACGGTAACTCGGTGTCGCACAACTCGGCCGGCTCCATCGGTATGGCGCAGGATCCGGGCCGCGTGTTCCCGGGCAAGAAGATGGCCGGCCACTATGGCGACGTCACCCGCACCGTGCAGAACCTCGACGTGATCCGCGTGGACGCCGAGCGCGGCCTGCTGCTGGTCCGTGGCGCCGTCCCGGGCCATGCCGGCGCGAACATCGTCGTTCGTCCCGCTGTGAAAGGAGCCTGAACATGGCAGATCTCAAGCTCCTGAATGACCAGGGCCAGGTCGCTGCGACCGTCAGCGCCCCCGATACGGTCTTCGGCCGCGAATTCAACGAAGCGCTGGTGCACCAGGTCGTTGTCGCCTACCAGGCCAACGCCCGCAGCGGCAACCGCGCCCAGAAGGACCGCACGGAAGTCAAGCACTCCACCAAGAAGCCCTGGCGCCAGAAGGGTACCGGCCGCGCTCGCGCCGGTATGACCTCGTCGCCGCTGTGGCGTGGGGGTGGTCGCATTTTCCCGAATTCGCCTGAAGAAAACTTCAGCCAGAAAGTGAACAAGAAGATGTACCGCGCCGGTGTGCGGTCGATTCTGTCGCAACTGGCCCGCGAAGACCGGATCGCGATCGTCGAGAACTTCGTGGTCGATTCGCCCAAGACCAAGGTGGCCGCCGACAAGCTCAAGAGCCTGGGCTTGAACTCGGTCCTCATCATTACCGATACGGTTGACGAAAACCTCTATCTGGCCACGCGCAACCTGCCGCACGTGGCGGTGGTCGAGTCCCGTTATGCCGATCCGCTGTCGCTGATCCACTACAACAAAGTGTTGATCACCAAGCCCGCGATCGCTCAGCTCGAGGAGATGCTGGGATGAGCAACGACCGTCTGCTCCAGGTTCTGCTGGCTCCGATCGTCTCTGAAAAGAGCACGTTCATCGCCGACAAGAACCAGCAAGTGGCTTTCCGCGTCCTGCAAGACGCCACCAAGCCGGAAATCAAGGCTGCCGTCGAACTGCTCTTCAAGGTGCAGGTCGAGTCCGTGCAGGTTCTCAATACCAAGGGCAAAGTCAAGCGCTTTGGCCGCTTCATCGGTCGCCGCCGCAACGAGCGCAAGGCGTACGTGTCGCTGAAGCCGGGTCAGGAAATCGACTTTGCGCAGGAGGTGAAGTAAATGCCCCTCGTCAAGCTGAAGCCGACTTCCGCCGGTCGCCGCGCGATGGTGAAGGTGGTTCACCCCCACCTGCACAAAGGTCGCCCGCTCGACAGTCTGCTTGAAAAGCAGATGCAGAATGCCGGCCGCAACAACAACGGCCATATCACCACGCGTCATCGCGGCGGTGGTCACAAGCAACATTATCGTGTGGTCGATTTCAAGCGCACCAAGGACGGCATCCCGGCCAAGGTCGAGCGCATCGAATACGACCCCAACCGTACGGCGCACATCGCTCTGTTGTGCTATGCCGACGGCGAACGTCGCTACATCATCGCCCCGCGCGGTCTTGAAGTCGGCGCCACGCTGGTGTCCGGTAGCGAAGCGCCCATCCGCGCTGGCAATGCCCTGCCGATCCGCAACATCCCGGTCGGTAGCACCATCCACTGCGTGGAAATGATCCCCGGCAAGGGCGCCCAGATGGTGCGTTCGGCAGGCGGATCGGCCGTGCTGCTGGCTCGTGAAGGTACCTATGCCCAGGTTCGCCTGCGTTCGGGCGAAGTCCGCAAGGTGCACATCGAGTGCCGTGCGACCATCGGCGAAGTCAGCAACGAAGAGCATGGCCTGCGCCAGATCGGCAAGGCCGGTGCCACTCGTTGGCGCGGCATTCGCCCCACCGTTCGCGGTGTTGCCATGAACCCGATCGACCACCCGCACGGTGGTGGTGAAGGCCGTACTGGCGAAGCCCGTGAGCCGGTCAGCCCCTGGGGCACTCCGTCCAAGGGTTTCAAGACCCGCCGCAACAAGCGGACGAGCAATATGATCGTCCAGCGGCGCAAGAAGAAGTAAGCGAGGCGAGCCATGTCACGTTCGATTAAAAAAGGCCCGTTTGTCGACCTGCACCTTCTGAAGAAGGTTGAGTCGGCCACGGCCGGCAAAGACAAGCGCCCGATCAAGACCTGGTCGCGTCGTTCCACGATCCTGCCCGAGTTCATCGGTCTGACGATCGCGGTTCACAATGGTCGCCAGCATGTTCCCGTGTATGTCAACGAGAACATGGTCGGTCACAAACTCGGCGAGTTCGCGCTGACCCGTACGTTCAAGGGTCACGCTGCGGACAAGAAGGCCAAGAGGTAAGCGCGATGGAAACCACTGCGATTGTTCGTGGCGTACGCGTGTCGGCCCAGAAGGCCCGTCTGGTCGCGGATATGATCCGCGGCAAGTCGGTGGCCCAGGCCATCAACATTCTTACGTTCACGCCCAAGAAGTCCGCCGGCATCATCAAGAAGGCGGTCGAATCCGCCATCGCGAATGCCGAGCACAACGACGGTGCCGACATCGACGAACTGAAGGTGAAAACCATCTACGTCGACAAGGGTGCGTCGCTCAAGCGTTTCGACGCCCGCGCCAAAGGCCGCGGCGTCAAGATCGAGAAGCAGACTTGCCACATCGTGGTCAAGGTCGGCAGCTAAGGAGCCACGATGGGACAGAAAATTCACCCGACCGGGTTCCGTCTCTCGGTCAGCCGTAACTGGTCCTCCCGCTGGTACGCCAGCGGTAGCGCCTACGCCGGCATGCTGGCGGAAGACATCAAGGTCCGCGAGTACCTGAAGAAGAAGCTGAAAGGCGCTTCCGTGGGTCGCGTGGTCATCGAGCGTCCTGCCAAGAACGCGCGCGTCACGGTCTACTCGGCTCGTCCGGGCGTCGTGATCGGCAAGAAGGGCGAGGACATCGAGATCCTGAAGGCCGATCTGCAGCGTCTGATGGGCGTGCCCGTGCACGTCAACATCGAAGAGATCCGCAAGCCGGAAATCGACGCCCAGCTGATCGCCGACTCGATCGCCCAGCAGCTCGAAAAGCGCATCATGTTCCGCCGGGCGATGAAGCGCGCCATGCAGAACGCCATGCGCCTGGGTGCCCAGGGCATCAAGATCATGAGCGCCGGTCGCCTGAACGGCATCGAGATCGCCCGTACCGAATGGTACCGCGAAGGCCGTGTGCCGCTGCACACCCTGCGCGCCAACATCGACTACGGCACGTCCGAAGCCGGTACGACCTATGGTCTGATCGGCATCAAGGTGTGGGTCTACAAGGGCGACACGCTGGGCTCGGCCGAGCTGGCCGCCGCCCCTGAAGCAACCAAGGACGAAGAGCGCAAGCCGCGCCGCGGCCCGCGTAACGACCGTCCGGGCAACCGCCCCGGCGCTGGTCGTGGTCGCGGCGGCCGCCGGCCCGAAGGCGAGGCAGCTGCTGCTGCCGCGCCCGAGGGTGGTGCCCGGCGTGCGCCGCGCAAGCCGGCTGCTGACGCGGCCGCGCCTGCCAAAGACGGAGAATAAGCATGCTGCAGCCATCGCGCAGGAAATACCGCAAGGAACAAAAGGGCCGCAATACCGGCCTGGCCACGCGCGGCGCCAATGTCTCGTTCGGCGAATTCGGTCTGAAGGCCACGGGTCGTGGCCGCCTGACCGCTCGCCAGATCGAGTCGGCCCGTCGTGCCATCACCCGCCACATCAAGCGTGGCGGCCGTATCTGGATCCGCGTCTTCCCGGACAAGCCGATCTCGCAAAAACCCGCCGAAGTCCGGATGGGTAACGGCAAGGGCAACCCGGAGTACTGGGTCGCCGAGATCCAGCCCGGCAAGGTGCTGTATGAAATGGAAGGCGTCAACGAAGAACTGGCGCGCGAGGCGTTCCGCCTGGCGGCTGCCAAGCTTCCGATCTCGACCGTCTTCGTGACGCGTCATCTCGGAACGTAAGGAGATAGCAATGAAGGCAAGCGAACTCCGTTCGAAGGACGCCGGCGAGCTCGGCAAGGAGCTCGAGGGTCTGCTTAGGGCTCAGTTCAGTCTGCGCATGCAGCTGGCTACCCAGCAGCTTTCCAACACCAGCCAGCTTGGCAAGGTGCGCCGCGACATCGCGCGTGTCCGTACCGTGCTGCGCGAGAAAGCCGGGAAGTAAACATGAGCGAAACCAAGCTGAAGCGTACGCTGACCGGTCGTGTGGTCAGCGACAAGATGGACAAGACGGTAACCGTGATGGTCGAACGCCGGGTCAAGCACCCGCTGTACGGCAAGATCGTCGTCCGGTCCGCCAAGTACCACGCTCACGACGAAACCAACCAGTACAAGACCGGTGATCTGGTCGAGATCTCGGAAACCCGTCCGGTTTCCAAGACCAAGGCCTGGTCGGTGGTCCGTCTGGTCGAAGCCGCGCGGATCATCTGATCCCCGCAGGCTGAACGGGCATCGCGAGATGTCCGGCGCAAGGCCGTGGAGGCAACTCCACGGCCTTTTGTTTTGGGTGCCCGCCGCCACGGGCGCAGAGCCCCGTCTTCAGTTGGCCGGTGGAACCGTGTCGCCGCTCGACAGGCGTTGCTCGAACTCGCCTATCCGCGCCGCTTCCGCCTGCAGGCGGGGAACGAGAGCCAGAGCCTGGGCGCGTTCCGCCTCGGTGTGGGCGGTCAGCAGCAGCAAGCTGCCCATGACTTGCCCGTCGACATGGCGTACCGGAACGGCCAGTGCCAGGATGCGGGGATTGCGCTTGCCCACCGTAGCCACGTAACCCTGCTTGCGGATGGTCGCGAGGGCGCTGCGGAATTCCTGCCAGTCCTGGCCCAGTCCCGACTCGGCGATCTCGGCCTGCTTCGCCAGGTACAGGGCCCGAATCTGATGCGGAGCCAGGTTGGCCAGGATGGCTTGCGAGCCGGCGCCCTGGAACAGGGGGAAGGCGGATCCACGGCCACGATACAGCGGCATGCGCTCCCCTTCGTGGATGATGTGGCTGGAGCCCACCTGATGGGTACACAGGACGCGATCGTTGTACAGGGTGCATAGCAGCAGCGCCCGGTTGTCGCAGATGTCGGCCATACCTGCCATGACCGACTTGCCGGCGTTGAGCAGCGGATCCGATTGCTGCAGCAGCCTTTCGAGTTCGACGATGCGCGAGCCCAGCGAATAGCGGCCCTTGCCCCGCTGCGCCAGCAGCCCGCGATCGCTCAGTTCCTGCAGGTAGCGATAACAGGTGGAGCGGCCCACGCCCAGCCGGGCGGCAACTTCGTCCACCTGGATCTGCAGGTTGTCGGCGGTGAAGAGATCCAGGATGGTCAGCAGCCGGCCGACCGCGCTTTCGCCTGTGGCTGGCGGCGGCGTGGCGTCGGTCGGGATGGGAGGGAGCGCTGCGGGAGAAGGGGAACGGACGGGCATCGGCGGCGGCGGGATCAGGATTTTCCTATGATCGCACAACATCGCACTTCTTCGTAATTGTGGGAATAATAAAAATTCTCTTTTTGACGGAAAAATTTATTTCTCCTAATATGGGAAAAATTTTATCCAACAAAGGAAGGATCATGCGCCGAGAGGAAGTGCTGAAGGACTACGAGGAATATCGGGAACAGGGCCGGATCTGGGGGCAAGTGCCGGTAGAACGCATCACTCGCATCAAGTTTCCCCGTGTCTCGCGGGCGGTCGTGGAGCGTTACCTGGCGCTGCCCGACCTGACCACCACCGTGTCCGACCTGCTGGACGGCTTCGGCGTGTGCGGGGTGGTCGCCGCTTCGCACATCAAGCCGCTGCAAAGCGGCAGGAAGATCGTGGGCCATGCCGTCACCCTGCGCTCCATGCCCGAGCGCAAGACGCCCACGCAGGGCTACCTGGACAAGGAGCCCATCAAGATGTCCACGCGCGAGATCTACTATCTGTCCGAGCCGGGCGACGTGCTGGTGGCCGACTTCGGCGGCGACCTGAACGTCTCGAACATGGGCGGGCAATCGGCGCTGGTGGCCAAGACCCACGGGTTCGCCGGGGCGATCGTCAACGGCGCGGTGCGCGACCTGCCGGCCATTCGCGAGATCGACTATCCGGTCTGGGCCGCGGGCGTGACCCCCATCACCGGCAAGTTCCGGATGGAGGCCATGGAGATCAACGGACCGGTGCGCGTGCACGACATCGTGGTCTATCCGGGTGACCTCATCGTGGCTGACGATTCAGGCATCTGCGTGGTCCCGGCCGAGTTCATCGAGCCTTTGATCGACGAGGCCGAGAAGGTCGGCGGTGCCGAGGACAAGATGCGGGAACTGATCGTATCCAAGGCGCCCATTTCCGAATTGCGCCCCCTTTTCCGCAAGCGCTACGACTGACACCGGACATGGGGACGGCCGCGCGGGCCGTCCCGCGACAAGATCAGGAGACTTTCATGCATCGCTTCGGCATTTTTGCGTCGTTGCTGCTGGCGGCGCCGTTGCCCATGGCGCTGGCCCAACCTTTTCCCTCGGCCCCGGTCAAGCTGGTGGTGCCGTTCGCGCCCGCGGGCGGGACGGACGCCGTGGCGCGCGCCGTGGCGCAGTCGCTGGGCAAGCAACTGGGGCAGTCGGTCATCGTCGAGAATCGGCCGGGAGCGGCCGGGGCGCTGGGGTCGCTGGCCGTGGTGCGGGCGCCGGCCGACGGCTATACCCTCTTGCTGGGCAGCAATGGCCCGATCGCCATCAGCCCCAGCCTTGATCCCAAGCTCCTTTACGACCCTGCCCGGGACCTGCGGCCGGTCGCTGCCGTGGCCTCGGTGCCGTTCATGCTGGTGGCGAACCGCAACCTGCCGGCCAATGATGTGAAGGGGCTGGTGGAACTGGCCCGGCGCAAGCCTGGCGCCATCAATTTCGCTTCTCCCGGCACGGGCACCACCAACCACCTGGTAGGGGAACTGCTCAAGACGATGGCGAAGGTGGAGATGGTCCACATTCCCTACAAGGGCGCTTCGCCAGCGATGAACGACGTCGCCAGCGGGGTGGTGCAATTCATGTCAGGCGACATCAATACCTTGCTGCCCATGATCCAGGGCGGTCGGCTCAAGCCGCTCGCGGTCACGGGTGCCACGCGCAGCAGCCTGGTGCCCGATGTGCCGACCGTGGCCGAGAGCGGCATCGCGGGTTTCGAGGCCACCGGCTGGTTCGGCCTGTTCGCGCCGGCCGCCACGCCGCGACCGGTGGTGGACCGGCTGGCCGCGGCCGTCGCCGCGGCGCTGAAGGATCCGGAGGTGGACGAGCGGATCAAGGCCCTGGGCGGCGCGCCGCTGGAGCTGTCGGGCGACGCCTTCGGCGCCTATGCCGCGAAGGAGCGCGCCAAGTGGAAGCAGGTTATCGACGCCCACCAGATCAAGCCCGACTAGCAGCGGGCCGCCCCGGCGGGCGGCCCGCCGCGGTCAGCGCAGCGTGAAGCTGGCGCGCTTGACGTCCAGGGAATCCAGCCCGATCTGGACCTCGAAGTCTCCGGGTTCCGCCACGTGCTGGAGGCGGGCATCGAAGAACTTCAGGTCGTTCTCGTCGATCTCGAAGCGCACGGTGCGTGTCTCGCCCGGTTCCAGCGCGATGCGCTGGAAGCCCCGCAGCTCCTTCACCGGCCGCACGACCGAGGCGGCGGCATCGTGGATGTATAGCTGCACCACCGTCTCGCCGCGCCGCGTGCCGGTGTTCTTCAGGTTGACCTGGGCCCCGAGCTTGCCGCCCCGGGCCATCGTGGCGCTGTCCAGCACGACGTCCGACAGGCTGAAGCCGGTATAGCTCAAGCCGTACCCGAACGGATAAAGCGGCCCGTTCTTTTCCTCGAAGTACTGCGAGGTATAGTTGCCCGGCTTGCCTTCGACGAAGGGCCGGCCCACTCGGGGATGGTTGTAGTAGGTCGGAATCTGGCCGATCGAGCGGGGGAAGGAGATGGGCAGCTTGCCGGCGGGATTGTAGTCGCCGAACACGACGTCGGCGATCGCATGGCCGCCCTCGGTGCCGCTGTACCAGGTCTCGAGCATGGCATCGGCGTTGGCGCTCTCCCATTGCAGGTCCAGCGGCCGGCCGTTCATCAGCACCAGCACCAGCGGCTTGCCCGTGGCCTTGAGCGCATGCAGCAGCGCGCGCTGGCTGGCGGGAATGTCCAGCCGGGTGCGGCTGGAGGATTCATGCGACATGCCGCGCGATTCGCCCACCGCGGCGACGATGACGTCGGCCTGCCTGGCGATGCCGACGGCTTCGGCGATCATGTCGGCGGGCGGCCGCGGGTCCTGGAAGACTTCCTTGTTGTCCCAGTTCAGGAAGTTCAGGTAGTCGACGATGCGCGCATCATCGGTGACGTTGGCCCCTCGCGCGTAGAGCAGGCGGCCCTGGCCGCGCATGGCTTCTTCCATGCCTTGCCGCAGCGTGATCGAGGATTCGCTCTTGCCGGCCGCCGACCAGCTGCCCATCATGTCCAGCGGCGAATCGGCCAGCGGACCGACCAGCGCGACGGTGGCCGTCCTGGCCAGGGGAAGGGTCTGGTTGCGGTTCTCCAGCAGGACCAGCGACTTGCGCGCCAGCTCGCGCGCGTCGGCGCGGTGCATGCGGCTTTCGGCATAAAGGTCGGGCGGATCGTCGGCCGCGGCGCCGATGCGCAGGTAGGGGTCGTGGAACAAGCCCATGTCGTACTTGGCGCCCAGTACGTTGCGCACCGAGCGGTCGATCTCCGCGACGGTGACTTCGCCCGACTTGACCAGGCCGGGCAGCTCCTGCAGGTACAGCGTGTCGGCCATGCTCATGTCCACGCCCGCCTTGATGGCAAGCCGCGCGGCCTCGCGGTCGTCGCGCGCCACGCCGTGGCGGACCAGCTCGGTGATGGCGCCATGGTCGCTGATGGCGATGCCCCGGAACCCCCAGTCCTTGCGCAGCAGGTCCTGCAGCAGCCAGGTGTTGGCGCTGGCGGGGATGCCGTTGATGGAGTTCAGCGCCACCATCACGCCGCCAGCCCCGGCGTCGATGGCCGCGCGGTAAGGGGGCAGGTAGTCCTGGTACATGCGCAGGGGGCTCATGTCGACGACGTTGTAGTCGCGGCCGCCTTCGACCGCGCCGTACAGCGCGAAATGCTTGACGCTGGCCATGATGCTGTCGGCCCGCGCCGGTGACGGGCCCTGGTAGCCCTTGACGGTGGCCCGCGCGATGCGCGAAACCAGATAGGGGTCTTCGCCGAACCCTTCCGAGGTGCGGCCCCAGCGCGGATCGCGCGAGATGTCCACCATGGGGGCGAAGGTCATGTCCAGGCTGTCGGCGGCGGCCTCGATGGCGGACACGCGCGCGGCGCGTTCGATCGCGCCCATGTCCCAGCTCGACGCCAGGCCCAGGCCGATGGGGAAGATGGTCCGGTGGCCGTGCACGACGTCATAGGCGAAGAACAGCGGGATGCGGAGGCGGCTCTTCCTGGCGGCGGCATCCTGCATCATGCGGTTGTCGACGTGGATGACCGAGTTGAACGTGCCGCCTATGCGGCCGGCCGCGATCTCCTTGGCGATCTTCTCGCGCGGCATGTCCGGGCCGATGCTGATCAGGCGCAGCTGGCCGATCTTCTCGTCCAGCGTCATCTGCGACATCAGGTCGGCGATGAAGGCATCCTTGTCGTTCAGCAGCGCGGGGTTGGCCGCGGCGCGGGCGCCGCCGGAAGCGAGCAGGAAGGCGCACAGGCCCAGGGCGAGCCGCTTCGCCACCGACCGGCCAGCGGCGCCGGCCGTCCCGCGCGAAGGGCGGGCCAGGGGAGGATGGGGGAGAAGGCGGAATCGATGGGATGAACTTGGCGCCAAGTGGTCGTCCTCCATGGGGGCGGGCCTGGGGAGCGGCGACGCGGGACGCGGCGCCGCGGAAGGTCGCCCGATTGTACGGGTGCACGGCGCGATTCTGCCCTCGTGCGCCCTGGCGCGGCGTCCGGCTGTGATACTTTCCGTTTCGCCCGGGCCGCGTGGCGGCAGGGCGCGCGGGCGTTGGCGCGCCAGACGGCTTGTTACAACCGCGACGGTCCGGGGCCCCCGGATCGAGGAATCATCGTGCCTTGCGGCGGTCGTAACCCGACTCGGGGTTCCACCGTCCACATCGTTCCAGGGAGAAACTAGTGGGTTTTGCAGACGTAGCCAGCTTCGCGCGCAACAGGTTCGCGCCTGTGTCGCTCGGGATCGCCACGGTCTTGTTGTCCTTGCTGGGCGCGGCCACGGCAAGCGCCTTTACGCTCGACGACGTGACGGCGCGGGCCAGGACGCTTGCCGACCGGGCCTACCAGGCCCCGGTCAGCAACCTGCCGCCGGCCTTCAGCAAGATGCAGTTCGCCGATTACCTGCGCATCCAGCCACGCCGCGACCAGTTCGAGTGGCACGACCGCGATACGCCGTTCAGGCTGGCGTTCTACCACCAGGGCATGCATTTCTCCACGCCGGTCGGCATCAACGAGGTGGTCGACGGCCAGGTCCACGAGATCAAGTACGACCCCGCCAAGTTCGACTTCGGCGGCATGTCCTTCGATGCGAACACGACGCGCAACCTGGGCTACGCGGGCTTTCGCGTGCTCTATCCCATCAATCGCGATGGCGTGCACGACGAAATCATGAGCATGCTGGGCGCGAGCTATTTCCGCGTGATCGGCAAGGGCCAGGTTTACGGCCTGTCGGCGCGGGGCCTGGCCCTGGACACCGCGTGGAAGGACGGCATGGCCGAGGAGTTCCCGCGCTTTCGCGAGTTCTGGATCGAACGGCCCAAGCCCCAGGACCGCTTCCTGGTGATCTACGCCTTGATGGATTCGCCGCGCGCCACCGGCGCCTACCGCTTCGTGCTGCGGCCGGGCGAGGACGCCGTGCTGGACGTCGAGTCGCGCGTGTTCCTGCGCGGCCAGATCAACAAACTGGGCGTTGCGCCGCTGACGAGCATGTTCCTGTACGGGCCGAACCAGGGCGTGCGGGGCAACAACTTCCGTCCGGCGCTGCATGATTCCAACGGCCTGGCCATCCACACCGGCAGCGGGGAATGGCTGTGGCGGCCCCTGAACAACCCGCCCACGCTGTCGGTCAGCTCATTCCAGGTGACCGATCCCAAGGGGTTCGGCCTGCTGCAGCGGGGGCACGAGTTCTCCCGCTACGAGGACCTGGCCGACCGCTACGACCTGCGCCCCAGCGCGTGGATCGAGCCCAAGGGCAACTGGGGGCCGGGCAAGGTGGAGCTGGTCGAGATCCCGACGGCGGACGAGACCAATGACAACATCGTCGCGTTCTGGACGCCGGACGTGGTGCCGCCCAAGGGCCAGCCCATGCGCCACGACTACCGCATCCATTGGACGATGAACGAACCCGCGCTGATCGAGAAGGACGTGGGTTGGGTCAAGCAGACGCTGCGGACCGACGGCGAGATCCGCCAGGCCAACCTGATCCGCCACCTGGACGGCAGCACGGCCCTGATCGTGGATTTCGAAGGACCGGTCCTGGCGCGGCTCTCGCCCGATGCCACGGTGGGCGCCGAGGTCAGCGTGGGCGACAACGCCGAGCTGATCGAGAATGTCCTGCAGCGCAATCCCGCCATCCAGGGCTGGCGCCTGACGCTGCGAGTCAAGGTCAAGGACCCGAAACGGCCGGTCGAGATGCGGGCCGCGCTGGTCGAGGGCAAGCGCGCGTTGACCGAGACCTGGAGCTACCAGCTGCCAGCGCGGTAATCTGGAGGGTCCGCAAGCCGAGTTTCCAGACGGACCCACCATGATCATCAAGAACCAGGAAGACGTTACCCGCGCGGTGCTGGCCGAGGCCGCCCGCGCGCCCGATGCGCGCTTTCGCGAAATCCTGTCGGCGGGCATCCGCCACCTGCATGCCTTCGCGCGCGAGGCGCGGCTGACCGAGGCGGAGTTCCACCAGTTGTGCGGCGCGATCGCGCGGCTAGGCCAGGCGACCACCGCCTCGCACAACGAGGTGGTGCTGGCCGCCGGCTCGCTGGGCCTGTCCGCGCTGGTCTGCCTGCTCAACAACGGCGACAACGGCCAGACCGAGACCACCGCCAACCTGATGGGACCGTTCTGGCGGATGGGCTCGCCCGAGACGCCCAACGGCGGGTCCATCGTGCGTTCTCCCACGCCGGGCGACCCGGTGTTCGTCCAGGCCTGGGTGCGCGACCGCGAGGGGCGGCCGGTCGAGGGCGCGGAAGTCGACGTCTGGCACAGTTCGACCGAGGGCTTCTACGAGAACCAGGATCCGGCGCAGGGCGACATGAACCTGCGTGGCAAGTTCGTTACCGACGGCGATGGCCGCGTCGCGTTCCGCAGCATCAAGCCGGCCGGCTATCCGATCCCGGTGACCGGCCCCGTGGGCGAACTGATCCAGGCCCAGGGCCGGCACAACATGCGCCCGGCCCACATCCATTTCATGATTTACAAGCCGGGCTTCAAGACCCAGTTCTCGCAGGTCTATTCCAGCGACGATCCCAACCTGGAGACCGACGTGCAGTTCGGCGTCACGCAGGCGCTGGTGGGGCAGTACGTGCTGCACGACAGCGCGACCGAGCCCGCGCCCGACCCCGATCTGCGGGGCAAGTGGTACTCGATGGACCACCACTTCGTGATCGAGCCCGGCGAGGCCCGGCTGCCCCGGCCGCCCATCACCGGCAAGGCGGACGGCGAGCGGCCCGTCCTGACGGTGCTGGCGCGGCGCCCCTGACGGGCATCGGTCACGCGCACTGCCGGGGCTGGCCGATGGCGGGCGCCGAGGCCGGCGACATCCTTGCGCTCCACAGCGCCAGCAGCAGGCCCACGCCCGTGAGGGCGGCGCCGGCCCAACCCACCGACACCAGGCCCAGGCCCGACAGGGCCAGGCCGCCCACCCACGCCCCCAGGGCATTACCCAGGTTGAAGGCGGCGATGTTCAGGCTGGAGACCAGCGTGGCGCCGGCGGGGCCGGCCTGTTGCAGCACGCGCATCTGCATGGGAGCGACGGTGGCGAACGCCACCGTGCCGAGAACGATGGTGTACGCCATGGCCGCCAACGGCTGGCCGAAGGCCCAGGGGCCCAGTGCCAGGGCCGCCATCAGTGCCGCGGTGGTCAGCAGCAGCGCCTGCATGACGCCGCGGTCGGCCATGCGCCCGCCCAGCAGGTTGCCGGCCGCAAGGCCGGCGCCGAACAGCAGCAGGGTGACCGCGACCAGGTTGTCGCTCATCGCGGTGACCTGTTTGAGCAGCGGCTCGATGTAGGTATAGAGCGCGAACACCCCGGCGAACCCGAATACGGTGATGCCCAGACCGGCCCAGACCTGGATGCGGCCGAGCACGGCCAGCTCCTGGCCCAGCGGCGCGAGTTGCGGGCGACCCTGGTCGCGCGGCACGAACCAGGCAAGGATGACGTAGGCGGCCACGCCCACCATGGCCACCGCGGCGAAGGCCGAACGCCAGCCGAAATGCTGGCCGATCCAGGCGCCGGCGGGCACGCCCAGCAGCGTGGCCAGCGTCAGCCCCGAGAACATCAGCGCGATCGCCGAGGCGCGCTTGTGGGGCGGGACCAGGCCCGTCGCGACCACGGCGCCCACGCCGAAGAAGGTGCCGTGCGTGAGCGAGGTCAGCATGCGGGCGGCCATCAGCCACCCGTAGCCGGGCGCCGCCGCGGCTGCGACGTTGCCGGCGATGAAGATGAGCATCAGGGACAGCAGCAGGCGCTTGCGCGGCCAGGTCCGGGTCAGCAGCGTCAGCACGGGCGCGCCCACCGCGACGCCGATCGCGTAGCCCGAAATCAGCGTGCCCGCCGTGGGCAGGGAGATGCCCAGGTCCGTGCTGACCTGCGTCAGCAAGCCCATGATGATGAATTCCGTGGTGCCGATGCCGAAGGCACCGGCGGCCAGCGCCAGGAGAGAGAGTGGCATGGTCGGGGTCCTGTGAGTGGATTGCAGTCGATAGCGACACTGTGGAGGCGGGCGCGACCTTTGTGTAGATGGAATAATGGAATGACATCTGTTCCATCAAGGAAAAACCGTGCCGATCTCCGCCAAGACCGCCCCGACCCGTGCCGCACGGGCTCCTGCGCCCGCCGATGCCAACCGGTCGGGCGAGCTGGAGACCTTCGTGCTGGTGGCCGAGCGGGGCAGCCTGTCGGCCGCGGCCCGTCGGCTGGGCGTGTCGCCCTCGGCCGTGAGCAAGGTCATGTCGCGCCTGGAGGCGCGGCTGGGCGTGCAGTTGTTGCAGCGCAGCACCCGCCGGGTGCTGCTGACCGCGGAAGGCGCCCAATACTATGAGCAGGGCAAGCGCGTGCTGGCCGACCTGGACGAACTGGAGACCTCGGTCGCAGGGCAGGCCGAGCCCCGCGGACTGGTTCGCATCACTGCCAGCACGTCGACCGGACAGACCCTGCTGGGGCCGCTCATCCCGCGGCTGCTGACGGCGCACCCCGGCTTGCGGCTGGACCTCAGCTTCACCGACCAGGTCGTGGACCTGTTGGAAGCGGGGGTCGATATCGCGATCCGCTGGGGGCGGCTGCCCGCCTCGGATGTGGTGGCTCGGCTCCTGGGCCGCACGCGCCAGGTCGTCGTCGGCAGCCCTGAATACCTCGCCGTCCACGGCACGCCCGTCCATCCCGGCGACCTGGGCGCCCACCTGCGCCTGGGCTGGAACTACCGGCGCGAAGTCCCGCGCTGGCCTTTCGAGGTGGCGGGGCGCCGGATCGAGGTCGACATCGGCGAGATCGTCCGGGTGAACGACGGCGAGGTGATGCGCCGCCTTGCCCTGAACGGCGCTGGACTGGCCCGGCTGTCGGTGTATCACGCCTGGGACGACCTGCTGGCAGGCCGCCTGGTGCCGGTGCTGGAGCCCTACAATACCGGCGACCTCGAGCCCATCCACGCGGTCTACGTGGGCAAGCCCGGCCGGCTGCCGCCCCGCACCCGGGCGGTGCTGGATTTCCTCCAGGCCAACGTCGACCTGCGATACGCCGAGCACACGCCCGGGCCGGCCGGCGGATGAGGGCGCCGGCTGTGGGGGATATCCCGACAAAAGGCTTGCTATGTGGCAGTTTGCCGGGTATGATGGCAGGCTTACCTATGGGTTCTTGCCTTTTTGCCAGTGTAGTTCGCGGCTATCGCGCGTGGCGGGAAGGGGGAGTCCGGGGTGGGTAGTAACTGGCCTGGCATCGCGTTCTTGCGGTGTCCGCTTCAGAATTTCAACCCAGGGTGCGCAAGTCGCATTGCCGCCTGACGGGACCAAAACTGATCGGAAGGCTTGGCGTTCACTGAAAAGGTGGTGCCGGGCATTTCGGGTTAAGTTGGAACAGGGTAAACCATGATTCAAATGCAGACCACGTTGGACGTGGCCGACAACACCGGTGCGCGCTCGGTTATGTGCATCAAGGTGCTCGGCGGCTCCAAGCGCCGCTATGCCGGCATCGGCGACGTCATCAAAGTGAGCGTCAAGGATGCGGCCCCCCGCGGTCGCGTGAAAAAGGGCGAAATCTACAACGCCGTGGTGGTTCGTACCGCCAAGGGCGTCCGTCGCAAGGACGGTTCGCTGATCCGTTTCGGTGGCAATGCCGCCGTGTTGCTCAACGCCAAGCTCGAGCCCATCGGCACTCGCATCTTCGGACCCGTTACGCGTGAACTGCGTACCGAGCGTTTCATGAAGATCGTGTCGCTGGCGCCCGAAGTGCTGTAAAGGGACCGCGATGAACAAGATTCGCAAAGGTGACGAAGTCATCGTCCTGACCGGCAAGGACAAGGCCAAGCGCGGCGTCGTGCTGAGCGTTGCCGAAGACCGCGTCGTGGTCGAGGGCATCAACGTCGTCAAGAAGAATGTGAAGCCGAATCCGATGGCCAACCAGCCCGGCGGCATCATCGACAAGACCATGCCCATCCACGTCTCCAACGTGGCGATTTTCAACCCCGCCACCGGCAAGGCCGATCGCGTGGGCGTGAAGAAAGTCGACGGCAAGAATGTGCGCGTCTTCCGTTCCAATGGCGAAGCCATTGCGACGAAAGCGTAAGCGGGAGCAAACACAATGGCCCGTCTTCAAGACTATTACCGCGAGAAGGTCGTTGCCGACCTGACCAAGCAGTTCTCGTACAAATCCGTGATGGAAGTGCCCCGCATCACCAAGATCACCCTGAACATGGGTGTCTCGGAAGCGGTCGCTGACAAGAAAGTCATCGAGCACGCCACCGGCGACCTGACCAAGATCGCCGGCCAGAAGCCCGTCGTGACCAAGTCGCGCAAGGCCATCGCCGGTTTCAAGATCCGCGAGAACTACCCGATCGGCTGCATGGTGACCCTGCGTGGCGCCCGCATGTACGAATTCCTCGATCGCCTGATCAGCGTCGCGCTGCCGCGCGTGCGCGATTTCCGTGGCGTGTCCGGCCGTGCTTTCGACGGTCGCGGCAACTACAACATCGGTGTGAAAGAACAGATCATCTTCCCCGAGATCGAGTACGACAAGATCGACACGCTTCGTGGGCTGAACATCAGCATCACGACCACGGCCAAGACCGATGAAGAAGCCAAGGCGCTGCTGTCGGCCTTCCGCTTCCCGTTCCGTAATTAAGGGGTGAAATAGTGGCTAAGCTTTCACTCATCAACCGCGATATCAAGCGTGCCAAGCTGGCGGCCAAGTATGCCGCCAAGCGCGCCGCGCTCCAGGCTATCGTCGACGATGCGTCCAAGTCGGACGAAGAACGTTACCAGGCTCGCCTGAAGATTCAGCAGCTGCCCCGTAACGCCAACCCCACCCGCCAGCGCAACCGTTGCGCGGTGACCGGTCGCCCCCGTGGCGTGTTTCGCAAGTTCGGTCTGGCCCGTAACAAACTGCGCGAGATGGCTATGCGCGGCGAAGTTCCGGGCATGACCAAGGCCAGCTGGTAGGAGAGTCATTCATGAGCATGAGCGATCCGATCGCCGATATGCTGACGCGCATCCGCAATGCGCAGCGCGTAGATAAGGCGTCCGTGTCCATGCCCTCCTCGAAGCTGAAGGTGGCGATTGCCACCGTGCTGAAGGACGAGGGCTATATCGACGGTTTCGAGGTCAAGGCCAACGATGGCAAACCCGAACTCGAAATTTCCCTGAAGTACTACGCCGGCCGTCCGGTCATCGAGCGCATCGAACGCGTCTCGAAGCCCGGCCTGCGCATCTACAAGGGCCGTCATTCCATTCCCCAGGTCATGAACGGCCTGGGCGTGACCATCGTGTCCACCTCTCGTGGCGTGATGACCGATCGCAAGGCGCGCGCCAACGGCGTGGGCGGCGAGGTCCTCTGCTACGTGGCGTAAGGAGCCGACATGTCGCGTATAGCTAAATATCCCGTCGAGCTGCCCAAGGGCGTCGAAGCCACGATCGCTGCCGACCAGATCACCGTCAAGGGTCCCCTTGGCACGCTGGTCCAGGCCCTGACCGGCCAGGTCACGATCGCGCAAGACGCCGGCAAGCTGACTTTCGCCGCCGCCAACGACAGCCGCGAAGCCAAGGCCATGTCCGGTACCGTCCGGGCCCTGGTCAACAACATGGTGACCGGCGTGAGCAAGGGCTTCGAGCGCAAGCTGACCCTGGTCGGCGTGGGCTACCGTGCCCAGGCGCAAGGCGATTCCGTCAAGCTGCAGCTCGGTTTCTCGCACGATGTCGTGCATCAGATGCCTGCCGGCGTGAAGGTCGAGTGCCCCTCGCAGACCGAAGTGGTCATCAAGGGCGCCAACAAGCAGCAGGTTGGTCAGGTGGCCGCCGAAATCCGCGCCTACCGCTCCCCCGAGCCCTACAAGGGCAAGGGCGTGCGCTATGCGGACGAACGGGTCATCATCAAAGAGACCAAGAAGAAATAAGGCGGGCAAGGACGAATCATGGACAAGAAGCAAGCTCGTTTGCGTCGCGCGGTACCTACCCGCCGGAAGATCGCCGAGTTGCGCGTGCATCGCCTGTCGGTGTTCCGCACCAACCTGCACATCTACGCAAACATCATTTCGCCTGAAGGCGATAAGGTGCTGGTCAGTGCCTCGACCGTCGAACCCGAGGTTCGTCAGCAACTGGCTGGCGATTCGGGCAAGGGCGGCAACGTGGCCGCAGCAACCCTGGTGGGCAAGCGCGTGGCCGAGAAGGCCAAGGCTGCCGGTATCGAATCCGTCGCGTTCGATCGCAGCGGTTTCCGCTACCACGGCCGCGTCAAGGCCCTGGCTGATGCCGCGCGTGAAGCCGGCCTGAAGTTTTAAGCGAGGATTACATGGCCAAGATGCAAGGTAAGAATGCAGCGGCTGAGGAACGCGACGACGGTCTTCGCGAGAAGATGATTGCCGTCAACCGCGTCACGAAAGTCGTGAAGGGCGGTCGTATCCTCGGTTTCGCGGCGCTGACGGTGGTCGGCGATGGCGACGGTCGCGTCGGCATGGGCAAGGGCAAGGCCCGGGAAGTCCCGGTCGCCGTCCAGAAAGCCATGGAAGAAGCCCGCCGCAAGATGGTCAAGGTGCCCCTGAAGAACGGCACCCTGTACCACAACGTGGTCGGCAAGCACGGCGCCTCGACCGTTCTGATCTCGCCCGCCGTCGAAGGTACCGGCGTGATCGCCGGCGGCCCGATGCGCGCGATTTTCGATGTGCTCGGCGTTCGTAACGTGGTGGCCAAGAGCCTCGGCTCGACCAACCCGTACAACCTCGTGCGCGCTACGCTCAACGGTCTGAGCGCAAGCTCGACTCCGGCCGACGTCGCCGCCAAGCGCGGCAAGTCGGTCGAAGAGATCCTGGGATAAGCCATGACGACGAAGAAAAACGTCAAAGTGACGCTCGTGCGTTCCCCCATCGGGACGCCCGAATCGCACCGCGCCACGATTCGTGGCCTGGGACTGCGCCGGCTGAACAGCTCGCGCGTCCTGGTCGACACGCCCGAAGTGCGCGGCATGATCCGCAAGGTGTCGTATCTGGTCACCGTGTCGGAAGCCTGAGAGGTCTAGCATGCAACTCAATACGCTCAAGCCCGCCGAAGGCGCCAAGCACGCCAAGCGCCGTGTCGGTCGTGGTATCGGCTCCGGCCTCGGTAAGACCGCCGGCCGCGGCCACAAGGGTCAGAAGTCCCGTTCGGGTGGCTTCCACAAGGTCGGTTTCGAAGGCGGCCAGATGCCGCTGCAGCGCCGGCTGCCCAAGCGTGGCTTCAAGTCGCTGGGCCAGCACCTGTACGCGCAGGTCCGCCTGTCCGAACTGCAAGCGCTGCCGGTCGACGAAATCGACGTGCAGGCGCTCAAGCAGGCCGGCGTGGTCGGCCAGCAAGTCCGCTACGTCAAGGTCATCAAGACCGGCGAGCTCACCCGCAAGGTGGTGCTCAAGGGCATGACGGCGACGGCCGGTGCCAAGGCGGCGATCGAAGCCGCCGGCGGCTCCCTGGTCTGATAACCGAGGACTGAGCTTTGGCTAATGCGAACGCACTGGGCAAGACCGGCAGCAAGTACGGCGACCTGAAGCGCCGGCTGGTCTTCCTGTTGCTCGCCCTGGTGGTGTACCGGATCGGTACGCACATCCCTGTTCCCGGGATCGATCCGGTCCAGCTGACCTCCCTGTTCCATCAGAACCAGGGCGGGATTCTGGGCCTGTTCAACATGTTCTCGGGCGGTGCGCTTTCGCGTTTCTCGATCTTTGCATTGGGGATCATGCCGTACATCTCGGCGTCGATCATCATGCAGCTGATGACGGTCATCGTGCCGTCGTTGGAAGCGATCAAGAAGGAAGGCGAGGCCGGGCGGCGCAAGATTACGCAGTACACGCGCTACGGTACGCTGGCGCTCGCGCTGGTGCAGTCGGTGGGCATCTCGGTCGCGCTGGAGTCGCAGCCCGGGCTGGTCATCGATCCTGGCCTGATGTTCCGGGCCACCACGATGATCTCGCTCGTCACGGGAACGATGTTCCTGATGTGGCTGGGTGAGCAGATCACCGAGCGGGGCCTGGGCAACGGCATCTCGATCCTGATCTTCTCGGGTATCGCGGCCGGCCTGCCGCACGCATTGGCTGGGCTGTTCGAGCTGGTCAATACCGGAGCGATGGCTGTCCTGACGGCGCTGTTCATCGTCGTGCTGGTGGTGCTGGTGACGGCTTTCGTGGTGTTCGTGGAACGCGGGCAGCGCAAGATCGTCGTCAACTACGCCAAGCGCCAGGTGGGCAACCGGGTGTATGGCGGACAAAGCTCGCACCTGCCGTTGAAGCTGAACATGGCCGGGGTGATTCCGCCGATCTTCGCGTCGTCGATCATCCTGTTCCCGGCCACGGTGGTCAGCTGGTTCTCGAGTGGTGACGGCCTGCGCTGGCTGAAGGACCTGGCCGCCGCGTTGTCGCCCGGGCAGCCGCTGTACATCACGCTGTATGCCATTGCAATCGTGTTCTTCTGCTTCTTCTACACGGCGCTCGTGTTCAACAGCCGCGAGACCGCCGACAACCTGAAGAAGAGCGGCGCGTTCGTTCCGGGTATCCGTCCGGGCGAGCAGACCGCGCGGTACATCGACAAGATCCTGATGCGCCTGACTTTCAGCGGCGCCATCTACATCACGTTGGTGTGCCTGCTGCCGGAGTTCCTGGTCTTGCGGTGGAACGTGCCGTTCTACTTCGGTGGTACGTCTTTGCTGATTATCGTTGTGGTCACGATGGATTTCATGGCCCAGGTGCAGGCATACGTGATGTCGCACCAATATGATTCTCTGCTCAAGAAGGCGAACTTCAAGGGCGGAAATCTACCGGTGCGGTAACGAGAAAATGTCCAAAGACGACGTTATCCAGATGCAGGGCGAGGTCCTGGAGAACCTGCCCAATGCGACGTTTCGTGTCAAGCTCGAGAATGGCCATGTCGTGCTGGGACATATCTCGGGAAAAATGCGGATGAACTACATCCGCATCCTGCCGGGGGATCGTGTGACGGTCGAACTGACGCCATACGATCTATCGCGAGCAAGAATCGTGTTCCGCTCGAAGTAAGCCTGGGGCTTACCGGGTAAGAATTAGGAGTCAATCATGAAAGTAATGGCATCGGTCAAAGCAATTTGCCGGAACTGCAAGGTCATCAAGCGCAAGGGCGTGGTGCGGATTATCTGCACCGACCCGCGCCACAAGCAACGTCAGGGCTGAGCCTAGGCTCGGTTCTACGCTACAGGTATTCAAGGAAACGTTATGGCCCGTATTGCTGGCATCAACATTCCGCCGCATCAGCACACCGAAATCGGTCTGACGGCTATCTTCGGCATCGGTCGTTCGCGCGCTCGCAAGATTTGCGAAGTGGCCGGCGTGCCGAGCAACAAGAAGGTCAAGGATCTGAACGACGCCGAGCTCGAGCGGATTCGCGAACAGATCAACACTTTCACCGTCGAAGGCGATCTGCGTCGTGAAATCCAACTGTCGATCAAGCGTCTGATCGACCTCGGCTCGTATCGTGGCTTCCGCCACAAGCGCGGTCTGCCCGTGCGTGGCCAGCGTACCCGTACGAACGCCCGCACCCGCAAGGGTCCGCGTCGCGCCGCTGCGTCGCTCAAAAAGTAATCGGCTGACAGCCAGTCAAGGATTCAGAAATGGCGAAATCCCCGAACAGCGGCGCCCAGCGCGTTCGCAAGAAAGTCAAGAAGAACGTCTCGGACGGCATCGCGCACGTTCACGCGTCCTTCAACAACACCATCATCACGATCACCGATCGCCAGGGCAATGCCCTGTCGTGGGCGACGTCGGGCGGCGCCGGCTTCAAGGGCTCGCGCAAGTCCACCCCGTTCGCGGCCCAGGTCGCGGCGGAGTCCGCCGGTCGCGTGGCGATGGAATACGGCATCAAGACGCTGGAAGTGCGTATCAAGGGCCCCGGTCCCGGCCGCGAATCGTCGGTTCGCGCCCTGAACGCCCTGGGCATCAAGATCTCCAGCATCGCCGACATCACGCCGGTGCCGCACAACGGCTGCCGTCCGCCGAAGCGCAGAAGGATCTAGGCCCCCCCCCTACGCGCTTCGCGCGCCCCCCAGGGGGCGGCACTGGCGGACCGGCGGAGCCGGATCCGCGGTGCCCTGGATCGGTGGGCTCGTTGCCCGTTGGGCAACGTTGCCTGGGGGTTTGGGGCAAAGCGCGGTAGAATAGTGGGCTTTGCTGTTGGCAGTACGTAGTTTTTATTGTTTTCTGGGGGCGCGGCTGGCATGGGTCGGGCGCGCCGAGTAAGACCACCGTTTGCCGCGTTCTGGTTCATCGAACGTAATAGACCAAGGCAAACTCCTCGCCATGTCTGGTGCATGGCCTGACAGAGAAAAGGATACATCGTGGCACGTTATATTGGCCCCAAATGTAAGCTTTCCCGCCGCGAAGGCACGGACCTCTTCCTGAAGAGCGCCCGCCGTTCGCTGGATTCCAAGTGCAAGCTCGAGAGCAAGCCCGGCCAGCATGGCCGCACCTCGGGTGCCCGTACCTCGGACTACGGTCTGCAGCTGCGCGAGAAGCAGAAGCTCAAGCGCATGTACGGCATTCTGGAAAAGCAGTTCCGCAAGTACTTCGAAGAAGCCGAGCGCCGCAAGGGCAACACCGGTGAAAACCTGATCCAGTTGCTCGAATCGCGCCTGGACAACGTGGTCTATCGCATGGGCTTCGGCTCGACCCGCGCCGAAGCGCGCCAGCTGGTCAGCCACAAGGCGCTGATGCTGAATGGCCACACCGCCAACGTGCCGTCCATCATCGTCAAGGCTGGCGACGTGATCACCGTCCGCGAGAAGGCCAAGAAGCAGGCCCGTATCCAGGAAGCGCTGCAACTGGCCTCCAGCCAGGGCATGCCGCAGTGGGTCAGCGTCGACATGACCAAGCTGGAGGGCACGTTCAAGCAGGCCCCGGATCGTGCCGATGTCGCCCGCGACATCAACGAATCCATGGTCGTGGAACTCTATTCGCGGTAATAACTGAAGCCGGCTCTAGGTGCCGGCTTTCCCATCCCTGGGCACAGAGGATCCGGCTTTGCCGGTCCGCCAGTGCCGCCCCTTGAGGGGCGCGCGGAGCGCGTAGGGGTGGGCCTATTTTTCCCCCAGCCTTATCGGTGTAACGAGCCGAGGGTATTGATAAGGAATAAGGAAGATTCATGGCGAATGCCGCATTTCTGAAACCGCGCAATATCGACGTCGAAACCATCGGCTCGAATCATGCCAAGGTGATCATGGAGCCGTTCGAGCGCGGCTACGGTCATACCCTGGGCAACGCGCTGCGCCGCATCCTGCTGTCGTCGATGGCGGGCTACGCGCCGACCGAAGTGCAGATCACCGGTGTCGTGCACGAATATTCGGCCATCGATGGCGTGCGCGAAGACGTGGTCGACATCCTGCTGAACCTCAAGGGTGTGGTGTTCAAGCTGCACAACCGCGACGAAGTCGTGCTGACCCTGCGCAAGCAAGGTCCCGGCGTGGTCACCGCCGGCGACATCGAGATCTCGCACGACGTCGAGATCATCAACCCCAACCACGTCATTGCCAACCTGACGGACAACGGCCGCCTGGAAATGCAATTGAAGGTGGAGAAGGGCCGCGGCTACGTGCCGGGCAACCTGCGCAGCTTCGCCGATGATCATTCCCGCACCGTGGGCCGCATCGTGCTGGACGCTTCGTACAGCCCGATCCGCCGCGTCAGCTACACCGTCGAAAGCGCCCGCGTCGAGCAGCGTACCGACCTGGACAAGCTGGTCCTGGACATCGAGACCAACGGCGTGATCTCGCCGGAGGAAGCCGTGCGCCAGTCGGCCCGCATCCTGATGGACCAGCTGTCGGTGTTCGCCGCGCTGGAAGGCTCGACCGAGACCATCGAAGCGCCCGCCCGAGGCACGCCGCAGATCGATCCGATCCTGCTGCGCCCGGTGGACGACCTCGAACTGACCGTTCGTTCGGCCAACTGCCTGAAGGCCGAGAACATCTACTACATCGGCGACCTGATCCAGCGTACCGAGAACGAATTGCTGAAGACCCCGAACCTGGGCCGCAAGTCGCTCAACGAGATCAAGGAAGTCCTGGCCGCACGCGGCCTGACCCTGGGCATGAAGCTCGAGAACTGGCCGCCTCTCGGCCTCGAGCGGCCGTAGAGGTCCCCCCCTACGCCCTACGGGCGCCCCCCAGGGGGCGGCACTGGCGGACCGGCGGAGCCGGATCCGCTGTGCCTTGGGTAGCGGAGCTTCTTCCGTGCAGTAGTAGCAGTACCGAATTTTTTCACCGGCCCGCGGCGCTTTGCCGATAGAAGAGCTGGAAACCTCGCGGCAAAGCCGCTCTTAGATTCATAAAGGAAGTCATCATGCGTCACCGTCACGGTCTCCGTAAACTGAACCGCACCAGCAGCCACCGTCTGGCCATGTTCCGCAACATGGCTGTCTCGCTGCTTACGCACGAAGCCATCAAGACCACCCTGCCCAAGGCCAAGGAACTGCGCCGCATCGTCGAGCCGCTGATCACCCTGGGCAAGGAACCGACCCTGGCCAACAAGCGCCTGGCGTTCGCCCGCCTGCGCGATCGCGACCTGGTCGTCAAGCTGTTCGCCGAGATCGGCCCCCGCTTCAAGGAGCGCAACGGTGGCTACACCCGCATCCTGAAGATGGGTTTCCGCCAGGGCGACAACGCTCCCATGGCCTACATGGAGCTGGTCGACCGCGCGCCGGAAGCCGAAGCCGCCGACGCCGAGTAAGCAAGGCCAAGCCGGGCTTGCCCCTGCCGGATGTCTGGTTTCATGAAAACTGCGAGCTTGTCTCGCAGTTTTTTTTTGCCCGGTGTATGTTGTCCGCACTCGCGGACCTTACCGAAAAGGGCATGCCATGGCTCGTCTGACTGCGCAGGACTTCGACCCTCGACTGCTGGAGCTGTACGACTATTACGTCCACGGCAGGATATCCCGGCGGGAGTTCCTGGACCGGGCGGCCAGGTTCGCGGTGGGCGGGCTGACCGCCGCCGGGCTGCTGGCTTCGCTCAGCCCGGACTATGCGCTGGCCGAGCAGGTGTCCTTCACCGATCCGGACATCGTTGCCGAATACATCGGCTATCCCTCACCCAAGGGCCACGGCACGGTGCGCGGCTACCTGGTGCGGCCGGCGAAGGCCGCGGGCAAGGTGCCGGGCGTGGTCGTGGTGCACGAGAACCGTGGCCTGAACCCCTATATCGAGGACGTCGCGCGCCGCCTGGCCAAGGCGGGCTTCTTGGCGCTGGCGCCCGACGGCCTGAGTTCGGTGGGCGGGTATCCGGGCAATGACGACAAGGGGCGGGACCTGCAGCGGCAGGTCGATCCGGCCAAGCTCATGAACGATTTCTTCGCCGCGGTCGAGTTCCTGATGCAGGGCGACAGGACGACCGGCAAGGTGGGGATCACCGGCTTCTGCTACGGCGGCGGCGTGGCCAATGCCGCCGCGGTGGCGTATCCCGAGTTGGCCGCGGCGGTACCCTTCTACGGCAGGCAGGCCAGCGCGGCGGACGTGCCGCGCATCAAGGCGCCGCTGCTGCTGCACTATGCCGAACTGGACAAGGGCATCAACGACGGTTGGTCCGCCTACGAGGCGGCCCTGAAGGCGGCCGGCAAGACCTACGAGGCTCACGTCTATCCGGGCACGAACCACGGCTTCCACAACGATTCCACGCCCCGCTACGATGAGGCGGCGGCCAGGCTGGCCTGGGACAGGACGATCGCCTGGTTCAAGCGCTACCTGGCCTAGTCGCCGGGGCTGGCCCGGTGGCCGCCAGGCCTCATGCCTCGTCGATCACCGGGTTGCGCAGCACGCCCACGCCTTCGATCTCGATCTCGCACACGTCGCCGGGCTTGAGCCACACCGGCGGCTTGCGCGCCAGGCCCACGCCCGACGGGGTGCCGGTGATGATCATGTCTCCCGGTTGCAGCGCCATGCCTTCCGAGCAGGCAGCCACCAGGGTGGCGACGTCGAAGATCATGTCGCGGGTGTTGGCGTCCTGCATCACCTGGCCGTTCAGGCGGCACTGGATCCGCAGGCCGGCGGCGCCCGCGGGCAACTCGTCGGCGGTGACGAATTCCGGGCCGAAGCCGCCGCTGCGGTCGAAGTTCTTGCCCCACAGCCACTGGTTGGAGCGGAACTGGTAGTCGCGGATCGAGCCTTCGTTGAACAGCGAATAGCCCGCCACGTGCTCGAGCGCGCGTTCCTTGGGAATGTAGCGGCCGCCCTTGCCGATGACCGCGACCAGCTCGGCCTCGTAGTCGAACTGCTCGGATACCCGGGGGCGTTCGATGGCCTCGCCGTGGGCCACCCAGGACGAGGGGAAGCGCTGGAACAGCACCGGATGCGCGGGCGGCGCGAAATTGCTTTCGGCGGCATGGTCCACGTAGTTCAGGCCGATGGCGAAGGCCTTGGCGGGGTGTTGCAGCGGCGGCAGCAGCGCGAGGCCGGCCAGGGCCAGGCGCTCGCCGGGGGCGTTGGCGGCGGCGCGCGCGGCGTCCAGGCCGCCGGGGTCGCGCAGCAGTTCGTCCAGCGTGGCGGGCAGGCCGCGCGCGGTCAGGTCGACCACGTCGTTGCCGATGCGGGCGCCCAGGGCGGGCGCTCCGGCCTGGTTCTTGAAGGCGATCAGTCTCATGGTGTGTCTCGTTGCCCCGTCAGCCGGGGTATTCCTGGTTGGTGATGAAGTCGGCCGGCAGGGGCGGACCCCAGACGTAGAGCGAGTCCTCGGGCGGATGGTCGGCGGCGGGCCAGTCCAGTCCGGCCGGAACGTAGTCGATATCGTACGAGTATTCGGCCCAGCTGCCCCAGGGGTCGCGTACATAGTAGAAGTAATTCGAGCCCAGCACGTGCCGGCCGACCCCCCAGCCCTGTTGGTAGCCGGCGATGCGCATCTGTTCGGAGCCGCGCCCGACCTCGTCCAGGCTGCCGACGTCCCAGCTCGAGTGATGCAGGCCGCGCGCGTGCGACTTGGCGAAGGCCACGAGGTGGTGGTCGCTGCCGTGGATGCCGTGCATGAAGGCGATGAGATCGCCGGAATGATCCGACACGCGCAGGCCCAGGATGGTCCGGCAGAAGTCCACCATGCGCGTGACGTCGGGCGTGAAGAACAGGACGTGCGACAGGTGGCGCGGCCGCACCGGCTGCACGCGGCTGCGGGCCGGCGCGGCGCCCTGGCCGGGCGGGACCGGGGCGACGGGGGTGGGCGGGCTCTTGGCGGCGGGCGAGACCTTGTCCGCCACCACCAGTTGCAGCGGCGTGCCGTCCGGATCGCGCAGCCACAGGCCCTGGCCGTCCGACAAGTCGTGCGGCTCGGTCCGCAGGCCGGCGTCCTCGATGCGCGTGCGCATCTCGTCCAGGTCCCGCGCGTGGATGCCGTAGCGCACGTACTGCAGGCGCTTGGTCGCGCTCCCTTCGTGGAGGCGGCTCCACACGTGGGGATGGCCGTGCGTGCGCAGCTCGAGATGGCCGGCCCGGCGCCGCACGTCCAGGCCGAAGGCCAGGTAGAAGCGCTCGGCCTCGGCCAGGTCGGGCACCGAGTACACGAAGCAGTCCACCGAATGCACGGCGGCGCGGCGTTCGAGATGGATCGTCAAGGCAGAGGCGCGCATCGGCGTGCTCCTATTCCGGCTTGACGCCCGCCATGTCGACGGCCGCGCGCAGGATGGCGGTGTCGTCGCGCAGCGAGGCGGCGAAGGCTTCGGGGCTGCTGCCGATCACGCTCCAGTGCTGTTCCTCGATCTTGGCGCGCACGTCGGGCTGCTGGACCACGGCCCGGAAGGTGTCCGCCAGCTTGGCGACGATGGGCGCGGGCGTGCCCGCGGGCGCGACGAATCCCATCCAGTTGCCGAAGGGGCGGAAGTCGGGAAAGTCTTCGGTGATGGCGGGCACGTCGGGGTGCAGCGGATGGCGCTTGGGCGTCATGAAGGCCAGCACCTTGATCTGTCCTGCCTTCCACTGCCCGAGCAGGCTGCCCACGCTCAGGATGGTGGCGTCGAGGCGGCCGGCCAGCAGTTCCATGGCGATCTGGCCCGCGCCCTGGTAGGGCACGTGCAGCATGTCGACCCCGGCGGCGGCCTTGAACTGTTCGCCCAACAGATGGTTGAACGAGCCGTTGCCGACGCTGGCGAAATTGAGCTTGCCGGGATTGCGCTTCAGGTAGTCGACGAACTCACGCGTGGTGTTGGCCGGCACCTTGGCGCTGACCATCAGCGCGACGGGCAGGTCGGCCACGGCGGTGATGGGCGTGAAGCTCTTGAGCGGCTCGTAGGGCAGGTCCTTGCGCAGGTAGCTGTTGAGCAGCAGGGCCGAGGTGGTGGTCAGGTGGATGTTGTAGCCGTCGGGCGCCATGCGCGCCGCATAGCTGGTGCCGACGATGCCGTTGGCGCCCCCGCGGTTCTCGAACACCAGCGGCTGGCCCAGCAGCTTGCCGGCCCGATCGGCGATGAGGCGGCCGATGGCATCGATGGGCGATCCGGTGGGATAGGGGAACACCACGTGGATGGGCTTGTTGGGGTAGGGCTGCTGCGCGCCCGCCTGCAGCGGGCAGGCCATGCCGAGCAGCGCGGCCAGCGCTCCGGCGATCAGTTGCTTGGCGTGTCTCATCGTGGGTCCTCTTGGGGGGCTACATGGCCGGGGGACATGGCCCCGGCCTGGGAAAGGGATGCCAGGCAGGCGCGGAATGCCCGGCAGATATCGTCGTTGGCGCGGCGTGCCGCGGCCGAGGCTTCGAAGAAGCCCAGGAACGGGTGGAACATGTCGTCGTGGCGCAGCAGCGTGACGGGCACGCCGGCGCCGCGCAACCGGTCGGCGTAGGCCAGGCCTTCGCCTTGCAGCGGGTCGTGCCCGGCCACCGCGATGACGGTGGAAGGCAGCCCGCCCAGGTTGGCGGCGCGCAGCGGCGAAGGCGGAAACGCGGCGGCCTCCCCGGCGCGTTCGCCCATGTACAGGCGGGCGATGTCGCGCAGGTCGGCGGGGGACAACATCGGATAGTCGCGGCCGTCCGCCTCCAGCCGCAGGGTGTCGCGGGCCATGTCCAGCCCGGGCACGACCAGCAACTGCGCCGCCAGAGGCCGGCCGGCGTCGCGGCACAGCAGGGCGGCGCTGGCGGCCAGGTTGGCGCCCGCGCTTTCGCCGGCCACGGCCACGCGGGCCGGATCGCCGCCCAGTTCGCGGACATGCGCCTGTACCCACCGGGTGGCGGCCAGGGCATCGTCGTGCGCGGCCGGGTAGGGATGCTCGGGCGCCAGCCGGTAGTCCACCGAGACGACCACCGCGTCCAGGTCGCGGCACAGCTTGCGCGCGATGTCGTCCATCAGCTCGACGCTGCCCAGCACGAAGCCGCCGCCGTGGAAGAAGACCACGGTGGCGTGCGGGCCCGCCGTGGCAGGCCGATAGACGCGGCCGGGAACCGGGGCGTCGTCCAGGTCGCGCACGGCGCCCACTTCGGGCAGGCCGTGGCGTTCGCGCGCGGCCAGGATGGCGCGCGCCATGCGCTGGCGAGCCTCGGGCGCGCTGCCGGCGAAGGGCGGCGGGGCATTCTGCGCGCGCAGGGCGGCCACGATGCGGGCCAGGTCCGCGTCCAGCGGCACGACCGGCGCAGCCGTCATGCCGGCAGCTCCAGTACGTGGGCCTGCGAGGCCCGTGCCCGCCGCCGCAGCGCCTCGACGTCGATATGCAGCAGTCGCCCCGCGCGCTTGACGGCGCGGCCGGCCACGAACACGGTGTCGACATTGCCGGGGTGGGCGGCCAGCACCACGGCGCCTACCGCGTCCGATACGGGCGTCAAGTTCAGATCGTCGCCGCGTATCAGTACGATGTCGGCCTGCTTGCCGGGCGTCAGCGAACCGGTCTTGTGGTCCAGGCCGGTGGCGCGCGCGCCGGCCAGCGTGGCGAACTCCAGCACGTCGCGCAGCGTGAGCGTGGCGGGGGCATCGGGCACGCGCGAGTGGCCGCCGCCCATCCACGACCGGTAGTAGGCGAAGGCGTGGCGCATCTGGGTGAACATGTCGCCCGCGCATTTGGTCTCGGTATCGCCGCTCAGGCTGGGCCGGATGCCGGCGGCCAGCAGGCGGTCGAAGGGAATGTCGCCGATGCCCTGGGCGTTCATCTCGCAATGCACGCCCAGCGAGGCGGTCACCCCGGCATCGGCCATCATCGCGATCTCGTCGCGGCCGCAGAAGCAGCAGTGCACGAAGGTCAGGTCCGGGCCCAGCGCGCCTTCGGCGTGCATCTGCGCGATCGCGCGTATCGGCGCGTTGCGCGCGTAGGCGCCCATGTGGATGCTGGAGCGCAGGCCCAGTTCGCGCGCCAGGCGCAGGTCGTCCAGCCAGACTTCGCGGCGGGCCATCTCCGGGCCGCGCGCCGCCATGGCCAGCGTCAGCAACTGGTCGTCCGAGGAAAAGAATTCGCGGCGCAGCCGGCGAATGTCCTGCGGATGGCCGCGCTGGCTGTCGAACATCCAGCTCGCGCCTTCGACCAGCGGCCAGCCGTGGCCGAACACGGCCCGCAGGCCGGCGTCGCGCAGCGCCTGGACGGCGGCGTCGCTGTGCTCGGGGCTGTTCTGCACGTGCGACCAGTCCATCATGGTCGTGATGCCGCCGTCCAGCGCCGACACCGCGCCCAGCAGCGTGCCCGCATAGACGTCCTCGGCGCGGAAGGCCGCGCCCTTGGCGCCCAGCATCTCGGCGAAATAGATCTGCGGATCGATGTCGGCGTAGCGGTGGCGCACGCAGGTCTGCCAGGTATGGCGATGCGTGTCGACGAAGCCGGGCAGGACGATCATGCCCCGGGCGTCGAGCTGTTCGGCATCCTCCACCGTCAGTTGCGGGGCGATCGCGGCGATGCGGCCGTCCTCGATCAGCAAGTCGCCCTGGCGCAGGTCGCCCACCTGGGGATCGACGCTGACGATCCAGCCCTGGCGGATGAGCGTGCGGCGGGTCATGCCCGGGCCCCGCGCAGCCAGCGGGCCAGTTCGGCGCGTACATCGCCGGCCTGTTGCACGGACGTGCCGGCCCAGGCGATGTAGCCGTCCGGCCGCACCAGCATTCCCTTGACGTCGGCCAGCGCGGCGGGCGCGCGGCCCAGGCGCGCCTGCACGCAACGCACGGGCAGTGCGTCCAGCGGCAGGCTTGCATACTGGTTGCTGTAGCCTTCCAGGTCCAGCAGCACGAAGCGCCGTTCGCGCAGCAGCTCGGCCAGGCGCACGGATTGGCCGTCCAGCGCGACCAGGTCGATGTCCGGCGCGTGCTGCCCGGCCAGCGGATGGCTGCCCGGCGGCGCGGGATAGGGCCGGGTCAGGCCGCACAGTTCGCGCACCAGCTTGCGCTGCACGTCGGGCAGCGGAATGTACTCGCGCTGCATGCGCCGCTTCAGCGCCACGCCCTCGGGCTCGAAATTGAATTGCAGCGCGCACTGGGTCGCGACGCTGTCGAGCAGGTCGCGCATGACCGGCAGGCGCTCCTCGTCATAGCTGTCCAGGATCGCGGCGTCGCTGTGGCCCTGCACGACGTGGGCCAGCTTCCAGCCCAGGTTGAAGGCGTCCTGCAGGCAGAAATTCATGCCCACGCCGCTGGCGGGGTAGTGGATGCGCGCCGATTCGCCCACCAGGAATACGCGGCCGCTGCGCAGCGTGGGCACGGCGCGCATCTGGTCGTCGAAGCGCGACGCCCAGCGATGGCCGCGGATGCCATAGTCGGTGCCGTGCACGTCGCGTATGCATTGCAGGGCTTCTTCCAGGGTGACGGGTTCGTCCTTGGCCGCATGCCGCCGGTCGCGGTGCACGATGTTGAAGCGGGTGATGCCGGCGCCGAAGGCGTAGCCGCGCACCCAGCCCATCTCGTTGTCGACGTTGATGCGGCCGCCGGGCCAGGGCGCGTCCAGTTCGGCATCGATCACGATGCCGCGGAACGAGCCGCCGCGGCCGTCGAAGGGAAGCCCGGCCTGGCTGCGCACGACGCTGCGGCCGCCGTCGGCGCCGACCAGGTAGCGGGCGCGCAACGTGGTCGCCGTGCCGTCCCCGCCACCGACGTCCACCTCGACTCCGTCCGCGGATTGCCGCACGACCCGGGCTTCGACGCCGCGCCGGATCTCGGCGCCGCTTTCCTCGGCCCAGGTCCACAGGATTTCCTCGGTCAGGTTCTGCGGCAGGCCCAGCGTGAAACCGTAGCGGGTCTCCAGGTAATGCCACTCGATGGGATGGAAACCCGCCCAGATGTGCGAAGGGCGGAACGGGTAGGGGCTGATGTCGCGCGTGCGCCGGATGAAGCGGTCGGCGATGCCGCGCGCATCGAACAGTTCCAGCACGCGCGGCAGCAGGGTGCCGGCGCGCGACTGCACGCCTTCGGTGCGTCGTTCCAGGACCAGGGTCCTCGCTCCCGAGCCGGCCAGTTCGGCGGCCATGGTCAACCCCGACGGGCCGCCACCGACCACGATCACATCCCACTGCATTGCTCGTCTCCAGCTTTCTCGTCATGGCGGCTCCGAGCCGCATGCCTCGCATGGTGGCGACCCTGTCGACAGACGTAAAGTTAATTGTTTAAATTCGAACCATTTGCTCGGTAAATGGATGAGCCATGCGCTTCAACAAGCTGGACCTGAACCTGCTGGTGGTGCTGGACGCCCTGCTGGCCACCCGCAGCGTGAGCCGCGCCGCCGAGCGCCTCTTCCTGAGCCAGCCCGCGACCAGCCTGGCGCTGGGGCGCCTGCGCGAGTATTTCGACGACGAACTGCTGGTGCCGGTGGGCAAGACCCTGGTGCCGACCCCGCTGGCCGAGCAGCTGGTCAAGCCCGTGCGCGACGTGCTGCTGCAGATCCAGACCGTGACGCGTGCCCGGCCCACCTTCGATCCGGCCACGGCCACGCGCCGCTTCACGATCGAATCCTCGGACTACGTCATCACGGTGCTGCTGGCCGAAGTGGTGCGGCGCGCGGCCAGGCTGGCGCCGCTGATGCAGTTCGACCTGCGGGCGATCAGCCCGCAGACGCCCGAGCACCTGGACAGCGGCGGAATCGAGCTGCTGATCGCGCCGGAGTTCGCGGTCGTGGGGGGGCACCCGGCGGAACCGCTGTTCGAGGACACGTTTTCCTGCCTGCTGTGTGAAGCGCGTTTCGCGCCGGACTTCGATTTGTCGAGCGAGGCGTATTTCGACGCGACGCATGTGGGCGTCGAATGGGGCGGCGGGCGGCGCATCACCTATGACGCGAAGATGCTGTCGCGCGGCCGGCGCCAGCGCCGGCAGGACGTGATCGCCCCCAATTTCACCCTGGTGCCGGAACTGCTGGTAGGCACGCCGCGCATCGCGACCCTGCCGACCCGGCTGGCGCGCCACATGGCGGCGCGCTTTCCGCTGCGGGTGGTGCCTTGTCCGATTGCGATTCCCCGTTTTGCGGAGAATCTGCAATGGCATAAGTATCAGGAGCGGGATCCGGCCATTTCCTGGCTGCGGGGGTTGTTGCGGGCCACGGCGGCGGATTTGCCGGCGCTGGACGAAGTGCCACGCGCTTCGCCGCGGCGCCGGCAGGGCGAAGGCGCGCGCGCCTAGTGTTCGGACCTGGTGGCGAGGGCGATCTCCGCTGCGGCGACTCGAATCGCATCGTCGTCGATGTGCCGATGGATCACGATCCGCAGGGTATCGGCATCGCGGGGGCGTACGAGTATTCCCCGGGCGGACAGCCGCGCGGCGCAGGCGGTCGCCCCGCCAGGGTTTGAGGCGCCCAGGTGGACGAGCACGATGTTCGTGTCCGGCGCATTTCCGACCAGCGCCGGAGTTGGTGTCCGCAGGCTCGCCCATAAGACGTGCGCCCGCCGGTGGTCGTCGGCCAGCCGTCCGAGCATGTCGCGCAAGGCGACCAGGCCCGCGGCGGCGACACAGCCGGCCTGGCGCAGGCCGCCGCCGACCATGCGGCGATAGCTGCGCGCCCGGACGACGAAGTCGCGGGAACCCGCCAGGATCGAGCCCATGGGCGCGCTCAGGCCCTTGGACAGGCAGAACGTCACCGTGTCGCCGAACGCGGCGATGGCCGCGGGCGGGACGCCCTGCGCAAGCGCCGCATTGAAGATCCGCGCGCCGTCGATATGGACGGCCGCGCCGGCTGCCCGCGCGCGTTCGCTCACGGCGGCGAGGTAGGGCAGGGGCAGGGCGCGGCCGCCCGCATGGTTGTGGCTCGTTTCGACCACCACCATCGCCGTGGGCGCGCCGTGGCGGGAATAGTCGCCGCGCATCGAGGCCGCCAGCGCGTCGAGGTCCATCATGCCGTCACGCGATCGGACCGCCGTGCACATCAGGCCGGCCAGGCGCGAGATGCCGCCTCCCTCGGAACGGGCCACGTGCGCGTGTTCATCGACCAGCGCCTCGCCCCCTCTGCCCGCGTGTACCAGGGCCGCCACCAGGTTGCCCATGGTGCCGCTGGTCACGAACAGGGCGTCTTCCTTGCCCATGGCTGCGGCGCCCACCGCCTCCAGTTCGCGCACGGTCGGGTCGCCGTCCAGCCCGTCGTCGCCGACGACGGCCATGCGCATCGCCTCGCGCATGGCCTCGGTGGGCTCCGTGACGGTATCGCTGCGCAGGTCGATGGGGCGTCCGGCCCCGGCGACGGGCGCGCGATCAGACGCGGGACTGGCGCTCATGCCACTGCGCGGTCACGGCCACGGCGCGGTCGATGTCCGACCGGTCGTTGTAGGCATGGATGGAGAATCGCAGCAGGTCGCGCCGGACGGCGGCCTGTACCCGGTGCTCCTGGAGATGGCGTTGCAGTTCGGCCGACGCGGGGCCGCCGCCGGGGATGCGCAGGCACACCATGTTGGCCATGATGGCGCCCGCGGGCCGCACCACGCCGCAGCCGCGCTCGGTCAGGCCGTCGGCGAGCGAGGTGGCCAGTGCCGTGACGTGTCGGTCGATCGCGGGCGTGCCGCACGCGAGCAACATGGACAGGGTATCGGCCACGAGCGCCGACGCCAGGAAGTTGTAGTTGCCCACATCGAAGCGCTGGGCGCCGGCCTTGTAGTGGATGGGACCCTTGTCGTAATCGGCTTCGTGGGTCGCGGCGATGGTGACGCCGAAGCGCGCCAGGTAGGGCGGCGTCAACGACTCGGCAAAAGCGCGGCGCACATACAGCAGCCCCATGCCGTACAGCGAGCACAGTCCCTTCTGCGTGCTGGCCGCCAGCGCGTCGATGCCCATGGCCTCGACGTCCAGGTGCGTGATGCCGGCGGCCTGCGCCGCATCCACGACCAGGTGCGCGCCGGCGGCGCGGCAGGCCCGGCCGAGCGCATGCAGGTCGGTGCGCAGCCCCGGCTTGAACGAGGTGGCGGACACGGTCACCACGCGCACGCGCGATCCCTCGCCCAGCCGATCGAGCGCGGCCTGCAGCGGGAACAGTCCGTCGGGCGACGGCAGGTCGCGCACCACCACGCCCAGCCGTTCCTGGTTGCGCCAGGTATAGAGGTTGTTGGGGTGTTCGATGTCGGAGCACAGGATGACTTCATCCCCGGGCCGCCAGTCGATGGAGGCCGCGACGATGTTCAGGCCTTCGGACACGTTCTTGGTCATGGCGATCTCGATCGGATCGGCGTTGACCAGGCGCGCGAAGGACTGGCGCACCGTCTCGACCAGGCCGAAGTAGCGGTCCTTGTCGATGACGCCGTTCACGCGTTCGAGCAGGTGGGCCTGGGCGATATCCAGGCTGCTGGCGGGAATCAGGCTGCGGCTGGCCACGTCCAGGTGGGCGCGCTGGGCGGTGCCGGGGAAGCGGGCGCGCAGGGCGGCAAAGGGGGACATGTCGGTAACGGTTGTCATGGCGGGCTCGGACAAATGCGGGGAATGTCCGGCAGCATAGTCAGCGCGACTTTGCGCGCCTATCGATTTTTCGGTGCGCGAGCCATGACCTCAGGACATACCGCGTTGGCCGCGCGCCGCGGCGCGGGCGACCTCTCCGGCCTGCCCGTGCAGGAAACCGATCAGCGTCTCGGCGGCGGCCGACAGGGGGCGGTCCACCCGGCGCAGGATGCCCATCTGCCGCTGGGGCCTGGGCGGGCCGATGGGCCGGTGCACCAGTCCGGCCAGGTTCATGGCTTCCAGGCCGACGCGGGGCAGCACGGTCACGCCCAGGCCTTCGCGCACCATGCTCAGGGCCGTGACCATGTTCACCACCTCGAAGGCCGGCGCGCGATGGCTGCCGGCCTGCGCCAGTCCCGCATCGACCAGCCGCCTGACGCTGGACGGCGCGGGCAGCAGCACCAGCGGCATCGCGGCAAGCTCGGGCCAGCCGATCTGGCGGGCGCGCGCGCGGGCATGGCCGGCGGGCAGGATGGCGACCAGTTCGTCGGTGAACATGAAGTCGAACCGCAGCGCCGGAATCTCGTGCGAGTACATGCCCAGGCCGAACTCCACTTCGCGCTGGAGCACCTTGTCGATCAGGAGGTCGTTCTGGTCCTCGATCTGGCGTACCTGGACCTTGGGAAAGCGCTCGCGCAACTGGGCGATCGCGCGGGTTCCGAGGCCGAATGCCGACGAAGGCAGGACGGCGAAGGTCACGGTCCCGCTTTCGCCGCCGGCCAGCTCGCGCAGGTTGGCATAGGCGTGCTGCAGGTCGTCCAGCGGACGCTTGACCTGCGCCAGCAGCAGGCGCCCGCCTTCGGTCAGCTCCATGCGCCGCGTGGTTCGCTCGAACAGGCGCACGCCCACCATGGCCTCGAGTTCGCGTATGAGTTGCGAGAAGGCGGGCTGGGTCATGGCCAGCCGGTCCGCGGCCTTGCTGAACGCGCCGGTCTCCGCGGCGGCCACGAAACCTTCGAGTTGCCGCAGCTTGAAATTCATACGTATCGCCTATGAATGGTAAATAAATATCCAATTGTCGTAATAGTCTAGCAAGCTCATAGTCCTGCCGACAGGACCGATCCGCGGTCCTTGCCGAGGAAGGAATGAGCGAATACTGGATAGGCATCGACACGGGCGGCACATTCACCGACCTGGTGTTGGGCGATACGGGCGGCGGCCGCTGGCACTATCACAAGGTGCCCACGCTGACGGCGGATCCCGCGCAGGGGATACTGAACGGCATTGCCGAGATCATGAGCCTGGCGGCGGTCGACCCCGCGCAGGTCGGATTCCTGGTGCTGGGCACCACGCTGGCGACCAATGCCGTGCTGGAAGGACAGTGGGCGCGGACGGGTTTGATCACCACGCAAGGCTTCGGCGACGTACTGAGCCTCGCGCGACAGCGCCGCCCCCACTACTTCAACCTGGACGTGCCCAAGCCGACGCCACCGGTGCCCGACGACTGCCGCGCCGAAGTGGCGGAGCGCATCGCCGCCGGCGGCGAGGTCGTCACGCCGTTGCGCGACGAGGAGGTACTGCGCGCGATAGACGAGCTGCGCGGCCGCGGCGTGCAAACGGTTGCCATCTGCTTCTTGCACGCCTACCAGAACGCCGCTCACGAAGCGCGCGCGCGCCAGTTGGTCGCCCAGCATTGGCCCGACGCATACGTGAGCGTCTCGTCCGAAGTGCTGCCCGAGTTCCGCGAGTACGAGCGTTTCATCACCACCGTCGTCAACGCGAGCCTGATGCCGGTGATGGACGACTACCTGCAACGCTTCGAGATGGGCGTGCGCGACCTGGGCGTGCGCTCGGCGCCCCACGTGATGCAATCGAACGGCGGCGCGGTCACGACGCAGACCGTGCGGCAGCGTCCCATCAATACTTTCTTCTCGGGCCCGGCGGGAGGCGTCGTCAGCACGGCGGCGCTGGGCGAGGCCTGCGGCGTGCGCAACCTCATTACCTTCGACATGGGCGGCACGAGCACCGATGTCTGCCTGATTCGCGACGGCCGGCCGGCAATGAAGAGCGAGCGCGACATGGGAGGCTTTCCCGTGCGCACCCGCACCCTGGACATCCATACCATCGGGGCGGGCGGCGGCAGCCTGGCCTGGCTGGATGCGGGCGGGCTGCTCAAGGTCGGTCCCAAGAGCGCCAGCGCCTATCCGGGTCCGGCCTCGTACGGACGCGGCGGCACCAGGCCCACGGTCACCGACGCCAACGTGCTGCTGGGCCGGCTGAGCCCGGTCGCGCTGCTGGGAGGGCGCATGTCCATGCATCCGGAACTGGCGGCGCAGGCCATCCGCGATGAGGTGGCCACCGCCATGGGCCGCGGCGCGGAGGAAGTCGCCATCGGCATACTGGAGATCGCCAACGCCAACATGACGGGCGCGGTGCGCGTGATTTCCGTCGAGCAGGGCGAGGATCCGCGCGATTATGCGCTGGTCGCCTTCGGCGGGGCCGGACCGCTGCATGCGGCCGACGTCGCCGCGATGGCGGGCATGCGCCATGTCATCGTTCCGCCGCGTCCCGGGCTGATGTCGGCGCAGGGCCTGCTCCAGTCCGACAGACAGGGCGATTTCTCTCTTACCCGTCTGGTGCCGGCCACGCCCGACAGGCTGCCGTCCCTGAACGCGGGCCTGCGGGAACTGGCGCGACGCGCGGACGACTGGCTTGCCTCCGAGGGGGTAGGCCATGACATGTCCGGCGTCGCGCGGCTCTGGCAGCTCGACCTGCGCTACCTGGGCCAGAACGCCGAACTGATCCTGGACATTGCCGCCGGCGAACTGGACGAGGCCGCGCTGGCCCGTGCCGTCGACGCCTATCATGCCCGGCATGCGGATCTGTACGGCTACGACATGCGTGCGCAAGGAGTGGAAGTCGTCAACCTGCGCGTGTCGGTGGTCATTGCCCGCGAACGCCTGCAGGTCGCGGCCATCGCCCGGCACGACGCGCGGACCGATCCCGTAGCCGGCGCGCCCACGCGCCGCGTGTGGTTCGCCGCGACCGGCTTCGTCGACACGCCCGTGCTGCAGCGGGACGACCTGCTGGCCGGCGCCTGCCTGGACGGGCCGGCCATCGTCGAGCAGATGGACACCACCACGGTCATTCCGCCCGGCTCGTCGACCCGCGTCGGCGCGGACGGCAGCCTGCACATCGATCTCACGCCCGGCGCACCGGGCAAGGAAGCCCATTGATGATTTCCGTCGATCCCATCCGTGCCGAGGTCGTCGCCCGCTATCTGCTGGGCGTGACCGAGGAAATGAGCGCCGCGCTGATGCGCACCGCGTTCTCTCCCAACATCAAGGAGCGCGGCGATTGTTCGACCGCGGTGTTCGACCATCTCGGCAATGTCGTGGCGCTGCCCCAGCGCGTGCCGATCCACCTGGGCTCGATGGTGGGCGTGGTACAGGCCGTGCTCGAACGGTTCCCCCGTCAGGAGATCCGGCCGGGCGACATGTTCCTGGCCAACGATCCCTACAACGGCGGCGGTTCGCACCTGCCCGACATCAATGTCATCTCGCCCGTCTTCATCGAGGGGGAGATCGTGGCCTATGTGGCCTGCATCGCCCACCACGCGGACGTGGGCGGCATGGTGCCGGGTTCCGAGGCCGCGGTCTGCCAGTCCATCTTCCAGGAAGGACTGCGCATTCCGCCCGTGCGCATCGTCAGCGCGGGCCAGGTCAACCGTGACGTGTTCGACATCCTGATGCTGAATTCGCGCACGCCGGATGAACGGGCGGGCGACCTGCGTGCGCAGATCGCCGCCAACACGGTAGGCCAGCGCAGCGTGCAGACACTGTTCGAGCGCTACGGCGTGGCGCAGACGCAGGCCATCATGGCTGCCTATCTGGATTTCACCGAACGCCGCTTTGCCGCAGCAATCGCCAAGGTGCCGCCCGGCCGCTACGAGGCTTGCGAGTATCTGGACGGCGTCGAAGAGGGAGAGAAGTCCGCGATACGCCTCGTCCTGACCGTGGGTGAAGGCAAGCTGGGCTTTGATTTCGCGGGGTCCGCGCCGCAACTGGCGGCGGCGCGCAACATTCCGCTGCGGGCGCTGGTGGCCACGGTCTACACCGTGGTCAAGAGCCTGCTCGATCCCGACGTACCCGCCAACTCCGGCTATTTCCGGACCATGGACATCAGCGCGCCGGCGGGCTCGGTGGTCGGCCCGGTGTCGCCGGCGGCGGTCGGCGCGCGTTCGATTTCATGCGCGGTGCTCGGTGACGCGATCGCCGCCGCGCTGTCGCAGGCCATGCCCGAGCGGGCCCTGGCCGGCTGCGGGCCGCACCAGTTGATCGTCCTGGCGGGTACCGATCCGCGCACCGGCGGCTACTACGTGAACTACGAGACCATCGCCGGCGCCATGGGCGCGCGGGCCTACCAGCCGGGCGTCGACGCCGTGCGGGTGCACGCCTCGGGTTCGTCCAACCTGCCGGTGGAGGCGCTGGAACACGCCTACCCGTTTCTGATCGAGCGCTATGCGCTGCGCAGGGGCTCGGGCGGCGCGGGACGCCACCGCGGCGGCCAGGGCGTGGTGCGCGACTATCGCGCGCTGGGTGACGATACGGTGCTGAGCCTGTCGTCCGAGCGCCAGAACGTGCCGGCCGCCGGCATGGCCGGCGGGGCCGACGGCGCCCTGGGGGAATTCATCCTGAATCCGGGTACGTCCGGAGAGCGGCGCCTGCCGCCGGCGGCGGCGGAAATCCGGCTGCGCAGGAACGACGTCCTGCGGGTGTGCACGCCGGGAGCGGGCGGCTACGGGACGCTCGCGTGAATCCGGCGCGGCCGGGGCCTTCTGGAGGCCTTGGCCGCGCATCGAAGAGCAGGGAGACACAGTCAGGCAGCGCGGCGGTTGCCGCGAGTTTTTCCAATACATACAAGGCAGAGGAATCCTCATGTACCCGATCAAGACTGTTTACCGGCTGGCGCGGTGGCTGCCGGCCATGGCCATCGCGCTGGCGGCCTTCCCCTCGATGGCGGCGGACGCCTATCCCACCCGGCCGCTGCGTTTTGTCGTTCCCTATGCCGCCGGCGGCGCGGTGGACGTGGCCGCGCGCATGATCGGACGCTACGTGTCCGAGCAATTGGGCCAGCAGGTCGTGGTCGAGAACAAGCCGGGCGCGGGGGGCATCATCGCCATCAAGCACGTGCTGGGCTTTCCCGCCGATGGCTATACCTTCCTGGTCTGTGCCGCAGGCGAGATCGTGATCAATCCCGTCATCAACAAGGAAGTCGACTACGACACCAGCCGGGACCTGACGCCCGTCAGCATGGTTACCACCGCGCCCAACGTGCTGGTCGTGAAGCGGGATTTTCCGGCGAACAGCGTCTCCGAGTTGATTGCCTACGCTCGCAAGCATCCGGGCGAACTGACCTTTTCCTCGAGTGGCGTGGGCACCATCCAGCACGTGACCGGCGAGGTCTTCAACAAGATGGCCGGCATCGAGGCCCGGCACGTGCCCTACAGCGGCGCGCCGCAGGCCACCCTGGAAGTGGCGACGGGACGGGTGACCATGACCTATGCCAGTCCGGGCTCCATCCGCGGCTTCGTCGACCGCGGCGAACTGAAGATGCTGGGCATGGCGTTGCCCGAACGCTATCCGCCGCTGCCGCAGGTGCCCACGATTCGCGAAGCTCCCGAGGTGTCGTCGTTCAACGTCGAAAGCTGGTTCGGGATGTTCGCCGCCAGCGGCACGCCCGAGCCGGTGATCCAGAAGGTCAACGCCCTGGTCCAGCAGGCCATGCGGCAGCCGGACATCGCCAAAAAACTGCTCGACACGGCCGGTGTGCCCATGCAGACGACGCCGGCCCAGGCCAAGGAGTTCGTCGGCCGCGAAGTCGCCAAGTACAAGACCTTGTTGAAGGAAGCCGACATCCGGCTGCACTGATGACTTCCGGCTCCGCCTCCCCGCTCTCGTCCTCCGCGCTCTTGGCACGGCTGCCGTCGACGCGCCTCATGCTGGCCTTCGACGTCTCGGCGCGCCATCTGAACCTGGTGCGCGCGGCCGAGGAGCTCGGGATCACGCAGGGGGCCCTGAGCCGCCAGATCCGCGCGCTGGAAGACCACCTGGGCGTGCGCCTGTTCGAGCGCCACGCGCGCGGACTGCGTTTCACGCAGGAAGGGGAGCTGCTTTATGACTTCACCCGTCGCGGCTTCGAGACGCTGGGCGCGGGCATAGGCCGGCTCACGCTGCGGGCCGAGCGCCAGACCCTGGTGCTTTCGGTGGCGCGCAGCTTTGCGCTGCGCGTCCTGATTCCCCGCCTGGCGGGTTTCACCGAAGCCCATCCGCACATTCACCTGAGCCTGGACATCCATCGCTATTTCGCCGACATCGCCAGCTCGGGCGTGGACGTCTCGGTCCGGCTGGGGGGCGGCGATTGGCCGGACTGTCGCGCGCTGCGCCTGACGCGGGACTGCATCGTACCGGTGTGCACGTCCGCGATCCGCGAACAACTGCGCGATCCGGCGGCACGCCCGCGCGTACCGCTGCTGCGCAATATCGAACGGGACGACGCATCGCTGCGGGTGGAGGGGCTGGACGAACTGCCGCACGGCGACCAGCGCATCGATTTCAACGACTCTGCCTCGATGCTCGCGGCCGCGGAGGCGTCGCTGGGGGTGGCCATCAGCCGTTCATCGCTGGTGGCCGACGCCGAGTCCATCGGCCGTCTGGTGCGCGCAACGTCCTGGGAGGCGCGCGATGGCCTGGACTACTACGCGGTGTGCACCGAGCGGGCCTATTGCAAACCCGCCGTCAAGGCGTTCCTGGACTGGGTCGAGGGCGTGGCGCCGGCTTGGCCGGCGCGTTCCTAGCGCTTGATCCGCGACAACGGATCGTCCGGTTTGTAGGTCGGCGTCTGCGGCTTGGGCGAGCCCAGCATCACGCACATCAGCGCCTCTTCGTCGCCGATATTGACCTCGCCCCGGTAGACGCCGGGCGGGACCGAGATCAGGTCGCGTTCGCCGGCTTCGATCTCCCAGTATTCGCCTTCCTTCGATTCGCACATGATGCGGACCTTGCCGCGCAGCACGAAGAAGACTTCCTCGGTGTCTTCGTGCAGGTGCAGCGGGCCGACGTGGCCGGCGGGGATGATCATGGTCGAGAAGGTGAAGTGCACGGCGGGCACGGTGTTCGAATCGCTGGCGACGCCGGTGGCGCCGGTGCCGAGATAGCGCATCTGGGCGCGGCCGTACTTGGGGTCGTGGTCGGCCTGGAACTTCAGGGCGTTCCAGTCGTACTTGCGGGTGGAGCGCTGCACGCAGCGCGAGTTCATCCAGTCGCCGAAGCTCATGCCCTCGGGGCGCCGGAGGGTGGGTTTGGCGGCATCGATCAGAGTATCGACGGGATCGTTCATGGCAGCTCCTGCTTGCGGCATGGTGGGAAACGGAGTTGCCAGTCTAGGAGCGGCGGCCGGCCGGTGCCTTGATCTGGATCAGAAATGTTCCATTAATAAATCATCGTCTTATATATAAAACAAATTAAGGTTCCGGCTTGCCCTGAAAAGGCTTGAGTCCTGGCGGTCGGGCTTCTTCGATGTGCCGCTTCAGGGCCAGTTGGAAGGCGGAGAACTCCTTGTCTTCGCGGCTGGCCAGGTAAAGGGGCAATGTCAGCGCGAGGCCGGGTGTCCGTACGCAGCGCAGCTCGCCGCGCGCCAGGTCGCGTTCCACCGCGGTCTTGGAGAAGAAGCACACGCCCAGGTCGCGCCGCACGGCTTCCTTCTGCGCTTCCGGGTGGCCCAGGTTGAGCACGATGCGCCGGGACGGGATGCCGTTGGCGCGCAGTTGCCCTTCCTCCAGCTGCTGCATGACGGTGCTGTTGGCGGTGCTGATGAAGGGCAGGCGCGAGATGTCCTCGCGCCGCGCCTCGTCGCCCACCCAGCGGCTGTCCGGAGCGCTGACCAGCAGCAGGTCCTCGTCCCACAGCGGGCGCACCGCCAGGCCATCCAGGTTCTGCGTCGGCGCGATGATCAGGACGGCGAAGTCGCAGGCGCCTGCGCGCGTGGCCTCCAGGGCCACCTGCGGGTTGGAGATCGATACGTGGACCTGGCCGTCGGGCCGCCGTACCTGGAAGTCGCAGATTAACTGGCTCAGCAGATAGGTGCCCACGCTCATTGAAGCGGCGACCACCGCCTGGCCCGGCGCGAGGTCGGTCGAGCCGCCCAGTTCCCGTTCCAGCTCGCGCGTGCGGGTGACGACCTCCTGCGCCCATTTGTAGACGCGCTGGCCGGTGGCGGTCAGCACGATGCCCCGGCCTTCGCGGCGGACCAGCGTGGTGCCCAGCTTTTCTTCCAGGCTGCGGATGTGCGAGGTGACGACGGGTTGCGTGACGAACAGGTAGTCCGCGGCACGCGTCACGCTCTGCAGTTCGGCCACCACGCAGAAGACCTCGAGTTTCTGCAAGGTGAGGTAGGGGTCGAAGCGGGCCATGAGGGGGATCGTCAATTCATAGTCAATTGGCTATTCAATAAGGGAGATATTTGAATTAGACGAATGGTTGGCGTCAACCTAGGATCTCTCCCCACAACGAGAGGAGACATCATGTCCAGTACCCAGCCCGGCGGCGCGCGGCGCATCCTGCGCGGCCTGGAAGGCGCCGCCACCAGTCTCGAACGGGCCCTGGCCAGCGCCCTGCTGGCGGCCGTCGCGATCAACGTGGCCAATGTGGTGGCGCGCTATGTGTTCGGCCGTTCGATCACCGGCGCCGACGAATTGCAGGTCTACCTGATGGCCGCGCTGGCCTTCTTCGGCTCGGCGGTGGCGGCGGTGCGCGGGCAGCATCTGCGCATGGACGTGCTGAACCGCTACTTTCCCATGGAATTGCGGCGCTTCCTGTCGACGCTGGAGGCGCTGGCGGCCGTGGTGCTGTGCGGCTTCGTCTGTTTCATCTCGTCGGAATACGCCTGGCGCATCTACCAGATCGGCAGCGTGAGCGAGAACGGCCACATTCCGATGTGGATCCCGCATTCACTGGTGGCGGTGGCGTTCGCCGCCATGGTGGTCGTCGGCCTGTTCGACGTGGTGTTGCGGGTGGCCGGAAGCGGCCTGCGCCAGCCCGAGGCGGTGGACGAGGCCGAGGAGGTGCTGTCATGAGTTTCGCGCTCGGTTTCCTGCCCCTGGGCCTGCTCCTGCTGGGCTTTCCCATCTTCCTCGTGCTGCTGGCGTCGGTCAGCGTGGCGCTGCTGTTCTTCATGGACGTGCCGCTCACGGCCCTGCACCAGAACCTGTTCGGCGCCATCGACGCCTATGCGCTGCTGGCGATTCCCTTCTTCATCTTCGCCGGCGAACTGATGGGCCGCGGATCGGTGGCGGACCGGCTGGTGAGCTTCGTCAACGCGGGCGTGGGCTCGGTGCGCGGCAGCCTGGCGGTGACCACCGTCGGGTCCTCGGCCCTGTTCGGCGCGATCTCGGGCGTGAGCGCGGCCACCGTCGCCACCATCGGCCGGGTGATGCTGCCCGCGCTGCGGCGCAACGGCTATCCCGAGAAGTTCTCGGCGGGGTTGCTGACGGCGGTGGGGGCCATCGACATCATCATCCCGCCCAGCATCCCGATGATCGTCTATGGCGCGGCCGCGCAGCAGTCGGTTCCCCGGCTGTACGCCGCGGGCGTGCTGCCCGGGCTGCTGCTGGCCGGCATGCTGTGCGCCTACGTCATGTGGTATGCCCGGCGCCATCGCATCGGCGGCGGCGAGCGCTTTTCGTGGGCGGCCTTCGGCCGCGCCGCGGCCCGCGGGCTGGGCGCGCTGGGCGCGCCCGTGATCATCCTGGGCGGCATCTACGGCGGCGTGTTCTCGCCCACCGAGGCCGCCGCCGTGGCCTGCCTGTACGCCATCGTCGTGGCGCGCTACTTCTACCGCGAGCTGTCCTGGCGCGACATCCTGGCTAGCGCCGGCACGACGGCGGTGTTCACCGGGCAGATCCTGATCATCGTGGCCTGCGCCAACGTGTTCGGCTGGCTGCTGACGGTGCACCAGGTACCCGCCGCGCTGGTGCAGTGGCTGACCGACCTGCACCTGCCGGGCTGGTCGCTGCTGCTGGCGATCAACGTGCTGCTGCTGGCGGTGGGCTGCTTCATCGATCCGCTGTCGGCCATCCTGCTGCTGTCGCCGCTGCTGATGCCGCTGGTCACGGCCATCGGCGTGGATCCGGTGCACTTCGGGATCATCATCACGGTGAACCTGTCCATTGGCCTGTTCCACCCGCCCTTCGGCATCAACATCTTCGTCGCGCAGAGCGTGCTCAAGCTGCCGCTCGAAAGCATCTACCGCGGGATCGTGCCATTCGTCGTCATCTACCTGATCGCGCTGGGGCTGATCACCTACATCCCGGACATATCCCTCTGGGGCATGCGCTTGCTGTTGAACTGAAGGCCGTCCGCCGGCCACCCACCACTGGAGACATCATCATGAATCGCCGTCTATGCCTGGCGCATCTGGCCGGCCTGGGAGCGCTCGCGCTCCTGCCCGTCGCCCGCGCGCAGAACCTGGTCATGAAGCTCACCACCACCACGTCCGACGACCTGGGCGTCGACTGGCTGAACGCCTACAAGGTCAACCTGGAGGCGGCCACGCAGAACAAGGTCAAGGGCCAGGTGTACCCGGCCAGCCAGCTCGGCACCGCGCAGCGCACGATCGAGGGCGTGAGCATGGGCACCGTCGAGATGGCGCTGAATGCCTCGGGCATGTACGAGGGCCTGGACGCGCGCTTTGGCGCATTGGCCGTGCCCGGCTTGTTCGACGGCATCGACCATGGCATGAAGGTGCTGGCCGACCCCGAGGTCAAGACCAGGCTCGCGTCCATCGCCTCGAAGAAGGGCGTCGAGGTGCTGACCACGCTGGTGCATTCCCAGTGCAGCATCGTCTCGCGCAAGCCCATCCGCAAGCTGTCGGACCTGGCCGGGCAGAAGATCCGCGTTCCCGGCTCTTCGATCCTGATCGCGCAGCTGCGGCAGCTGGGCGCCAACCCGGTGTCGATGTCGCTGGGCGAGGTGCTGCCCGCCTTCCAGAACGGGACGCTGGACGGCGTCTATTCCGGCACGCCCATTCCCTCGGCGCTGAAGTACTTCGACGTCGCCAAGTCGCAGACGCTGCTGCCGTCCACGTATATCGCCATCGTCGGGCTGGTCAGCCCCACCTTCCTGAAGTCGGCAGGTGCGCTGGAGCAGCCGCTGCGCCAGGCCGCCCGCAAGACCGACGCCGAGATCGGTCCGCGCGTGCATGCGCGCGTGGCCGAGGCCCGCGCGATCTGGGAGAAGGGCGGCGGCGAGATGATCGAGCTGCCGCCGGCCGATGCCAAGGCCTACCTGGACGCGGTGATCCCCGCCGCGATGAAGGAACTGTCGACCGATGCTCGCAAGGACTACGAGGCGCTGCGAGCGGCCGCTGTCCGTCTCAGGAGTTGACCCCTCTACGCCCTGCGGGCGTCCCCCAAGGGGACGGCCCCGGGGATACAGGGCCATGAAAACCGACTGTACTGACTTATCGGAGACGCCATGCGCGCACACGAGATTCCCGCCGGCATCCTGCCGACCCACCGCCAGCTTTTCTATGGGGGAGCCTGGCACGAACCCCTGGCCGGCGTCTACGCGCCTACCATCAATCCCGCGTATGACGAGCGCCTGGCCGATACGCCGGTCGCCGATGCGCGCGACGTCGACGCCGCGGTGCGGGCGGCCCAGGTCGCCTTTCCCGCGTGGGCGGCCACGCCGCCCAGGGAGCGCGGCCGCATGCTGCGCCAGGCCGCGGACATCCTGCGCGCCCATGCCCAGGAACTGGCGCTGCTGGATGCGCTGAACAACGGCAATCCGGTGTCCATCCTGGCCAAGGACGCGGACTTCGCGGCCGACAGCCTGGAGTATTTCGCCGGCCTGGCGACCGAGGTCAAGGGCGAGACCCTGCCGATGGGCCCCGGCTATCTGGACTACACCGTGCGCGAGCCGCTGGGGGTCGTGGGGCGCATCGTCGCCTACAACCATCCGCTGATGTTCGCCGCCATGCGCCTCGCGGCGCCGCTGGCGGCGGGCAACACGGTGGTGGTCAAGTCGCCGGACCAGGCGCCGCTGTCCATCATCCGGCTGGCCGAGCTGATCGGCCACGTGTTTCCCAAGGGGGTGGTCAACTTCCTGTGCGGCAGTCGCGAGTGCGGGCAGGCCCTGGCCGAGCATCCGCTGGTGCGCAAGATCACGTTGATCGGCGGCGTGCCTACCGGCAAGTCGGTCATGAAGACCGCGGCCGACGGGCTCAAGCCCGTGCTGCTGGAGCTGGGAGGCAAGAATGCGCTGGTGGCCTATCCGGACGCGGACCTCGACAAGCTGGTGGACGGCATCGTGGGCGGCATGAATTTCACGTGGTCGGGCCAGAGCTGCGGCTCCACCAGCCGCGTGTTCCTGCATGAAAGCATCCACGACGAGGTCCTGGCGCGCGTGGCGGAATTGCTGCCCAGGCGCCACCGGCCGGGCATCCCGACCGATCCCGCCACGACCATGGGATCGCTGGTCAGCCGGGCGCAGCTCGAGAAGGTGCAAGGCTTCGTGCGATCCGCGCTGGACGAGGGGGCACGGCTGGTGACCGGCGGCCGGCAGCCCGAGGATCCCGCGCTGCGCGACGGCTTCTTCTTCGAGCCCACCATCTTCGCCGACATGCGGCCCGACATGCGGCTGGCGCGCGAGGAAGTGTTCGGTCCCATCATGTCGGTGTTCCGCTGGTCCGACGAGGACGCATTGTGGACCGACGTCAATGCCGTGGACTTCGGCCTGACTGGCTCGATCTGGACCCGCGACCTGGACACCGCGCACCGGGCGGCTCGCCGCATCCATACCGGCTACGTCTGGATCAACAACACCAGCCAGCACTTCATCGGCGCGCCGTTCGGGGGCGTGAAGCAATCGGGCATAGGCCGAGAGGAATGCTTCGAGGAGCTCCTGGAGTTCACCTACACCAAGAACGTCAACCTGAAACTGAATTAATCCCCCCTACGCCCTTCGGGCGCCCCCCCGGGGGGCGGCGCTGGCGGACCGGCGGAGCCGGATCCGCGGCGCCCTGGATCGACATGCGCTAGCGGCTTGGAAATGACATGAATCATTACGACTACATCATCGTGGGTGCGGGCTCCGCGGGGTGCACGCTGGCCTACCGGCTGGGTGCCGACCCGGCGCTGAAGATACTGGTGCTGGAGGCCGGCGGACCGGACCGATCGCCCGTGATCCGCATTCCGCTGACCTGGGGCCTGATCCTCAAGCACCGGATGTACGACTGGGGTTACTTCACCGAGCCCGAGCCCGGCATGGACGGCCGGCGCATCGAATGCGCGCGCGGCAAGGTCCTGGGCGGCTCGACCTCGATCAATGGCATGGCCTATGCGCGCGGCGCCCGCGAGGACTACGACCACTGGGCGCGTGGCCTGGGACTGGAGGGATGGTCCTACGACGACGTGCTGCCGTATTTCCGCCGCAGCGAATCGTGGGAAGAGGGCGCGAGCGACCTGCGGGGCGGCGACGGTCCGCTTACCGTGACCCGGTTGCATTACGAGGACCCGCTGGTGGACGCCTTCCTGCGCGCCACCGACCTGGCCGGCTATGCCCGAAACGACGACTACAACGGCGCCAGCATCGAAGGCTTCGGCCCCATGCAGGCCACCATCCGCCGCGGCCGCCGCTGGAGCGCGGCGTCGGCCTACCTGCGGCCCGCGGTGGCGCGCGGCAACGTGACGGTGTGGACCGGCGCGCTGACCACGAAAGTGCTGATGGAGCAGGGCCGCGCCGTGGGCGTCGAAGTCCTGCGCGGCGGACGCCGCGAGCAGGTGCGCTGCGAGCGTGAAGTCCTGCTGGCGGGCGGCGTGATCAACTCGCCGCAGTTGCTGATGCTCTCGGGCATCGGCGATGCCTCGGAGCTTGGCCGGCACGGCATCGCGACCCGCGTCGACCTGCCCGGCGTGGGACGCAACCTGCAGGATCACGTGGTTTGCGACGTGCGCTGGCGCCGCAAGGAAACGGGGCCGCTGCACCGGGCGCTACGCCTGGACCGCATCGGCTTCGATCTGCTGCGCACCTGGATGTTCGGCTCGGGCCTGTCCAGCAAGGTGCCCGCCGCTGCCGTGGGCCTGGTTCGCAGCCATTCCGACTTGCCGCTGCCCGATCTGCAATTGCTGCTGGCCGCGGCGCCCATGGACGCCGGCCCGCACCTCGGTCCGTTGCTCAAGCCCTACGTCGACGCGTTTGCCATCAAGGGCGTCTTCATCACGCCCGAGAGCCGGGGCAGCGTCTCGCTGGCCAGTGGCGATCCGACGGCTCCCGCCGTGATCCGCCAGAACTTCCTGTCGACCGACTACGACAGGCGCGCCGTGCGCCAGATGGTGCGCATCATGCGGGCCATCGGCGAACAGCCGCCGCTCGCGCCGTTCCGCGCCGAGGAGCTGGCGCCCGGTCCACAGGCCACGAGCGACGCGGACATCGATGCCTTCATCCGGCGTACCGCCATCACCTTGCACCACCCGGTGGGCACCTGCAGGATGGGCGGCGATGCCGATCCCGATGCCGTGCTCGATGCGCAGATGCGGGTGCGCGGCGTGCAAGGCCTGCGGGTGGTGGACGGGTCGGCGATGCCGCGCGTGGTGCGGGGGCCGACGAACGCGCCCATCATCATGATGGCCGAGAAGGCGGCGGACCATATCCTGGGCCGGCCGCCGCTGGCGCGCGACAGGCGGGGTGCGCCGGCGGCGCGCCGGTGGGCGGAGAACGAGCCCGTCCCGGCCTGACAGGCATCCGGCCGCTGCCCGGAGCTTGCCGGGAAGCGGTCAGTGCCGCGCCATCCTCAGCAGCAGGCTGACGAGCTCGCCCTGCCGGTGCGTGCCCGTTTTCGTGAAGAGCGCGCGCAACTGCGTGCGAGCGGTGCTGAGCGCGATGCCCTGGCGCTCGGCATACTCGGCCAGGCTGAGGCCTTCCTGCAGTTTGCTGGCCAGGCGCGCCTCGGCCCGGCTGAACTGGAACAGGTCGTTTATCCGCAGGTTCTGCTGTTCCGGATCGACCACGCTGACCGCGACGAGCGGGCGTTGCAGCGGGTTGTCGGGGTGGTCCTCGGACAGCGGCGTAACCAGGATGTCGGGGCCGCCGGCGGTGGGCGGCGCGATACGCGCGGCACGACGCGATCCCGCGTGCCCCGTGGCCTGCAGGATGGCCGTTTCGAGCCGGCTGGCGGTGGCGTGACGGGGGCGGATCTGGCCGTTGTATTCGCACAGGGCGCCATCGGGCAGCGCCGCATGCCGTTCGGCCGCTGCATTGCGGTAGGCCACGTGCCGGCCTTCATCGAGCAGCCACAGCGGGGTGGGCAGGCTGTCCAGCACCTGGTCGCGCAACGCCAGGCCGTCGCGCAATCCGGCGAGCGTGTCGTAAAGCGTGCCGGCTCGCTGCAGGTGCGGCGCGATGCGCGCCAGCAGATCGTCGTGGCAGGCGTCGGGCCGCACGCCGATGGCGGTCAGGAGGGCGACGTAGACACAGGTGCCCTGGCCGTTCAGCCGAATCGACGCGCGATTGTCCATCCCTTGGGCCTGCTGGAAGTCCTGGTAGTACGGATGGTGCTCGAAGGTTTCGGCCGACAGTTCGCGCCGGTCGTGATTCCACCGGCCGTCATCGGTCGCGGCGATCAGTTCGCGCATGGGGTCGATGGCGCCGTAGTGGGCGTTGTAGGCCTGGATGGCGGCGGGATCGCACCGGGCGGCCAGCGTGACGGTGGCGGCGCTTTCGCCGGGCAGGCTGATCGCGACGGCGCCGAACTGCCTGCCGCTGGCGGCGGCCAGCGCGTCCAGCAGCGCCGGCCAGCGCGCGTTGTCCAGCACGCTTTCATAGCAGAGTCCGACGAGGGCGTCGTAGGTTTCCTGGGACGGGGGCATACCCATGATGGTCATGTACTCGGTTAATCGTTACATCATGTTACGTAAACTGCGAAGTTGGCAATCACTTCCAACCATCCGACCACATAAGGAAAACCCTGCGCGGGGGTGTCGCAGCGGGTGCGCGCCGGCCCCGGGGTACTATTCATCGCATGACCACCAATTCGCTGCACGCGGGGGCCAGGCCCCTGGCTACCTCCGGACCCGCGCTGCGGGTCGAGCGGCTGGACAAGCGCTATGGCGGCCGCGTCATCGTGGACGCGCTGTCCTTCCAGATCGCGCGCGGCGAATGCTATGGACTGCTGGGCCCCAACGGCGCGGGCAAGACCACCACGCTGCGATCCATCCTGGGCCTGACGCCGGTGGATGGCGGCACCATCCGGCTGCTGGACTACCCGGTGCCGGCGCAGGCGCGCCAGGCCCGGGCGCGCATAGGCGTGGTGCCGCAGATCGACAATCTCGATCCTGATTTCACCGTCGAGGAAAACCTGCTCGTATTCGGCCGCTATTTCGGCCTGGCCGACGCCGAGATCCGCCGCCGCATTCCCGGCCTGCTGGAGTTCGCGTCGCTGGCGGCCAAGCGCAGGGCGCGCATCAACGAACTGTCGGGCGGCATGAAGCGGCGCCTGACGCTGGCGCGGGCGCTGGTGAACGATCCCGACCTGATCGTGATGGACGAGCCCACCACCGGGCTGGACCCGCAGGCGCGCCATCTGATCTGGGAGCGCCTGAAGACGCTGCTGGCGCAGGGCAAGACCATCCTGCTGACCACGCATTTCATGGACGAGGCCGAGCGCCTGTGCGACCGGCTGGGCCTGCTCGAGCGGGGGCGGATGATCGCCGAGGGCGCGCCCCAGGACCTGATCGCGCGCCACGTCGAACCGGAGGTGGTGGAAGTGTTCGGAGAGGGCGCCCTGGACTGGCTGGAGCGCCACCGCGCCGCCTTGCCGGGCCGGGTCGAGGTCAGCGGCGAAACGGTCTATTGCTATACGGCCGAGCCGGAACCGGTGCTGGGCCTGCTGCGCGAGGGAGGCCGGATACGCTATCTGCACCGGTCGGCCAACCTGGAAGACCTGTTCCTGCGGATGGCCGGCCGTGATTTGAGAGAATGACCCCCCTACGCGCTTCGCGCGCCCGGCATGGTGAGCCCCCAGCCGCTACGCGGCAGTCCTCCGAGGGGGCGGGGACCCGCCTCGGGGCGGCCCGGCGGCCGGATCCGCTGTGCCCTGGATCGAGGGTCGGGATGATTGGGGGCTGAGATGAGTGAATGGGCGGTGGATACTTCGCGATCGGGAGTTTGGGGCTTGCCTCGGCCGGGGCGGGGATGCGTGCCGGTGCTGCGGCGCAATTTCCTGGTCTGGCGCAAGACGGCGTTGACGACCGTGCTGGGCGATGTCATGGATCCGATGGTGGCGTTGCTGGCGCTGGGCTACGGCCTGGGCAGCCTGCTGCCGGGCATAGACGGCGTGCCCTACGTGACTTTCCTGGCTGCCGGCTCGATCTGCATGGGGGCGCTGTACGCGGCCACCTTCGAGGCCACCTACAGCGCCTTTTCGCGGCTGCACATCCAGCGTACGTGGGATGCGATGTTGAACACGCCGCTGTCGCTGGACGACGTGGTGTTCGCCGAGATCCTGTGGGCCGCGGCCAAGAGCATGAAGAGCGGGCTGGCGATCCTGCTGGTGGTGGTGGCGCTGGACATCTCGCGCGCCGCCACGCTGCTGTGGATCCCGCCGGCGCTGGTCCTGCTGGGCGTGACCTTCGCCGCGCTGGCGCTGGTCATGTCGGCCCTGGCCAAGGGCTTCGATTTCTTCATGTACTACTTCACGCTGGGCGTGACGCCGATGGTGTTCCTGTCCGGCGTGTTCTTTCCCGTGTCGCAGTTGCCCGAGGCGCTGGTGCAGGCGGCACGGCTGTTGCCCCTGGCCCCGGCCATCGAACTGGTGAGGCCGCTGGTGCTGGGGCGGATGCCGGACCAGCCGTGGTTGCCCGTGCTGCAGCTGGCGCTGACGGCGGCGGTCGCCATCTGGCTGGCCACCGCGCTGATGCGCCGCCGCCTGTTGCGCTGATATCCTGGAGATCGCCATGTCGTCGCCAACCGAGGCCGCCCGCCAAGTGGTGCTGGTATTCTGCAATGCTCCCGATGCCGATACCGCCGGGGCCATCGCCCGTCGCCTCGTCGAAGACGGGGTGGCCGCCTGCGTGAACGTCGGTGCGCCGGTGTTGTCCATCTATCGATGGAAGGGGGAGGTGGAGTCCGCCGACGAGATTCCACTGTTCATCAAGACCACGGCGGCCCGCCAGAGGGCCGTGCAGGAGACGATCGCCCGGCTGCATCCCTACGAGGTGCCCGAGATCATCGCCGTGCCCGTGACCGACGGTTTGCCGGCCTATCTGGATTGGGTCCGGCAGGAAACGAAAAACTGATGTCCATGTTCCGTTTGCGGGCCGCCGGCCCGCGCGTCCATTGGTTCCTGGCGTGCCTCGTGTGGGCCTGCGCCGCGTTCATGCCGCGATCCGCGGCGGCGGAGGACTTCCTGCCGCCGGAGCAGGCCTTCCGCTTTTCCGCGCGCGCCGTGGCGCCCGACGCCATCGAACTGTCCTGGGCGATCGCGCCGGGCTACTACATGTACCGCGAGCAGTTCCGCTTCGTCGCCGATCCGCCGGATGTGGCGCTGGGCGATCCCCAGTTGCCGCCGGGACAGGTCAAGTTCGACCAGACCTTCGACAAGGAAGTCGAGACCTACCGCGACAAGGTGTCGGCCCGCCTGACGATTCCCACCGGCACGGCGTTCGCGCTGGCCGTGACCAGCCAGGGCTGCGCCGACGCCGGCCTGTGCTATCCGCCGGCCGAACACAAGCTGCGCATCGCCGCCGCCTCGGCGCCGGGCGGCCTGCCGCAAGTCGAGGGCGGGGCGGGGGCCGGCCTGCGGTGGTCGGCCTTCGCCGGCACGGACGACGTGGGCCTGGCCGACATGCTGGCCGGCAGCGGCCTGGTCCGCACGGCGCTGATCTTCCTGGGCCTGGGCATCCTGTTGTCGTTTACGCCCTGCGTGCTGCCCATGGTGCCCATCCTGTCGGCCATCGTGGTCGGCGACGCCGCCGGCCAGTCCCGGCCCCGCCTGCGCGGGCTGGGACTGGCCGCGGCCTACGTGCTGGGCATGTCGGTGGTCTACACCGGGGTCGGGCTGCTGGCGGCACTGAGCGGCGTCAGCCTGGCGGCCACCTTGCAGACGCCCTGGGTGCTGGGGGTGTTCGCCGCGCTGCTGGCCGTGCTGGCCCTGGCCATGTTCGACGTGTTCACGCTGCAATTGCCGTCCAGCTGGCAGTCTTCCCTGTCGGACCGGGTCTCACGCCTGCCCGGCGGCCGCGCCACCGGGGCGCTGGCCATGGGCGCCGTGTCCGCGCTGATCGTCGGGCCGTGCGTGGCCGCGCCGCTGGCGGGCGCGCTGCTGTACGTCTCGCAGACGGGCGACGTGCTGCTGGGCGGGGTCGCGTTGTTCGCCCTGGCCTGGGGCATGGGCGTGCCGCTGCTGGCCGCCGGCGCGTCGGCGGGCGCGCTCCTGCCCAAGGCGGGAAGATGGATGGAGGGCGTGAAACGTTTCTTCGGCATGCTGCTGCTGGCCGTGGCGTGGTGGATGCTCTGGCCCGTGCTGCCGGGTTGGATCCAGATGGCGGGCTGGGCGGTACTGGCCATCCTGGCGGCTGCGCTGCTGCATGCGTTCGACGCCCTGCCCGCCGATGCCGGAACGGGCCGCCGCGTGCTCAAGGGCCTGGGCATCCTGTTCGCGCTGGTCGGCGTCCTGCAGGCGGTGGGCGTGGCCAGCGGCGGCCGCGATCCCTTGCAGCCGCTGGGGCATCTCGCCGCCTCGGGCGGCGAGGGTCCGGTCCTGGCGCCGCCCGTGCAGGGGCCCGCTCCGGCCCGGGGCGGGGAGGGACTCTGGAGCCCGCCAGGAGGAGCCTCGTCGCGGCCCGGGGCTGCGGCGTCATTCGAGCGCGTACGCTCGGTGGCCGAGCTGGACGCGCTGCTGGCCGCGTCCGACCGTCCCGTGATGCTGGATTTCTATGCCGACTGGTGCGTCTCGTGCAAGGAAATGGAGGCGCTGACCTTTCCCCGCCCCGACGTCGCGCAGCGGCTGGCCGGCATGCGCCTCGTGCAGGCGGACGTGACCGCCAACAATGCCGACGATCGCGAACTGCTCAAGCGCTTCCGGCTGTTCGGGCCCCCGGGCATCGTGTTCTTCGCGCCGGGCGGCGCGCCGCTGCCCCAGCGGGTGATCGGTTTCCAGGGGGCCGAGCGTTTCTCGCGCGTGCTGGACGACGTGCTGGCGACGGCCGCGCGCTGACGCTCAGGCCAGCGTCCGGATCAACTGCACCAGCTCGACCTGCCGCCGACAGCCGGTCTTCCTGAAAAGATTTTTCAGGTGGCTGCGCACGGTTTCCGGCGAGACGGCGTGCGCGGCGGCGAATTCCTTGAGAGTCTGGCCGGTGGCCAGGGCGTGGGCCAGGCGTGCCTCCGCGGGCGTGATGTCCAGGGCCTGGATGATGAGCCGGGCGTCCAGCGGCAGGCTGTCGGCAGGCACGGAGAAAATCAGCATGGCCAGCGGCGTATCGCGCAGCCCGGCCAGCAGGTGCGTGGCATCCAGCGGCAGGACCGTGATCCAGGCCGGTGCCGGGGACCCGCCGGCCGGAAAGAGGTCGGCTTTCCTGCCGGCCGAGCAGGCCTGCTTCAGCGCCGCCTGCAGTCGCCGCTGAGTGGGGGCGTCCCGCATGGCCAGCATGCCGCCTTTCGCGCTCGCCCAGGGCGAAACGCGCAGGTACCTTTCGGCGCGCGCATTGGCGTATTCGACCCGGCCACGGATGTCGACGATTGCCACGCCACGCGGCAATCCGTCCAGCGCGGCCCGGCCCAGCAGGGCTTCGCGCTGCAATTGCCTCATGCGCGCCCGCAGTCCCGCCGCGCGAACCATGTCGGGCATGACCAGTTCCAGCAGGGCGCGCTCGCGTTCGCCATAGGGGCGGTGGTCCACCGGACGCATGATGCCCAGGTAGTCGCGCGTCTGGCCGTCGTCGCGTTGCAGGACGCACAGGGTATGGCGCAGGTCCACGCTGCGCAGGAAATCGGCGTAGACCGCGGAACGCGACATCTGCCGGCGATCCAGGTGTTCGTGGTCGAGAATGAAGCTGCCTTCCCGCAGGTGCGCGAAGAGTGTCAGCCGTTCGTCGTCCCGCACGTAGTGCTCGGCGTATTCGGCGAACTTGTGCAGCGGCGCGGCGTCGCAGATCACGCTGTCCGGCACGCTGCCGTCACGCAGGTTCACGGTCACCTGTTGGAAGGCCTGGCCGCCCACTTCAGCGGCCAGCAGGCCCAGTCCCGCCTGCCATTGCTCCGGCGCCGCGATGCCTTCGTAAAGGCGCGCGGCGATCAAGCGCGAACGGTCCGGGAGCGAGGCGCGTGTCGCCATGGGTCAAAGCCTGTCCGCCGTGTCCGCGTCTTCCCTGCCGGCCCTCAGCCCGGCCTTGCGCGCCAGGGCCTCCGCCACCCGGTAGGGCCGCATTTCCAGGAAGCGGCGGGCCGAGAACCAGCTCCACAGCAGCAGCGCCAGCAGCACCATGCCGGCCATGATCCACCAGAACGAGCCCCGCTCGTGCACGAAGGGCAGGTGGTCCACGTTCATCCCGAAGATGCCGGTGATGAGTGTGAGCGGCATGAAGATGACCGTGACGACGGTCAGGATGCGCATGATCTCGTTGGTGCGGTGGGCCGTGGCGGAGAAGTGCAGTTGCACCGCGGTTTCCACCGACGACTCCATGCGCCGCGCGTGGCCGAGCACGCGGTTCACGTGTTCCATGACGTCATTGATGCGTACCAGCAGCGCATCGCGCCGCTGGTCGAAGGCGCCGGAGCCCCAGGCATCCTCGCTGCGGTCCATGGCCGCGTCGCGCAGCTCGGACAGCGCGTCGTACTGTTCCTCGCAGATGTTCTCCAGCCGCCGCAGCACGATGCGGGCATCGAGCAGCGCCAGCCAGTTGCGGAAACGGCCGTTGGGGTTGAGCAGTTCGCGCTGCCAGCGATCGAGCTGCAGGGTCAGGGGCTGGCGCAGCGCGAGATACTTGTCGACCATGCCGTTCAGCAGCCGCAGCATCAGTTCGGCGGGGCCGGACGGAACGCGGCCCAGCGGGCCGATGCTGCTGGGCGTGCGGTCGCGCCGCCCCTCGGGCGGGGCCTCGCCGCGCTGCTCGGCCAGGCGGCGCTTCATTTCCTGGCAGGTGGCGCTGTAGCCGTGGCGCACGGTGATCAGCGCCTGCCCGAGCACGAAGAACGACACCGGCTGCGTGCGCAGGCTCGCCAGCAGCGGGATCCCCATCTTGCCGTTGGCCGCGGGGCGCGGCTCGGCCTCCGGCGCGTCGGTCACGATGCGGCGGAACACCACCATCTCGTAGGTGGTGGTGTTGTCGAAGTACGAAGGGTGGACCGGGTTGGCGGCGTCCTGCAGGTGCAGGTCGTGCAATTGCACGCCGGTCAGTCGCGCGATTTCGTCGCGCCAGGCATCGGGGTCGGCCGCCAGGTCTTCGGCGCCCGCGTCTATCCACAGGTAGCCCTTGCTGGCGGCCAATTGCGCCGCGTTGTGTGGACGGGGCCCTCCGTGTTCCGAGATCCAGAGGACGTCCATGGCTTCAGCCTTTCAGCTTGCGGGCCGCGTCGAGGGCGAAATAGGTCAGGATGCCGTCGGCCCCGGCGCGCTTGAACGCCAGCAGCGCTTCCATGACGACCTTGTCCTCGTCCAGCCAGCCATTGGCGCTGGCCGCCTTGAGCATCGCGTACTCGCCGCTGACCTGATAGGCGAAAGTGGGGACGCGGAAGGTGTCCTTGACCCGCCTCAGCACGTCCAGGTAGGGCATGCCGGGCTTGACCATGACCATGTCCGCGCCCTCGCGCAGGTCCAGCGCGACTTCGCGCAGGGCCTCGTCGATGTTGCCCGGATCCATCTGGTAGGCCGCCTTGTTCGACTTGCCCAGGTTCGAGGCCGAGCCGACGGCATCGCGGAAGGGGCCGTAGAACGCGCTGGCGTACTTGGCCGAGTAGGCCATGATGCGGGTATGGATCTGGCCGTTGCCTTCCAGGGCCTGGCGGATGGCGCCGATGCGCCCGTCCATCATGTCGCTGGGCGCGACGATGTCCACGCCGGCCTCGGCCTGCGCCAGGGCCTGCCTGACCAGTATCTCGACCGTGGGTTCGTTCAGCACGTAGCCGGATTCGTCGATCAGGCCGTCCTGCCCGTGGCTGGTGTAGGGGTCGAGCGCGACGTCGGTCAGGATGCCCAGCTCGGGCAGGCGCTTCTTGAGCTCCGCCACCACGCGCGGGATCAGGCCGTCGGGGCGCGTCGCGGCGATGCCGTCAGGCGTCTTCAGCTCCGGCGCGATCACGGGGAACAGCGCAAGGACCGGGATGCCGAGCTCGACGCATTCCTCGGCCACCGGCAGCAGGGTGTCCAGGCTGTAGCGCTCGACGCCGGGCAGCGACGGCACCGGCTGGCGCAGCCCCTTGCCCTCGGCCACGAACACGGGATAGATCAGGTCGTCGGCCGACAGCCGGCTCTCGCGCACCAGGCGGCGGGTGAAGTCGTCGCGCCTCAGGCGGCGGGGGCGACCGGCGGGAAAGTCGGCGAATACTTCGTGTTGGCTCATTGCGGTTGTCGTCCTGTCAATGCTGCGCGGCGGGGGACGGGCCCCATGCCATCGCAAGATACCATCGCTCCGTCGCGGGCGTCATGCCGCGACCTGCGGCATCAGCCAGCCCTCGATATGGGCCGTCGCTTCGTCCAGGCCGATGCGATGGGTCGAGGAAAACGGCACGGTGTGCAGCGCGCCGATGGCGGCCAGTTCCTTCTTCACCGCGAACTGGGCCTTGATGCGCTGGCCGTAGGGAAACTTGTCGGCCTTGGTCAGCAAGGCCAGTACCGGCTTGCCGGACGGGGCGATCCAGTCGATCAGGTTGCGGTCCAGGTCGGTCACGCCGCGGCGGATGTCCACCAGCAGCACGACGCCGGCCAGCGAGGTCCGGTTGCGCAGGTAGCCGCCCAGCACCTGGGCCCACTGCGAGCGGTCTTCCCGGGCCACCGAGGCATAGCCGTAGCCGGGCAGGTCGACAAGGAACCCCAGGTCGCGCTCGGGTTCGAGCGGATCGGGCAGGCCGAACATGTTGATCAGCCGGGTGCGGCCCGGCGTCTTGCTGGAGAAGGCCAGGCGCCTTTGCTGGGTCAGCACGTTGATCGCCGACGACTTGCCGGCGTTGGAGCGGCCGACGAAGCAGACCTCCGGCGCCCCGGGCGGGGGCAACTGGTCGAGCCGGGCGGCGGACGTCGTGAAATGGGCGCGATGGAGAATGGACACTGGGCGTCGCCGGCCGGCGAAGTTAAGCAATAACCCGCTATTGTACGACCGGCCCCGCGGCGCGGCCGCCCGTCAGCCGACCCGCTTCAATTCCTTCTTGAACAACCGCTGCCGCTTCACGTAGCTTTCCACGCCGGCCCGGATGCGGGCGATGTCCTCGTCGGTCAGCTGGCGCACGACCTTGGCGGGTGCCCCCAGGATCAGCGATCGGTCGGGGAACTCCTTGCCCTCGGTCACGATGGCGCCCGCGCCCACCAGGCAGTTCTTGCCGATGACCGCGCGGTTCAGCACCACGGCCTGGATGCCGATCAGCGAACCGTCGCCGATGGTACAGCCGTGCAGCATGGCCTGGTGCCCGACGGTCACGTAGTCGCCGATGGTGAGCTTGAGCCCGGGGTCGGTGTGCAGCACCGCGCCTTCCTGGACGTTGCTGGAGTCGCCCAGGATGATGTCGTCGTTGTCCGCCCGGATCACCGCGCCCGGCCAGACGCTGGCGTGCTCGCCCAGCCTGGCCTTGCCGATGACGGTGGCCTGCTCGGCCACGTACGCCGAGTCCGGAATGTGGGGCGCGTCGGCGCCGAGCTGGTAGACAGCCATGGTGGTCCTTCCCGAATAGTTTTCTATGGGCTACGTTGTAGTTGCTATAATAAGCGGTTACTTAACATAGGAAAGCGCGGTCGGGCTTGCCTATGCGCTCCCCGCGCAAGCGGGGGCGGACCGGGTTTGCAGTAGAACAAAACTCGCAGTAGAAGAACGATCACCTCCGGCGCGAGCCGGGTCGAATCGATAACGGGGTAGGTGGGCCCCGCGGAGACACCTGCAGGAGAATCCTTGCCGCAAGCCGGCGGGAGCAGCAGGAGCAGGGCATCCGTGAGTCGCGTATCCGTAGCCTGATTGTGGAATTTAGGTCGAGGTTTTCATGAAGCGTGTGCTGTCCCTGATGCTTGTCGCGAGCGGTGCAATCCTGGGTGCGGCGGTGGCCCTGCCTTCCGTGGCCGCCGATGCCCAGCCCCGTCCCAAGGTCGATGCGGCCAAGGGCGAGCAGTTGTTCACCAACGGCGACGCGGCCCGCAACATCATTTCCTGTGCCAGCTGCCATGGTCCCGGCGGCAACAGCGCCGGCGCCGCCAACCCCAAGCTGGCCGGCCAGCATCCCGACTACATCTACAAGCAGCTCGTCAACTTCAAGGTCAAGGAAGGCGCCAAGACGCCCGAGCGCGTCAATGCCGTCATGAACGCCAACGTCGCCGGCCTGACCGACGAGGACATGCGCAACATCTCGGCCTACCTGGGTGCTCAGACCCTCAAGCCCGCCGTGGCCAAGAGCAAGGACACCGTCGAGCTGGGCCAGCGCATCTTCCGCGCCGGCATCGCCAGCAAGGGCGTCCCGGCCTGCGCCTCCTGCCACAGCCCCAACGGCGCCGGCATCCCCTCGCAATATCCGCGCGTGGGTGGCCAGTTCGGCGAATATACCGAGGCCCAGCTGGTGGCCTTCCGCAGCGGCGCGCGGCACAATAACGTGCCCATGGCGCAGATCGCCAACAAGATGACCGACGCCGAAATCAAGGCCGTGGCCGACTACATCGCCGGCCTGCGCTGATCCGCGCCAGGAACCACTGCTGTCGATCGCGGTCATTGAAGGGGCGGATCTTCCGCCCCTTTTGCATTCTTGGCAGGATGCATACCTGGCAGGATTCCAGCGGCAACCGACCTGTCCGAACCGAGGTCCGCAGCACCCATCATGACCATCGCTACTTCCTCCGCTTCCCGCCCAGCCTCGCGCGGCCTTGGCGCCGACCTGCTCGAACTGCTGGCCTCGATGCGGTTCGCCGTCAGCCTGCTGGTCTTCATCTGCCTGGCCAGCATCGTCGGGACGGTGCTGGTGCAGAACCAGCCGTCGAACAACTATGTCAACCAGTTCGGCCAGTTCTGGTTCGAGGTGTTCGACACCTTCTCGCTCTATCACGTCTACAACGCGTGGTGGTTCCTGCTCATCATGGGATTCCTGGTGGTCTCCACCAGCCTGTGCATCATCCGCACCGCGCCCAAGATGGTCCGCGACATGCGCTCGTTCCGCGAGCACGTGCGCGAGAACAGCCTGCGGTCCTTCCACCATCGCGCCGAGTTCGCGTCGCCCGAGGCGCCGTCGCGGCTGGCCGGCTCGCTGGCCGAATTGCTCAAGCGCCAAGGCTATGCCGTGCGCACCCGGGCCGAAGGCCCGGCCACGCTACTGGCGGCCAAGCGGGGCAGCGGCAATCGGCTGGGTTACATCTTCGCGCACACGGCCATCGTCATCGTCTGCATAGGCGGCCTGCTCGACAGCGAACTGCCGATACGGCTGCAGATCTGGCTGGCCGGCAAGAAGCCCCTGTTCGAGAACATGGCCATCGCCGACGTGCCCGCCTCCGGGCGCCTGGGCCTGGGCAATCCCAGCTTCCGCAGCAGCGTGCTGGTGCCCGAGGGCGGCAAGGCGCGCAACGGCATCGTCATGGTGGACGACGGTGCGCTGGTGCAGCCCCTGCCGTTCACGCTGGAGCTGAAGAAGTTCATCGTCGAATACTATTCCACCGGCATGCCGCGCCTGTTCGCGAGCGAGGTCGAAGTCACCGACAACGAGACCGGCGAACACTTCCCCGCCACCATCAAGGTCAATGAACCGCTGCGCTACAAGGGCGTGACGGTCTACCAGTCCAGCTTCGACGACGGCGGCAGTTCCCTGGAACTGACGGGCTACGCCTTGCGCGGCGACCAGCCCTATACCTTCCCGGTGTCGGGCAAGGTCGGCGGCACGGCGCAGCTGGTGGCCGACGGCGCTCCGGCCAGCGACGCGCTGAAGGACCTGACCGTCGAGTTCAGCGGCTTTCGTCCCATCAACGTCGAGAACTTCGCCAATGGCCGCGTGGGCGCGGCCGAACCCAAGGCGCTGCGCGAGCACGTGGCCGCGGTGTCCGGCAGCGCCGCCCGCGTGGGCCAGAACGAGGACTTCCGCAACGTCGGTCCCAGCGTGCAGTACAAGCTGCGCGACGCCAGCGGCCAGGCGCACGAATTCCACAACTACATGCTGCCCGTCGAGGTCGACGGCGTGAAGGTCTTCCTGTCGGGGGTGCGCACCAATCCCGACGAGGATTTCCGCTACGTGCGCATGCCGGCCGACGCCGACAATTCCCTGAAGGAATTCATGGGGCTGCGCGCCATCCTGCAGGATCCGCAGGCCCGCGCGCTGGCCGCGCGCAGGTTCGCCCACGCCAACCGGCTCGCCTCGGGCGGCGCCGCCGACGGCGAACTGACCGCGCAGTTGCAGGCATCGGCCGAGCGGGCCCTGGATACTTTCGCCGACGGTGGCCTGCAATCCATCGCCCGTTTCCTGGAAACCAATGTGTCGTCGGGCGAGCAGCAGCGCGCGGCCGACGTCGTGGTCAAGCTGCTGGGCGGGGCGATGGCCGAGCTGCGCGCGGTCGAGCGTGAGCGCGCCGGGCTGCCCGTGCTGCCCACCAGCGGCCCCGAGGCGGCCGCGGCGGTGGCGTGGACGCAGGCGGCGGTGGGCGCGATGTCGGACCTGTTCCTGTATCCGGCGCCGGTCATCCTCGGCCTGAAGGATTTCCATCACGTCCAGGCCAGCGTGTTCCAATTGAGCCGGACCCCCGGTAAAAATGCGGTATACCTGGGTTGCGTGCTGTTGATCCTGGGCGTGTTCTCGATGTTCTACATCCGCGAGCGCCGCGTGTGGCTGTGGGTCAAGCCCGGACAGGACGGGCAGGGCGCGCAGACCTTGATGGCCATGACTTCCCAGCGGCGCACGCTGGATTTCAACCAGGAATTCGAACGGCTCAAGGCGGATATCGCCGCCTTGTCGCCGCAGCAGAAAGGGTAGCTAAATGGAACTGACCTCATCCGCCCGCCCGGGCGCCGGCCGGGCTCCCCGGCGGGGCATGGACGGCCCGCGCCGGGTAGACTGGACCGACATCGCCTTCGCCGTGCTGCTGGCGGCTGGCGCCGCCTTCGCGTTCCAGCGGGTCGGCGGGATCATGAACTACTACGACAAGGCCATCCTGGGTGGCGCGGTCGTGGTGCTGGCCTGGCTGGCGTGGCTGTGGCGGCCGTTGCGTGCGCTGATGATCGCGGTGGCCATCAGCGGCGGCCTGGCCGTCACGCTCTACCAAGGCGACCTCGCGCGGGCCGACCAGGCCTTCCTCCTCAAGTACCTGCTGTCCTCGCAGTCCGCCATCCTGTGGATGTGCGCGCTGTTCATCATCGCCACCGCGTGTTACTGGATAGGCCTGGTCGCCCGCAGCGGCACCGCGGCCTGGCTGGGGACGGCGCTGACCTGGAGCGCGGTGTTCGCCGGCCTGACCGGCCTCCTGGTGCGCTGGCATGAAAGCTACCTGCTCAGCCCGGACATCGGCTACATCCCCGTCAGCAACCTGTACGAAGTCTTCATCCTCTTTTCGCTCATCACCGCGCTGTTCTACCTGTACTACGAGCGCAAGTACGACACGCGCAGCCTGGGTGGCTTCGTGCTGCTGGTCATCGCCTCTGCGGTCGCCTTCCTGATCTGGTACACCTTCGACCGCGGCGCGCAGCAGATCCAGCCGCTGGTGCCGGCCCTGCAAAGCTGGTGGATGAAATTGCACGTGCCCGCCAACTTCATCGGCTACGGCACGTTCTCGCTGGCGGCCATGGTCGCCTTCGCCTACCTCGTCAAGGCGCACGGCAAGACCTCCTCGTGGGTGAAGCTGGCGCCGCTGTTCGTCCTGGGCGTGCTGCTGGCGGTCGAACCCATGATCTTCCGCCAGAGCGGCATGCCGGCCTACTGGATGACCTACGCCGGCGTGGCCGCGCTGATCGTCGGCGGCATCCTGCTGGGCCGCCGCCAGCTTGCCGAGCGCCTGCCCGCGCTCGAGGTGCTGGACGACATCATGTACAAGGCCATCGCCGTGGGCTTCGCGTTCTTCACCGTGGCCACGGTGCTGGGCGCGCTGTGGGCGGCCGACGCCTGGGGCGCCTACTGGCAGTGGGACCCGAAGGAAACCTGGGCGCTGATCGTCTGGCTCAACTACGCGGCCTGGCTGCACATGCGGCTGATCAAGGGCCTGCGCGGCAACGCCGCCGCCTACTGGGCCCTGGTGGGCCTGCTGGTGACGGGTTTCGCGTTCCTGGGCGTGAACATGTTCCTGTCCGGCCTGCACTCCTATGGAGAGCTCTGACATTGGCTCACGGTTGCTACCGCTGGCAGCCAGCGATAGCAACGGAACCACACCCCAAGATAGCGGTCCTAGACCCAGGATGCGGTGGATCCGGCTTTGCCGGTCCACCCGCGTCGCCCCCTTGAGGGGGCCCGCGTAAGCGGGTACGGGGTGGGCTTTATACGGACTGGAGACCGTCATGCTGATACGCAGGCCTTCCGATATTTTGCCTTCCGAGATCACGCCCGAGGCGGTCTATCGGGACCGGCGGCGGTTGATGCTGCAGGCGGGGCTGGCCGCGTCGGCGATGGGGCTGGCGGGGTGGAGCGGCCGCCAGGCGTTCGCGCAGACGACGGGCGTGAAGCTGGCGGCGCAGCGTAATGGCGCCTTCGTGGTGATGGACAAGCCGACCTCGCAGAAGGACGTCACCACCTACAACAATTTCTACGAATTCGGCACCGACAAGGGAGATCCCTCGGACCACGCGGGGCGTTTCCGCACGTCGCCCTGGACGGTCGCGATCGAGGGCGAGGTCAAGAAACCGCAGGTATTGTCCCTGGACGACCTGCGCAAGCTGGCGCCGCTGGAAGAGCGGATCTACCGGCTGCGCTGCGTCGAGGGCTGGTCCATGGTGATCCCCTGGACCGGGTATTCCCTTGCCGCGCTCATCCGCCGGGTCGAGCCCACCGGCAACGCCCGTTTCGTCGAATTCGTCACCGCCGTGCAGCCCGATACCATGCCCGGCCTGCGGACGCGCGTGCTCGACTGGCCCTATGTCGAAGGGCTGCGCATGGACGAGGCCATGCAGCCGCTGACCCTGCTCACCTTCGGCGTCTACGGTGAAACCCTGCCCAACCAGAACGGCGCGCCCGTGCGCGTGGTGGTGCCGTGGAAATACGGTTTCAAGTCGGGCAAGTCGCTGGTGAAGATACGTTTCGTGGAAAAGCAGCCCGCCACCAGCTGGGTCAAGGCCGCGCCGCAGGAATACGGCTTCTACGCGAACGTCAACCCCAATGTGCCCCATCCGCGCTGGAGCCAGGCGGCCGAGCGGCGCATCGGCGAGGACGGCCTGTTTTCGCCCAAGCGCAAGACGCTGATGTTCAACGGCTACGGCGACCAGGTCGCCAGCCTTTACGCCGGCATGGATCTGGCGCGCGATTACTGAGATGGCGGATGCGCCCGTCGCATCGCATCGGACCGCCGCCCGGGCCGCGCCGCCCGAGCCGCGCGTGTTCGGACTGGCGGTGGGGCGCTTCAAGGTCCTGCTGTTCATCGTCGCGCTGCTGCCGCTGGCGCGTTGGATCTGGCTGGGGGCGACGGATGCGCTGACGGCCAATCCCGTGGAGTTCCTGACCCGTTCCTCGGGCACCTGGACCCTGGTGGCGCTGCTGGTCACGCTGGCGGTCAGTCCCCTGCGCGTCCTGCTCCGCCAGCCGGCCTTGCTGCGGGTGCGCCGCATGTGCGGGCTGTTCGCTTTCTTCTACGCCTGCCTGCATTTCACCACCTACATCTGGTGGGACCAGTGGTTCGATCTCATGTCCATCGCACGCGACGTGGCCAGGCGTCCGTTCATCACGATGGGCTTCGCCGGTTTCGTGGGGCTGTGCCTGCTCGCGGCCACGTCCACGCGCGGCTGGATGCGGCGCCTGGGCTCGCGCTGGCAGTCGCTGCACCGGCTGGTCTACCTGATCGGCGTGCTCGTGCTGTTGCACTATTGGTGGCAGAAGGCCGGCAAGAATGATTTTTCGGCGGTGTTTCTCTACACTGTGGTCTTCGCGGGGTTGATGGGATGGCGCCTGGTGCGCCGGCGTGCCGCCAGGCCGTGACCGCAGCAGGCGGCGCGGCCGCCCGACCATGCGCTTCCCGATGCCCGCTACCGACAACAACAAGAGGTGCATCATGAACGACGTCACCGTCGACTCCGCCAAGCTTCAATCCGCCAAGAACCTCACCACCGTCGTCTATGCGCTGTATGCGCTGGCCATCCTGATCGGGCTGAGCAGCATCGTCGCGATCATCATCAACTACGTCAAGAAAGGCGACATGGCCGGCACCTGGCTGGACAGCCACTTCCGCTGGCAGATCCGCACGTTCTGGTTCTCCGTGCTGTGGGCCATCGTGGGGGCGCTGACGGTGTGGGCCTTCATCGGCTGGGTCGTGTGGTTCGTGGCCTTCATCTGGTACATCTACCGCATCGTGAAGGGCTGGCTGAACCTGAACGACAACAAGCCGATGTACCCCGCCTGATCCTCAGGCCGGATGCGGCGCCGCCCGCGTCGGCGACGGCGGGAAGGCGAAGGCCATCGCGACCGCGCCCATGCCGACCGCGGCCGAGCCCAGGTACAGCCAGGCATAGCCGTTGAAGTGGTCGAAGATCCAGCCTCCGGCCAGCGGTCCGAAGGCCATGCCCAGGCTGGAGGCCATGACCGCGGCGCCCAGCACGCTGCCCATGATGCGCGGCCCGAAGTAGTCCCGCGCCAGCGCCGCGTACAGCGGCATCACGCCGCCATAGGCGGCTCCCAGCATTATGGACAGGCCATAGAATTCGCCGATCGCGCGGGCCTGCGAATAGACGGCTATCACCAGCGCCTGCAGTAGCAGGCCCGCGATCAGTACCCGCTTGGTGCCGAGCCGGTCGGCCAGGGTCCCCAGCAGCAACCGTCCTCCCAGCCCGGCCAGTCCTTCGACGCTGTAGATGGTGACGGCGGCCATGGGCGCGATGCCGCAGAACGTGGCGAAGCTGACCACGTGGAAGATCGGGCCGGAATGGGCGGCGCAGCACAGGAAGAAGGTCAGCGCCAGCGCGGCGAAGGGCGCCGATCTCAGGGCCTGGCGGACCGACAGGCCGGGATCCTCCGCCTCGGGCCGGGCTTGGCCGGCCATTCCGGCAGGTGGCTGCCGGACGAACAGGGCCGCCGGGATCAGGAGCAGCAGGGCGGCGATGCCTGTCGTCGTCATCGCCGTGCGCCAGCCATGCTCCAGGATGAGCCAGCTGGCCAGCGGCGACACGGTCATGGGCGCAACGCCCATGCCCGCGGAGACCAGGGAGACGGCCAGGGCGCGATGGCGCTCGAACCAGAGGGTCGTCACCGCCATCAGCGGGGCGAAGAACGCGCCGCCCGCCACACCCACCAGCACGCCATAGCCGAGCTGGAAGGCCAGCAGCGAAGTGGCGCGGCTGGCCAGCAGCAGCCCCAGGCCCAGCAACAGCGAGGCGGCCAGGATCACGGGGCGCGTGCCGTAACGGTCGCTCAGCGCGCCCCAGCCGAACGCCGCGGCGCCCATCACCAGGAAGTCCAGCGTCATGGCCGCCGAGATGCCTGCGCGCGACCAGCCGGTATCGGTGGAGATGGGCTGCAGGTAGACCGCCAGCGAGAACATGGCACCCGCGGCCACGCAGGTGATCAGCGCGCCCGCGGCGACGACGACCCAGCCGTAGCCACCGTCGGGCCTGCCGGGGGCTGCCGTCGGGGCATCCGTTTCGTGTGTGTTCATGGACGAGGGAAAGCCGGGTAGCGGCGGGGAGCCGGGACGGCGCCCCTTTTCGCGAACATAGCAATTGGCCGGGGTGCTGTCGAGCCGACCCGCGGCGCGGCGCCTCCGGCTCCCGCCCGCGCGGTCAGGGGGCCCGGCCGAACAGTTCGTGGATCACCGTCCGCATCCAGACCCGCCCGGGTTCGCGCGCGTAGCGCTCGTGCCAGAACTGGGATACGTCGTAGGCGGGCAGGCGCAGCGGCGGGTCATACATCCTGACGCCCCATGCGGCCTCGAACGTCGCGGCCAGGGTGCGGGGAATGGTGGCGATGTAGTCGGTCTGGGCGACGATGCGGCCGATCGAGAGAAAGTGGCCCACGCGCAGCGCGACGGAAGCGCCCACGCCGGGCGAGGCGAGAATGCCCTCCAGCACGTGCGCATGACCCGTCATTGAACCTTCCGATATCACGTGGCCGAGCTGACGGAAGTTCTCCATGGTCATCCGGCCGAATATGGCGGGGTGGTCGTTGCGGGCGATGCAGGCGTAGCGCGCCGAGAAGAGCCGGCCGATCTGCAGTCCCTCCGGATCCAGGCGCAGGTGGCCGACGGCCAGGTCCACGTTGCCGTCCGCCATGGCCTCGCGCAGTGCCTTGCCCTGCAACTGGCTCGTGCGCAGGTGCACGCCGGGCGCCAGCTCCGCCACCCGCCGGGCCAGTCCGGGCAGAAAGACCTGCTCGCTGACGTCCGACATCGCCAGCGTGAATACGCGCCGTTCGGTGGCGGGCACGAAGGCCGGCGTCTGCAGCGTCCCCCTCACGATGTCCAGGGCCTGGTGCAGGGATGTGTTCAGGTCGTCGGCCAGGGGCGTGGGCAGCAGGCCGTGCGGCTGCCGCACGAACAGCGGATCGCCATAGGCATCGCGCAGGCGGGCGAGGGCGCGGCTCATCGCGGGCTGGCTCAGCCCGAGCTCCCTGCCGGCGGTGGTCAGGTTGCGGCTGCCGTATACCGCCAGGAAGAGCTCGAGCAGGTTCAGGTCCACCTGGTGGGAAAGACGCTTGGCCATGGCTTGGATATACCTATGGTGCATGTCAGACATCAGTTCATTTCATTTTACGGATTTCACTCCGATTCCTAACATGGGCCAACCGCACAGGAGACCCCATGTACAGCAGCGCCCACTATTTGCTCCAGGGACTCACCGATCTCGGCATCGAGTACGTGTTTTCCAACCTGGGCACCGACCACGCTTCCGTCATCGAGGAACTCGCGCGCTGGCGCGAGCAGGGACGCAAGCACCCCCGCTTCATGCTCTGTCCGCACGAGAATGTCGCGATCCACATGGCCGCCGGCTACGCGGCCATGACCGGGAAGGGGCAGGCGGTGATGGTCCACGTGGACGCCGGCACGGCGAACGCGGCCATGGGCATGCACAACATGTTCCGCTCGCGCCTGCCCGTCATGCTGATGGCGGGGCGGGCGCCGGGCACCGTGCGCGGCGAGCTGCCCGGCTCGCGCGACAACTACGTGCATTTCGTGCAGGACCCTTTCGACATGGCGAGCCTGGTGCGTCCCTACGTCAAATGGGAATACTCGCTCTCGACCGGCATCAATGCGCGTGAAGTGGTGCGGCGCGGCCACTCGGTCATGCAGAGCGATCCACCGGGGCCGGTCTACCTGACCCTGCCGCGCGAGGCCCTGACCCAGGAATGGGCCGAAGACCAGGTGAAGGCCTTTGGCCAGGACCGCTACGGTCCCGTCGCCGCCGGCGGCATCGACGAGGCGCGGGCCGCGCAGATCGCCGAGGCCCTGATGCGGGCCGAGCGCCCCATGGCCGTTACCGCCTATCTCGGCCGCAAGGCCGAGGCCGTCCAGGCGCTGGAGGAACTGGCGCTGCTGTGCGGCATCCGCGTCTTCGAGTTCGCGCCCAGCTACCTGGGCATCTCGCGCGATTCGCCCTGCTTCGGCGGCTTCGACCCCGGCGCGGCGCAGGCCGACGCCGACCTGGGCCTGCTGCTGGACGTGGACGTGCCCTGGCTGCCCAAGTACGTGGCCGAGCGGCCCGACATGCGCTGGCTGCATGTCGACGTCGATCCGATCAAGAAGGACTTCCCCATGTGGGGATTCGCGACCGACATGCGCGTGCAGGCCGATTGCGCCACGGTGCTGCGCCAGGTCATCGACATCGTCCGGGCCCGTGCCGGCAAGGACTTCCACGAGCGGGTGCGCGTGCGCCTGGACGGCTATCGGGCGCAGGCCAAGGCCCGCGCCGACGCGCTGTCCCAGGCGGCGGGCAAGCGCGGCGCCCGCGGCGCGATCTCGCCGGCCTTCCTGTGCGCGCAGTTGAGCGCGGCCCTGTCCCAGGACGACGTGGTCATCAACGAGGCCATCCGCAACGCGCCCGCGGTGCTGGGCCACATTCGCCGGACCCGGCCGCTGACGCTGCTGGGCACGGCCGGAGGCGGCCTGGGCTACAGCGGCGGCATGGCGCTGGGCGTCAAGCTGGCGCGGCCGGATGCGCGCGTGGTGCAAGTGGTCGGCGACGGCGGCTTCCATTTCGGCACGCCCACCTCGGTCTATGACGTGGCGCAGCGCTACCGGCTGCCCATCCTGACCGTCGTGCTGGACAACGGCGGATGGCAGGCGGTGAAAGAGGCCGTGCTGCGCGTGCACCCGGATGGCTCGGCGGCCGACACGGACGAGTTCCACGCGCGGCTGCATGGCGAGACGCGCCGCTTCGAACTGGTCGCCCAGGCTTTCGGCGGCCATGGCGAGACGGTGGAGGACCCCGACGACGTGCCGGACGCGATCGCCCGCTGCCTGCGCGCCGTCGACGAAGGACGGGCCGCGGTGCTGCACGTGCGCATCGGCGGAATCTAGGGGCGCGGGCGGCCGGCGCCGCCCGTGGCCGGAATCAAGGGAACGCACGAGTCCCGTGGAAGGAGACACCATGCAAGTACGTCGCATCCTGAACCTGGCCGCGCTGGCGCTGGCCATCTCGCCGCTCGGCCTGCCGGCCGCGCATGCGCAGCCGAACTATCCGGCGCGCCCGATCACCATCATCGTCGGCTACGCGGCGGGCGGGGGCAACGACGTCCTGGCCCGTATCGTGGCCGAGGAAATCACCAAGGGACTCAAGCAGCCCGTGATCGTCGAGAACCGCCCCGGCGTGGCCTCCATCGTGGGCGCGGCCTACGTGGCCAAGGCCAGGCCGGACGGCTACACGCTGTTCTGGGGAGCCAGCGGTCCCATCTCGTTCAATCCTGCCCTGTACGCCAAGCTGCCCTACAAGGTCGAGGACTTCACCCCCGTGTCGCTGACGGCGAAGTTCCCGCTAGTGCTGGTCTCGGATGCCTCGCTGCCGATCAAGTCGGTGAGCGACCTCGTGGCCTATTCGAAGCAGCACCCGGACAAGGCGAACTACGGCTCCAGCGCCGCCTCGTTCCAGCTCGTGACCGAGCTGTTCAACGGCAAGACCGGCGCGCGCTTCGCGCACATCCCCTACAAAGGCAGCAACGAGTCGATTCAGGCCGTCATGGCGGGCAACGTCACCATGGCCATCACCGATCCGGCGCCGGCCATGACCGGCCTGCAGGGCAAGCGCGTGCGGGCCCTGGCCGTGACCTCGCCGCAACGGGCAGGCTTCCTGCCCGAGGTCCCGACCATGCGGGAGGCGGGGGTGGACCTGGATGTCGAGTTGTGGGCGGGCCTGCTGGCGCCGGCCGGCACGCCGGCGGACGTGGTCCAGGTATTGCAGCGGGAGATCGCGCGCGTGGTCGCCCTGCCCGAGGTAAGCAAGAAGATGGCCTCCCTCGGCTGCTTGGCCCACGCCAGCACCTCCGACGAGTTCCGTCGCCTGATCGAGAAGGAAGTGCCGCTCTGGACCAAGGTGGCGCGCGAGAACGACATCAAGGTCGAGTAGGGCGCACGGGAGCGGACATGAAGATCACGCGAGTCGCGGCGGTGCCGATCAAATGGCCCGTGCAGGTCGGCATAGGCGGGACCACGCCCGTCGAGCAGGAAATCCGGGCGTGCCTGGTGCGCGTGGAAACCTCCACCGGGTTGTGCGGCCATGGACTGACATCGATCACCAATGAACGGGTCGTGGCCGCGGCCGTGAACGACGTGGCCGCGCCGGCGCTGGTCGGCGAGGACCCCATGAACCACGAGGCGTTGTGGGACCGTCTCTACTGGCTGCTGTCGCCCCGGGGACAGACCGGCCACGCCGCGCATGCCATGGCGGCGCTCGACATCGCCCTGTGGGACATCAAGGGCAAGGCGCTGGCACAGCCAGTGTGGCGGTTGCTGGGGGGCGCCCGTTCCCGCGTGCCCGTCTACGCGACCTTCGGCTTCGATTTCCTGGACCGCGATGCGCTCGGCCAGGCGGCCGCGACGCTCAGGGCCCAGGGCTACCAGCATCTGAAAATGGTCGTCGGCCATCAGGCGCTTCAAAGGCGCGACCGTGGCGGCCCTTCGCTGGACGAGGTCATCGCCGAGGACGAGCGCCGGGTGCGAACCGTGCGCGAGGCCGCGGGCAGCGACGCGCAGGTCTACATCGATGCCAATTGCAGCCTCGACGCCTTCCATGCGCAGCGCCTGGCAATGAATCTGTCCGATTGCCGCATTGCCTTCTTCGAGGAACCGGTCACGCAGAACGACATTCCCGCCATGGCGGACCTGCGCCGCCGTTGCGGCGTTGCCGTGGCGGCCGGGCAGAACGAAGGGCTGGCCTTCCGCTTTCGCGACATGCTGGTCCACGGCGCGGTGGACTTCATCCAGCCCAATGTGGTGATCGGCGGCGGATACACGCAATGCGTCCGTATCGCGGGCCTTGCCAGCGCGTTCAATGTCTCTGTCACCAATGGCGGCGCCTTTCCGCTGCACAACATGCATCTGCATGCGGGGCTGGCCAACGGCGGCAAGGTCGAGTGGCACCTGCCCACGGTGGCGTTGATGCGTCGACTTTTCGTCGGCTTTCCCGAGCCTGCTGCCGGATGGCTCGACTTGCCGGATACGCCCGGGCTGGGCTTCGAGCCGAGCGCCGAGATGCTCGATCTGTTTCGCGCGTGAACGACGGCGTCCCGGCGGCGCGGCATCGTTCATCATTTCGACCAGGGAGACGACATGGTGTGGAGAAGAGCGGGGGGAAGCATCGTCCTGGGACTGGCGGCCGCAACGGCCGCGCCGGCGGCAGGGGCCTGGACGACGCAGCCGGTGCGGCTGGTCGTGCCGGCCTCGCCGGGCGGGTCGATGGACCAGATGGTGCGGCCGCTGGCGGCCGTGATGAGCCGCCTGTCGGGACAGACCTTCATCGTCGACAACCGCAGCGGCGGTGCCGGCGTGCTGGCGCGGGAATTCGTGGCCCACGCGCCCGCGGACGGCACCGCCTTCCTGCTCGGGAGCGTCCATGAACTGACCCGGATGGCGCTGACGCCCTCGCTGTCCTATCCGCTGACGGGACCGGACTTCCTGCCCATCGGGCGGTTCGCCACCATGCCCAACCTGGTGGTGGTCAAGGCCGGGACCGGCGTGGACATCCTGGACGCGCTCGTGGCCAAGGCGCGGGGCACCGACAAAGGAATCAGCTATGGCGTGGGCAGCGTCGGCAACCTCCAGCACCTGGCCGGCATCACGTTCGCGCAGAGCGCCGGCATCCACATGGTTGCCATACCCTACAAGGGAAGCGCGCCGGCGCTCAAGGACCTGGTGGGCGGACAGATAGACGTGCTGTTCGACACCATGCCGGCCGCCTCCACGTTCGTGCGCGAGGGCCGGTTGAAGGCCCTCGCGGTCACATCAGCTCGCCGCTCCCCGCTGTTTCCCGACGTTCCCTCCGTCAAGGAACTGAGGCTGGACCGGATGGTGCTCGGGACCTGGTACGGCGTATTCGCGCCGTCCGCGACGCCGCCGCGCATCGCCGATGCGATGTCCGACCTGCTCAACCGGGCGCTGGCCGACCCGGACATCCAGCGCATGTGGGAAGGTTGGGGAAGCGAGAAGCCCGCGCCGCAGTCGCGCTCCGAGTTCGCCCGCTTCGTGAGCGGCGAGGCCGGACGCTGGACGGAAGCGGTGCGGCAGGCCGGCATCAAGGTGGAGTAGGGCGGCCCGATGCTTGCGCTTGCCGACTTCGAACGCGAGGCCAGGAAAAGGCTGCCACGCAGCATCTACGGCTTCGCCGCACACGGCGCCGAGGACGAGCGTTCGCTGCGCGCCAATGCCGAGGCCTTGTCCCGGCTGGAACTGGTGCCCCGCGTCCTGGTCGATGTCGGAACCCGGTCCACGCGCTGCCAGCTGTGGGGCCGCGAGTACAGTGCGCCCTTCGGCATCGCGCCCATGGGCGGCGCGGCCCTGTTCGCGTTCCAGGCGGACCTGGCCCTGGCCGAGGCGGCCGCCGCGCAACAGGTCCCGTTCGTGCTGAGCGCGGCCTCGTCCGTGCCGCTGGAAACCATCGCAGCGCGGTCGCCCGGGGCGTGGTACCAGGCTTATCTGCCAGCGGACCCGGGGCGGATAGACAGCCTGCTCCAGCGCGTGGAACGTGCCGGTATCGAAGTGCTGGTCGTGACCGCAGACGTGCCCGTCGCGGCGAACCGCGAGAACGACCTGCGGCGAGGATTCGGCATCCCGGTCACGCCTGGCCCGCGGTTGCTGGGCGACGTGCTGGCGCATCCCCGCTGGATGGCGAGCGTGGTGCTGCGTACGCTCCTGAACGGCGGCATCCCGCGCTTCGAGAACTTCGGCGCCGACCGTGGAGGACCGATCGTGGCACCGCCCAGCCCAGGGTTCCGCGTTGGCCGCGACCGCCTGACCTGGGACCACTTGCGTTACATCCGGCGCCGGTGGCGGGGCAGGCTGCTGGTCAAGGGCATTCTTCACGAGGACGACGCCCGCATCGCGCTGGACGCCGGCGTGGACGGCATGATCCTGTCCAACCACGGCGGCAGGCAACTGGACGGCGCGGTGTCCCCCTTGCGCATGCTGCCCCGGATCGCCGCGCTGCGCGGCGGCGCCAAGCTGATCGTGGACGGCGGTTTCCGGCGCGGCACCGACATCATCAAGGCGCTGGCCCTGGGCGCGGACTTCGTGCTGATCGGCCGGCCATTCCTGTACGCGGCATCCGTGGGCGCCACCGCAGCGGTGCGGCGGGCGATCGGCCTGCTGCATGCCGAACTGGACCGCGACCTGGCGCTGATCGGCCGCGCCGACATCCGCGATCTCGACGCCTCGTGTCTCGCGCACGGATCGCGGCCGATTTCCTCTTTCGAGCCGCCGACCGCGGCCGTGTCCCCTATGGAGCAATCATGACGACCCGACACCATTCCGGCCTGATCATCGCCGGCGCCCTGCAGGAGTCCGGCGCGGCGCCGATCCTGGACAACATCAACCCGGCCAACGGCGAGACCGTCGGCACCGTCGCCACGGCCGACGCCGCGGCCGCGCGCGCCGCCATCGGCGCGGCCCGCCAGGCCTTCGAGGAATCGGCCTGGGCCAACTCCCCCCGCCTGCGGCAGGACGTGCTGCTGCAATGGGCGCGCAACCTCGCTCCGCGCGCCCAGGAACTGGCGATGCTGCTGACGATGGAGAACGGCAAGGTCATCGCCCAATCCACCGGCGAAATGCATGGCGCCATTTCCGAGATCAACTACTACGCCGGCCTGGCTCGCTATATCGCCGGCAACGCGCAGGAAGTCAGCCCCGGCGTGTTCTCGACCATGCTGCGCGAACCCGCCGGCGTGGCCGGCATCATCGTGCCCTGGAACGCCCCGGCGCTGCTGCTGGTGCGCAGCCTGGCCCCCGCGCTGGCGGCGGGATGCACCACGGTGATCAAGCCCGCCTGGCAGACCGCGCTCGTCACTTGCGAGATGCTCAAGGAACTGATCAGGATCCCGGGCCTGCCGCCGGGCGTCGTCAACATGGTGGTCGAGGACGGTGCCGAACTCTCGCAACTGATCTGCCAGTCCGACGACGTCGACGTCATCAGCTTCACCGGCTCGAACGAAACCGGCCAGCGCATCTACGCCTCGGCCGCGCCCACGATGAAGAAGCTGTCGCTGGAGCTGGGCGACAAGGCCAGCTGCATTGTCTTCGACGACGCCCCCATCCCCGACGTCATGCGCAAGATCGCCGACGCCGCCACCATCATCTCCGGCCAGCAATGCACCGCCGCGCGCCGCGTGCTGGTCCATGCCAACGCCTACGACGCCGCCCGCACCCACCTGCGCGACGCCCTGGCTGCCCTGAAAACCGGCCCCGGCTGGCTGCCGGGCCACCACCTCGGCCCCCTGATCGACCGCGCCTCGCGCGACCGCGTCCTGTCCCAGGTCCACCGCGCCATGAGCGAAGCCGACGAAGTGCTGCTGGAAGGCTCCACGCTGGACAGCCAGCATCCCCACGGCGCCTTCCTGACCCCGTCGCTGGTGGCTCACGGCGACACCAGCGCCTTCTTCGTCCAACAGGAAATCTTCGGCCCCTTCGTCGTCCTGGAAAAATTCCACGACGAGGCCGAAGCCATCGCCCGCGCCAACCACACCGTCTACGGCCTGTCCTCCAGCGTCTGGACCCGCGACGGCGCCCGCGCCCAACGCGTCGCCCGCAAGCTGCGCCGGGGCACGGTCTGGATCAACGATCACAACAAGCTGATGGCCGAAGCGGAAACCGGCGGCTATCGCCGCAGCGGGCTGGGGCGCCTGCATGGACATGAGGCGTTGAACGACTTCACGGAGTCGAAGATCATCTACCAGGACAGCAATCCGCTGTGACGGCTCAAGCGCCCAACCCCAATATCTGCCCACCCCCATAACTGCTCTGCACCGGCTCCGTCCCTCCTGCCCGGATCCGTACCGCGCAGTACTTGAACTCCGGAATCTTCCCGAACGGATCCAGCGCGGCGTTCGTCAGCTTGTTGATCGCCGCCTCGTAATAACAGAACGGCACGAACACCGCTCCCCGCGGCGTGCCTTCCTCCGCCCGCGCATACAGCGACACCTCTCCGCGCCGCGACTCCAGCGTGATCACGTCTCCCGGCCGCACCCCGATCTCTTCCAGATCCAGCGGATGCACCAACGCCACCGGATCCGGCTCGATCGCATCCAGCACCGATGCCCGCCGCGTCATGCTGCCCGTGTGCCAGTGCTCCAGCTGCCGCCCCGTGATCAATACCCGCGGATACTCCCCGTCCGGCCGCTCGTTCGCCGGAATGATGTCGGCAGGCACGAAACGCGCGCGGCCCGTCTCGGTCGGGAACGTGGTCGTGAACACGACAGGGTCTCCGGCATCGCCCTCCGCCAGGCAGGGATACGTCACCGCATGCTCCGCCTGCAGGCGCTCCCAGGTGATGCCGCCTATGCTCGGCATCGAATGGCGCATCTCGTCGAACACCTCGGACACGTCGCGGTAGTGCCAGTCCAGCCCCATGCGCGCCGCGATCTGCTGGATGATCCACAGGTCCTGGCGCGCGTCGCCCGGCGGATCCAGGGCCTGCCGGCCCATCTGCACCAGCCGGTCGGTATTGGTGAACGTGCCGGTCTTTTCCGGAAAAGCCGAGGCGGGCAGGATGACGTCGGCCAGGTAGGCCGTCTCGGTCAGGAAGATATCCTGCACGACAAGATGGTCCAGTGCCGCCAGCGCCTCGCGCGCGTGGTTGGCGTCGGGGTCCGACATCGCCGGGTTTTCTCCCATGATGTACATGCCCCGCACCCTGCCGGCCCTGATCGCGTGCATCACCTCCACCACCGTCAGCCCCGGCTGCGGATCCAGCGGCATGCCCCACAACTGTTCGAACTTCTGGCGCGCGGCGGCGTTGTCCACGCGCTGGTAGTCCGGATACATCATCGGAATCAGCCCCGCGTCCGACGCGCCCTGCACGTTGTTCTGGCCGCGCAGCGGATGCAGGCCGGTGCCGGGGCGGCCGATCTGCCCGGTCATCAGCGCCAGCGCGATCAGGCAGCGCGCGTTGTCCGTGCCGTGCACGTGCTGCGATACGCCCATGCCCCACAGGATCATCGAGCCCTTGGAGGTGGCGTACAGCCGCGCGACCTCGCGCAGCGTGTCCGCGTCGATGCCGCAGATGGGCGCCATGCTCTCGGGGCTGTAGCCTTCCACGTTCCTGCGCAGTTCGTCGTAGCCGATGGTGCGGCCGGCGATGAAGTCCTCGTCGACCAGGCCTTCATGGACGATCACGTGCATCATCGCGTTCAGCATCGCCACGTCGGTGTCCGGCTTGAACTGCAGGAAGCGGTGCGCCAGCCGGGCCAGGTCCGAGCGGCGCGGGTCGGCCACGATGAGCTTGGTGCCGTTCTTCACCGCGTTCTTGATCCAGCTCGCCGCCACCGGATGGTTGACCGTGGGGTTGGCGCCGATCACGATCACCACCTCGGCCTTGCCCACGTCCATCACCGGATTGGACACCGCGCCCGAGCCTATGCCTTCCAGCAGTGCCGCCACCGACGAGGCATGGCACAACCGCGTGCAGTGATCGACGTTGTTGCTGCCGAAGCCCGTGCGCACCAGCTTCTGGAACAGATAGGCTTCCTCGTTGCTGCCCTTGGCCGAGCCGAAGCCGGCCAGCGCGCGCTTGCCGTGCGTGTCGCGGATCGTGCGCAGCCGCTCGCCCACCAGGTCCAGCGCCTCGTCCCACGTCGCTTCGCGGAACACCTCCATGACGCGGTCCGGATCCATCACGGCGTCGCCGCGCTTGGGCGCGTCCGCGCGGCGGATCAGCGGACGGGTCAGGCGGTGGGGGTGGTGGGCGTAGTCGAAGCCGTAGCGGCCTTTCACGCACAGGCGCTCGTGGTTGGCCGGACCGTCGCGGCCCTCGACGTACAGGATGCGGTTGTCCTTGACGTGGTAGGTCAGCTGGCAGCCCACGCCGCAATAGGGGCAGACCGATTCGACCGCCTTGTCCGGCACTTGCAGCGCCACCTCGCGCGCGGGCATCAGCGCGCCGGTGGGACAGGCCTGCACGCATTCGCCGCAGGCCACGCATGTGGAAGCGCCCATGGCGTCGTCCATGTCGAACACGATCCTGGCATGGTCGCCGCGATGGGCCAGCCCGATCACGTCGTTGACCTGCTCGTCGCGGCAGGCCCGCAGGCAGCGCGTGCACTGGATGCAGGCGTCCAGGTTGACGGCGATGGCCGGGTGCGAGGTGTCGGCGGCCACCGGCGCGCGCGGCGCGAAGCGCGGCTTTCCCACGCCCAGCTTGCGGGCCCAGAGATCGACTTCGTTGTTCCGCGTGTACGAGGTCTCGGGCATGTCGGCCTGCAACAGCTCGAGCACCATCTTCTGCGCGCGCACGGCGCGTTCGCTGTCGGTCGTGACCTCCATGCCCTCGCGCGGCGTGCGGCAGCACGACGGCGCCAGCACGCGCTCGCCGCCGATCTCGACCACGCACGAGCGGCAGTTGCCGGCCGGCTCCAGTCCGTCGGCATGGCACAGGCGGGGAATCTCGATGCCCAGGCGGTCGGCCACCTGGATCAGGGTTTCGTTGTCGGCGGCGCTGACTTCCTGCCCGTTCAGGCGGAAGTTCACGGTGACGGCAGAGAGGCCGAGCTCGCGGCGATTGATGGCATTCATGTCAGTTACCCGTGGCACGGCCGGACGACCCGGAGCCGAGTTCTCCAGGAAAATACTTGATGACGCAATCGACCGGATTGGGGGCGGCCTGGCCCAGTCCGCATATCGAGGCATCGCGCATGACGGCGGACAACTCCTCCAGCAGCGGGATGTCCCACTCGGGCTGGCGGATCAGCTCCAGCGCCTTGGCCGTGCCCACGCGGCAGGGCGTGCACTGGCCACAGGATTCGTCCTTGAAGAAGGCCATCATGTTGCGCGCCGCGCCCACGGCGGTGTCTCGATGGGACAGGACCATGACCGCCGCCGAGCCGATGAAGCAGCCGTAGGGTTGCAGCGTGTCGAAATCCAGCGGGATGTCGTTCATCGATGCCGGCAGGATGCCGCCCGACGCGCCGCCGGGCAGGTAGGCGTAGAACTCGTGGCCGTCCTGCATGCCGCCGCAGTATTCGTCGATCAGTTCCTGGATGGTGATGCCGGCCGGTGCCAGATGGACGCCGGGTTGGCGCACGCGTCCCGATACCGAGAACGAGCGCAGGCCCTTGCGCCCGCGCCGGCCCTGCGAGGCGAACCAGGCGCCGCCGCGTTCCAGGATGTCCCGGACCCAGTGCAGCGTCTCGAAGTTGTGCTCGAGCGTGGGACGGCCGAACAGTCCGACCTGCGCGACATAGGGCGGGCGCAGCCTGGGCATGCCGCGCTTGCCTTCGATCGATTCGATCATGGCCGATTCCTCGCCGCAGATGTAGGCACCGGCGCCTCGCCGCAATTCGATGCGGGGCAGGCCGGAAACGGGCGGATCGGCGCGCAGGCGGTCCAGCTCCGCCTGCAGGATGGCGCGGCAGCCGTGGTATTCGTCGCGCAGGTAGATGTAGACGGCCTGCGCCTCGACGGCCCAGGCCGCGATCAACAGGCCCTCCAGGTGGCGATGCGGATCGCGCTCGAGATAGTGGCGGTCCTTGAACGTGCCGGGTTCGCCTTCGTCCACGTTGACCGCCATCAGGCGCGGGGCGGGTTCGGCGCGCACCGCGCGCCACTTGCGGCCGGCGGGAAAGCCCGCGCCGCCCAGGCCGCGCAGGCCCGAGTCTTCCATGGCCTTGAGCACGGACTCCACGTCGCGCTGTCCGGACGCGCATTCGCGCAGCACGCGGTAGCCGCCCTGCGCGACATAGCCGGCGTAGTCGATGTAGGCGCCGGGCAGGTCGCGGGTGTCGCCGCTCGCGACGGCTGCCTGCACCGTATCGGCCGTCGCACAGGCAATGGGGCGCTGGCCCACCATCGCCACGGGAGCCTGTTCGCAGCGCCCCAGGCACGGCGCCGGCACGACGCGCACGCCGGTGCCCAGCAGTTGCGGCAGGCGCTCCAGCAGCGGCCCCGAGCCCGCCAGTTCACAGGACAGGCTGCCGCAGACCCGCACGGTCAGCGGCGCGGTGCCGGATTCGGCCTGCCCGTCGTCGCGTACCACGTCGAAGTGGTGGTAGAAGGACGCCACTTCATAGACCTCGGCCTGCGCCATGCGCAGTTCCTGGGCCAGCGCCGCCAGGTGGCGGGTGCCCAGTTGGCCGTAGCGGTCGTTGATGCGATGCAGGTGTTCGATCAGCAGGTCGCGCCGGCGCGGCGCGTCCCCCAGCAATGCGCGCACCTCGGCCAGCGCGGCGGGGTCGACGCGGCGGCCCTTGGGCTGCTGGCGCTTGCGTTCGCGCGTGGGCGCCGCCGCGACGATGGGGATGACTTTCTGGTCCATGGGGTTCCATGCCGTGCGTCGCGGTGGGCGGAAACGGCTAATATATGAAATTCAGAACATATGTCTCGCTACGCAACCCACTCTAACAAAGAAACTTCCCGCGAAAAATATGTTCAGGATTACATAAATGTTCAAGATCGCGATCCAACCCGGCTGGCACATCCAGGGGACGGGGGCCGAAGCCTCGTCCGCGGTGGATACGTCCCTGCTGTTGCGCCTGCTGGCCAGCATCCGCGAATCGGGCTCGATCGCGGCGGCCGGACGCCTGGAAGGGCTGTCCTATCGCCACGTATGGGGCCTGCTGCGCAGCGCCGAGCAGTTGTTCGGCACGCCGCTGCTGGAGAAGCGGCCGGGCAAGGGCACGCGGCTCAGCCACCTGGGTACGGTCCTGCTGCTGGCCGAAGACCGCATCCGCGCCCGCCTGTCGCCCACGCTGGACAGCCTGGCTTCGGAGCTCGAGGCCGAGATCCGCAAGGCCGTGGCGCCCGAACGCTCGCCGCTGCGGCTGTATGCCAGCCATGGTTTCGCCGTGGCGGCCCTGGTGGACTGGATCAACACCGCGCAGATGCCGGTCGAACTGCGCTACCGCAACAGCACCGAGGCGGTGGCCGCGCTGGCCCGCGGCGAATGCGACCTGGCCGGCTTCCACGTGCCCATCGGTCCCTTCGAGCGGGACGCGGTGCGCCAGTACCAGCAATGGCTGGATCCGCGCAAGCACGTGCTGGTCCAGTTGGCGCTGCGGGTGCAGGGGCTGTGCGTGGCGCCGGGCAATCCCAAGCGCATCCGGGCGCTGGGGGATCTTGCGCGGCCGGGTGTGCGCTTCGTCAACCGGCAGGCGGGCTCGGGCACGCGCATGCTGCTGGAGCTGATGCTGGCGCGCGACCAGGTGGCGCAGCAGGCCATCAACGGTTTCGACAGCACCGAGTTCACGCACGCGGCCGTGGCTGCCTACATCGCCAGCGGCATGGCCGACGTGGGGTTCGGCATCGAGACCGCCGCCCGGCGCTTCGGGCTGGATTTCGTGCCGCTGGTCACCGAGCGCTACTTCTTCGCGGTGGAGCAGTCGGCGCTGGAGGCCCGGCGGCTGGACGACGTACTGGCGATCCTGAAGGCGCCCGGCTTCATACGGCGCCTGGAGGCGCTGCCGGGCTATGAGCCGGTGGCGACCGGCGAAGTGCTGACGCTGGCGCGCGCCTTCGGCGGCCGTCCGGCTGGCGCCTAACCTTCCTGGGCCTTCGCCGCGGTCTTGCGGGCGCGGGGGCGCGCGGGCGTCTTGCGGGCGGTCTTGCGTGCCGCCTTCTTGGCGGGCGCGCCGGCCGGGGTGTCGGCGGCATCGGCGCCGCCGGTGCCGGTGGTCTCAGCGGCGGGGGGCTGGACCGGTTCGGGCGTTGGTGCGACCGGCGCGGGCCGCGCGGCCGGCTCGGCGGCAACCAGGGGCAGGGTGGTGGCGGGTTCTTGCCGCGCCGTGTCCCCGGCCGCCTCGGCCTCGGGCCGTGCCCGGCGAGAGGCGCTCTTGCCGGCGCTGCGGGTGTTGCGCCGCTTATCCGCCCGGGGGGCGGGCGTTTCGCCGGCGGGGACCTCGGCGGGCTCGATGGCCGGGGCAGGGGCCGGCACCGGCACGGACCTGGGCGCCGCCGGCTCGACCGGCGCGGTTTCGCCGCTGGCGCGGTATACGTAGGCGCCCGATTTTTCGTCGCGGCCGAATTCCAGCAGCCCGCGCGACTGGGCCGCCTCCAGCAGATTGCCGAAGGCGCGGAAGCCGTAATAGGACTCGTTGAAGTCGGGCCGGCGCCGTTTGATGGCTTCCTTCAGCACCGAGGCCCAGATCTTGCCGGTGTCGCCGCGCTCGGCCAGCAGCGCGTCGAAGGTCTCGACCGCCAGCGCGATGCCTTTCTCGCGCCGGGATTCCAGTTCGTCCTTGCGCGACTTGTCCTCGTCGTGCGGACGGCGGTTGGCGGGCTGCGCGCCGCGCGGCTCGCGCCGGGCCGCCTGGTGCGTCTCGCGGACCAGGTCGTCGTAGAAGATGAATTCGTCGCAATTGGCGATCAGCAGGTCCGAGGTGGACTGCTTGACGCCCAGGCCGATGACCTGCTTGGCGTTCTCGCGCAGCTTGGAGACCAGCGGCGAGAAGTCGGAGTCGCCGCTGATGATCACGAAGGTGTTGACGTGCGACTTGGTGTAACAGAGGTCCAGCGCGTCGACCACCATCCGGATGTCGGCCGAGTTCTTGCCCGACTGGCGCACGTGCGGGATGTCGATCAGCTCGAAGTTGGCCTCGTGCATGGTGGCCTTGAAGCCCTTGTAGCGGTCCCAGTCGCAATAGGCCTTCTTGACCACGATGCTGCCCTTGAGCAGCAGGCGTTCGAGCACCAGCTTGATGTCGAAGCGCTCGTACTTGGCGTCGCGCACGCCCAGGGCCACGTTCTCGAAGTCGCAGAACAGCGCCATGCTGACGTTTTCCGGGGGATGGTTCATGGGGGAATGCTCCGGTCGTGCGGCGGCGGGCGGGGTGCCGGCCGCGAAAACAGGATGATACCGGGTCGGCCACGCGGGAAATGTCCCTGCTGGCGGAACAGGCTTGAGGACGCCTCCGGACCTATCCTATACACTCGACTTCCGCCGCCGGGACCGTGCCATTTCCCCTCCCATTCCCCCGCGGTGTGCTCATCACGCCATGCAGCCAGTCTCGACCCGCCCCCCGCTTCCCGGCGAGGCGCCCGCGATCGTTTCCATCTCGGGCCTCGCCAAGACCTACGCCAATGGCTTCCACGCGCTCAAGGGCGTGGACCTGCAGATACGCAAGGGCGAGATCTTCGCCCTGCTGGGCCCCAACGGTGCCGGCAAGACCACCTTGATCAGCATCGTCTGTGGACTGTCGCGCCCGACCGCCGGCACCGTGCTGGTGGACGGCCACGACATCATCGGCGACTACCGCGCGGCGCGTACGCGCATCGGCCTGGTGCCGCAGGAGCTGGCCACCGATGCCTTCGAATCGGTGTGGGCCACCGTCAGCTTCAGCCGCGGCCTGTTCGGCCACCCGGCCAATCCGGCGCGTATCGAGAGCATCCTGCGCGACCTGTCGCTGTGGGACAAACGCAATGCCAAGATCATGACGCTGTCCGGCGGCATGAAGCGGCGCGTGCTGATCGCCAAGGCCCTGGCCCACGAACCCAAGGTGCTGTTCCTGGACGAACCGACCGCCGGCGTGGACGTCGAGCTGCGGCGGGACATGTGGAAGATGGTGCGCCGCCTGCGCGACGAGGGCATGACCATCATCCTGACCACCCACTACATCGAGGAAGCCGAGGACATGGCCGATCGCATCGGCGTCATCAACAAGGGCGAGCTGGTGCTGGTCGAGGAAAAGCGGGCGCTGATGCGCAAGCTGGGCAAGAAGCAACTGACGCTGCAATTGCAGGCCCCGCTCCAGGCGCTGCCGCCGGCGCTGGCCGGCTACGCGCTGGAGCTGGCCGACGGCGGCAATGCGCTGGTCTACACCTTCGACACCCAGGGCGAGGCCACCGGCATCGCCTCGCTGATGCGGGCCCTGAACGAGCAGGGCATCGACTTCAAGGACCTGCATTCCAGCGAAAGTTCGCTGGAGGATATTTTCGTGAGCCTGGTGCGGGAGCAAGCATGATCAACTTCTACGCAATCCGGGCGATCTACCGGTTCGAGATGGCGCGCACCTTCCGCACGCTGACCCAGAGCATCGCCTCGCCGGTGCTGTCCACGTCGCTCTACTTCATCGTGTTCGGCACCGCCATCGGTTCGCGCATGGGCGAGATCGGCGGCGTCAGCTACGGAGCCTTCATCATTCCCGGCCTGATCATGATGTCGCTGCTGAACGAAAGCATTTCCAACGCCTCGTTCGGCATCTACCTGCCCAAGTGGACGGGCACCATCTACGAGCTGCTGTCGGCGCCGGTGTCACCCGTCGAGGCGGTGGTCGGCTACGTCGGGGCGGCGGCCACCAAGTCGATGATGCTGGGCCTCCTGATCCTGGTCACGGCGCGCATCTTCGTGCCGTACCACATCGAGCATCCCGTCTGGATGGTCGGCTTCCTGGTCCTGACCGCTGTCACCTTCAGCCTGTTCGGTTTCATCATCGGCCTGTGGGCCGACGATTTCCAGAAGCTGCAGATCATTCCGCTCATGGTAGTCACGCCGCTGACCTTCCTGGGCGGCGCGTTCTACTCGATCGGCATGCTGCCGCCGATCTGGCAGAAGATCACCCTGGCCAACCCCGTGGTCTACCTCATCAGCGGGTTCCGCTGGAGCTTCTACGGCCAGTCCGACGTCAACGTCGTGGTCAGCCTGGGCATGACGCTGGCGTTCCTGGTCGTATGCCTGGGCATCGTGACCTGGATCTTCCGCACCGGCTACAAGATGAAGACCTGAGGCCGGCCCGCCGCGCCATTCCGGTGCGCATGGACCCCCGCCGGTGCGGCGGCGCGCCCCGAGCGGGCGCCGCACCGGTGTTCCGCCCAGGGCGCACGGCTGGCACTCTTCCTGCTTAAGAAGCGACGGTGCCGGGAAATTATTGAGTCGATCAATTATTTTTCCCGGATCGTGCCGATTGCCGTAAACCCTAATTCATCGATAAATTAATTACTTGTTTAATTAATCGAGGCGGTGGGCAATTCTTAATCGAAACCTTTGCGAGAGGTCGCTATGCGTAAGCTGTCTTGGGCATTGTTGCTGGCGGGGACCATGGGCGGGGCAGCTCCCGCGGCGTGGGCGCAGGAAACCATCAAGATCGGTGTCATCCAGCCCCTCACGGGTTCGGTCGCCTACAACGGACTCACCTACGTCAACGGCGCCAAGCTTGCGGTCGAGCGCCGCAACGCGGCCGGCGGCGTGCTGGGCAAGAAGATCGAGCTGGTCATCGAGGACGGCCAGTGCCGTCCCGCCAACTCGGTGAACGCGGCCGAGAAACTGATCGTGCGCGACAAGGTCGTGGCGCTGACCGGGGCCTTCTGCAGCTCGGCCACGGCGGCGGTGATGCCCGTGGCCGAGAAATACAAGCTGCCCATGCTGACCGGGGTGTCCTCGAAGGCGGACCTGACCGAGAAGGGACTCCAGTACTTCTTCCGCTCGGCCGAGACCGACCGGTTGATGTCCAGGACTTTCAGCAAGATCCTGGCGCAGAAGCTGCAACTGAAAACGGTGGCCTACATCGGCGTCAACGACGACTGGGGCCGCGGCGGCGTGGAGGACTTCTCCAAGGACCTCTCCGCGCTCGGGGTCAAGACGGTGATGAAGGAGTACTTCGATCACGGCGCCACCGACTTCTACACCTTGCTGACCAAGCTGCGCGCGGCCAAGCCCGACGGGGTCTTCGTCGCCGCCGAGACCCAGGACGGCTCCATCCTGGTCAAGCAGTTCAAGGAGTTCGGCATCCAGACCAAGATCTTCGGCGTGGGATCGTGGGCGACCTCCGACTTCATCGGGCTGACGGGCGACGCCTCGGAAGGCATTTACGCGGCGGTGCCCTACGCCTCCAGCATGCCGGGCGAGCGCAACCAGGCCTTCGTCCAGTACTACAGCGCCGCCTACAAGGAAAAGCCGGGCAAGTACGGCGCCGCCGGCTACAACGCGCTGAACATCGTGATGGAGGCGATCGCCCGGGCGGGCAACACGCAGCCCGATGCGATCCGCGATGCCCTGCGCAAGACGGACTACGCCGCGCCCAACGGCCATTTCAAGTTCACCGAGAAGGGCGAGGGCTACGGCTTCGACGTGGTGCTGGTGCAGATCCAGAACCGCGAGCCCAAGGTGGTGGCGCAGGCCCCCACCGAGCGGCCCTGATCCGCGCGCCGAGTCGGGAGAAACGATGGACTTGCTGCCGCAGTTCCTGGCCAACGGACTGGTGATCGGGTCCTTCTATGCGCTGTCGGCGCTGGGGCTCACGCTCATCCTCGGCCTGATGCGCGTCGTCAACTTCGCCCATGGAGAGCTGTACATGCTGGGGGGCGTGCTGGGCTGGTGGGTGACCACCGCCCTGGGCCTGGATTTCCTGACGGGCCTGGCGCTGGTCGCCCTGGTCATGGGGGTGTTCGGCTGGCTGGTCGACCGCGTGCTGATAGAGCGCATCCGTGGCCAGGGCGAAGAGCCGGGCATCCTGCTGACCATCGGCCTGTCCATCTTCCTGGCCAACACGGCGCTGCTGGTGGTGGGCACCGCGCCGCTGAAGGTGGAAGGGCCGGTTTCCAGCGGGCCGGTGTTCCTGGGCCCCATCGTGGTCACCAAGATCCGGCTGTTCGCCGTCGCGGTGTGCGCGGCGCTGATCGTGGCCGCCTACCTGCTGATCCAGAAGACGCGCCTGGGCCGCGCGATGCGGGCGACCTTCCAGGATCCGATGGCCGCGCAACTGGCGGGCATCAAGACCGCGAACGTATACGCCTGCACCTTCGCGCTGGGAACCGTCATCGCGTCGCTGGCCGGGATGCTGCTCGGATCGATCTATTCGGCGCAGGTGTCGGTGGGCGGGCTGGTCAGCATGAAGGCCTTCGTCGTGGTGATCCTGGGCGGCATGGGCAGCTTCGCGGGCGCCATCGTCGGCGGGCTGGTGCTGGGGGTGGCGGAGGCGCTCTGGGGCGGCTACGTCGCCACCGGCTGGGTCGACATCATCGGTTTCGTCATCGTGATCCTTACCCTGGTGTTCCGGCCCTACGGCCTGTTCTCCAAACGAGCCGAGAGAGCCTAGATGACGCCCCCCCCCTACGCCCTTCGGGCGCCCCCCAGGGGGCGGCGCTGGCGGACCGGCAAAGCCGGATCCGCGGCGCCCTGGATCGGGCAGGGCATTTGCATACGTCATGGGGAGTTGAGATGCAGTTCGAACGTAACGCGATCTTGGTTGCGCTGCTGGTCGCGGGGCTGCTGCCGCTGGTGGTCCACGACCAGTACCTGCTGCACGTGGCCATCATGGTGCTGTTCTATGCCGTGCTGGCCACCAGCCTGAATCTGATCGTGGGCTATGTGGGCGAGTTCTCGCTCGGCCATACGGCCTTCCTGGGCACGGGGGCCTATGCCGCGGCGCTGCTGTCCACCCAGCTGGGCTGGCCGATGTGGGCCACGATTCCCGCCGCCGGCGTGCTGGCGGCGGCCATGGGCCTGTTGATCGGCAGCATCACGCTGCGCCTGCAAGGGCCGTTCTTCGTCATCGTGACGCTGTCGTTCGCCGAGGTGCTGCGGCTGGTGGCGGACAACTGGGTCGCCTTCACCAACGGCCCGATGGGTATCGCCGGGGTGCCGCAGCCGGCATGGCTGGCCCAGGCAGGCAACCTGGCGACCAAGCAGTTCTTCTTCTACCTGGCCTGGGGCGTGCTGGCGGTCTCGCTCTACCTGGCGTACCGCTTCGTCTATTCCAATGCCGGCCGGGCCGCGGTAGCCGTGCGCGAGAACCGCTACGTCGCCCAGTCCATCGGCATCCGGCCGTTTCGCTACGCCATGCTGGCATTCGTGCTGGGCGCCTTCCTGGCGGGCATGGCGGGCGGGTTCTACGCGCACTACATCTCGTTCGTCGGGCCGGAAGTCTTCCGCTTCGCCTTCATGGTCAGCATGATCATCATGGTGCTGATCGGCGGCAAGGGGACCCTGGTCGGGCCGCTGATCGGGGCGCTGCTGGTGACCTTCCTGGAGGAATACCTGCGCGAGGCCAAGGAACTGCGGCTGTCGCTGTTCGGCCTGGCGGTGATGGCCATCGTGCTGTTCCTGCCGCGCGGCCTGATGGGATTCCTGACGACCCGCCGAGAGATGAGGACTCCCCCCTACGCGCTGTCGCGCGCCCCCCGGGGGGCGGCACCGGCGGACTGGCGGAGCCAGATCCGCTGTGCCCTGGGTCGGGGGGGCGCCATTCTATCCGGTGTAAGCGGCGCGTGGCGCCTTGGGAAACCGAAATGACAACTGTGCATGCAATTGGCCACGCCCCCATGCTGGACGTGCGCGGGCTGTGCAAGACCTTCGGCGGCATCAAGGCGGTCAAGGACATCAGCTTCCAGGTCAGGGCGGGCGAGATCGTCGGCCTGATCGGGCCCAATGGCGCGGGCAAGACGACCTGCTTCAACCTGATCACCGGGTTCTACGCGCCCACCTCGGGCGAAGTCCACGTCAGGGGCGAGAACCTGACCGGCGCTAAACCCTACCAAATGGCCAGGAAGGGCATCGTCCGCAGCTTCCAGAAGACGAACATCCTGAAGTCGCTGTCGGTGTTCGAGAACATCCTGGCCGGCCACTACCTGAGCGCCCGGCAGGGCCTGCTGCAGACCTTCTTCCCGGGCCGCAAGGTCCGCGCGGCCGAACGCGCCGCGCGCGAGGAGGCCGAACGCATCGTCCACATCATGGGGCTGGGCGAACGCATGAACGCGCCGGCCTACCTGCTGTCCTGCGGCGAGCTGCGCCTGCTGGAGGTCGGCCTGGCGCTGGCGGCCAAGCCGGACATCCTGATGCTGGACGAGCCCGCCGCGGGCCTGAACAGTCAGGAAGCCATGGAGCTGGGGCGCATCCTGAAAAAACTGCGGGGCACGCAGGTGCAGTCCATCCTGATCGTCGAGCACAACATGGGCCTGGTCATGAGCGTATCGGACCGCGTGGTCGTCATGCACTTCGGCGAAAAACTGGCCGAGGGCGTGCCGGCGGACGTGCAGCGCGACCCGCGCGTGATCGAGGCCTATCTGGGAGGAGGGCGCGCGGCATGAGCACCGTCCAGGCATCATCCGCTCCGCTGCTGGAGCTGGACAATCTTCACGTGGGCTATGGCAAGACCGCCGCGCTGCACGGCGTGAGCCTGCGCGTGCAGCCGGGCGAGACCGTGGCGCTGATCGGCGCCAACGGGGCGGGCAAGAGCACGACGCTGCGCGCCATCTCGGGCTTGCTCAAGCCCACGCGCGGCAGCATCCGCTTCAACGGGCGCGACATAGGCGGCATGGCGCCGGACCGCATCGTCGGGCTGGGCATTGCCCAGAGCCCGGAGGAACGCCATGTATGGCCCGCCATGACGGTCTACGAAAACCTGGTGCTCGGCGCCTACCTGTGCCGGTCGCAGGCCACCGTACAGCAGCGCGTGGCCAGGGTGTACGAACGTTTCCCGCGGCTGAAGGAACGCCATCAGCAACTGGCCGGCACGCTCAGCGGCGGCGAGCAGCAGATGCTGGCGATCGGCCGCGCCCTGATGTCCGAGCCCGTGCTGCTCCTTCTGGACGAGCCCAGCCTGGGGCTCAGCCCCAAGATGGCCGACGAGGTGTTCGACGTGGTGCGCGAGATCAGCAGGCAGGGCGTGACCGTCCTGTTGGTGGAGCAGAACGTGCACAACGCGCTGACCGCCGCGTCGCGTGCCTATGTGTTCGAGACCGGCCGGGTCGTGGCGCAGAGGGAGTCCGCGGGATTGCTGGAGGATCCGGAACTGCTGGCCGCCTATCTGGGAGGCTAGGGCCTGTGCCAGCCGCCTTCTAGCGTGAGCAGGCCCCAGGCGACGATGGAGCCCGGGCGTCATCGAAGCATTTATTAATTTTCTGTTTAATTATTTATGGGGGCCGGCCTGCCGCCGGCCCCCGCAGGAAGGAAAGGAGAAGCCGTATGAGTCGTCCCTTGCGCGTAGGCATCGTGGGTGGCGGGATCGGGGGCGTGGCGCTGTCGCGTGCCCTGACGCTGCGCGGTATCGAGAATCATGTGTTCGAGCGGGCGTCGGCGTTCGGCGAAGTCGGCGCCGGCGTGCAGGTCACGCCCAACGCCGTCAAGGTCTTGAAGGCGCTGGGCCTGACGGACGACCTGAAGCGGGTGGGGTTCCTGCCGCAAGCCATGGTGGGACGCAACTGGCGCTCGGGACGCGAGCTGTTCCGCACGCCGCTGAAGGAAAGCTGCCCGCAGATCTACGGCGCGGAGTTCTATCACGTCCATCGCGCGGACCTGCATGCCATCCTGTCGCAACACCTGGCCGACGGCAAGGGCGCGACGCTGGGCATCCATTGCACCGGCGTGCGCACCGAGGGCGGGACCGCCGTCGCGTCCCTGAGCGACGGCGGCGAATACGAGGCCGACCTGATCGTGGGCGCCGACGGCGTGCGCTCGGTGGTGCGCGATGCGCTGTTCGGCACGGAGTCGGCGCAGTTCACCGGCCACATGTGCTGGCGGGCCCTGGTGCCGGTGGACCGCCATCCGCTGAAGTTCGTCAGTCCGGACGCGGCGTTCTGGATGGGGCCGCACGGACACCTGGTCACCTACTACGTCAACGGCGGGGCGGCGGTGAACATCGTGGCCGTGAACGAGTCGCGCAACTGGGTGGAGGAGTCCTGGAACGTGCGCAGCAGCCGGGAAGAACTCACGAAGGCCTATGAAGGCTGGCATCCCGACGTGATCGAGCTTTTCAGCCGGACCCAGGATGTCTACAAGTGGGGGCTGTTTGACCGGGATCCGATGCAGGCCTGGTCCAAGGGCCGGGTCACGCTGCTGGGGGATGCGGCGCACCCGATGCTGCCCTTCCTGTCCCAGGGGGCGGCCATGGCCATCGAGGACGGCTACGTCCTTGGCGCGGCGCTGGAGCACTATGGCCGCGACGTCGGCGCCGCGCTGCAGGCCTACGAGGCCGAGCGCAAGCCGCGCACCAGCCGCGTGCAGCTGGAAGCCCGCGAGCGCGGCAAGACCTATCACCTGCCGTCGCCGTGGGCGCAGTTCAAGCGCGACCTGCTGTACCGGTGGCGCGAGCTGATCAATCCCAATGCCGTGGGCATCCAGGCAAACTGGGTCTACATCTACGACGCGACCACGTGCGCGCAGCGCTTCGGCCGGCCGGCGCTGGCGGCGTGAAGGGGAGGACCTCCATGACATCCCGCTACCGCATCGGCCAGATCGTGCCGAGTTCCAACACGACCATGGAGACCGAGATTCCGGCCATGCTGCGGCTGCGCGAGCAGATCCGGCCGGAACGGTTCACCTTCCATTCGGCGCGCATGCGCATGAAGCACGTCACGAAGGAAGAACTGGCCGCGATGGACGCCGAGTCCGACCGCTGCGCCCTGGAGCTGAGCGACGCCCGGGTCGATGTGCTGGGCTACGCCTGCCTGGTGGCCATCATGGCGATGGGCACGGGCTATCACCGCGAGTCCGAGGCGCGGCTCGGCCAGCGTACCCGCGAGAACGGCGGCGCCGCCCCGGTCGTGACCAGCGCGGGCGCGCTGGTGGACGCATTGAAGATCCTCGGCGCCCGGCGCATCGCCCTGGTCGCACCCTACATGGTGCCGCTGACCCGGCTGGTGATCGGCTACATCGAAAGCGAGGGCGTCCAGGTGACCCAATGGCGCGCGCTGGAGATTCCCGACAACCTGGAAGTGGGGCGGCACGATCCAGGCCGGCTGCCGGACATCGTCGCCTCGATGGATACCTCGGACGTGGATGCCGTCGTGCTGTCCGCCTGCGTGCAGATGCCGTCGCTGCCGGTCATCGCCCGGGTCGAGGCGCTGACCGGCAAGCCGGCCGTGACCGCGGCCGTCGCCACCACCTACGCCATGCTCAAGGCGCTGGACCTCGAGCCCATCGTGCCCGGGGCCGGGGCCTTGCTGTCGGGCCGTTACTAGGGAGCCATTCGTGAGCAGCACTTTTCTTTACGGCGCCAACGTGCGCGCCAACGGCATACGCCAACACTATCTGCGTTTCGGCGGCAAGGGCCGGCCCCTGGTGCTGGTGCCAGGCATCACCAGCCCCGCGGTGACCTGGGCGTTCGTGGCCGAGCGGCTGGGGCGCCAGTTCGACACCTACGTGCTCGACGTCAGGGGACGCGGCTTGTCCGAGACGGCGCCGGGCATGGACTACAGCCTGGAGGCCTGCGCGGCCGACGTGGGCGCCTTCGCGCAGGCGCTGGGGCTGGCGGACTATTTCCTGGTCGGGCATTCGATGGGCGCGCGTATCGGTGCCATCGTGGCCGCGCACCACGCGCAAGGGCTGGCGCGCCTCGTCATGGTGGACCCGCCGGTGTCGGGACCGGGCCGCCGGCCCTATCCGGCCAGGATCGACTGGTACGTGGATTCCATCCGGCTCATGCGGGAAGGCGCCGACTGGGAAAAGCTCAAGCCGTTCTCGCCTACCTGGACCGAGGCACAACTGCGCCTGCGTGCCGAATGGCTGCATACCTGCGACGAGGACGCCGTGGTGTGCGCCTACCACGCCTTCGGCACGCACGACATGCATGCCGACCTGCCGGCGATCGCGGTGCCCGCGCTGCTGATGGTCGCGGGCAAGGGAGGCGTCATCGAGGCGGCCGACGTCGACGAGATCCGCAGCCTGATGCCCGGGCTGGAAGTGCGGACCGTGCCGACGGCCGGGCACATGATCCCCTGGGATGACGAGGAAGGCTTCTTCCAGGGCTTTGGCACCTTTCTGGGAACCCCCGTTTAGCAAGGAGCACGCTATGGCTGTCAGCGATTCCGATTTGATCCAGGCATGGACCCAGGTCCTGACGCTGTCGCGCCTGAAGCGCGGCGACACCGTCACGGTATTGACCACCGAGGGCGTGACCCATCCCCAGACCCTGCGCTGCGCGATGACCGCCGCCGGGCTGCTGGGCGCGCGCGTCAACCGGCTGGATCTGGCGCCCGTCAACGGCGAGAAATCGCTCAGCCGCGATTCCCTGGCCTACCTGGGCACCACGCCCTTGAGCGGCAACCGCGCGGCCATCGCCGCGCTCAAGGCCAGCGATCTGGTGGTCGATCTGATGACCCTGCTTTTCTCGCCCGAGCAGCACGACATCCTGCAAGGGGGAGGCAAGATCCTGCTGGCCGTCGAGCCGCCCGAGATCCTGCTGCGCATGGTCCCCAACGAAGCGGACCGCGCACGCGTGCTGGCCTGCGGGGCGCTGCTGGAACGTTCGCGCGAGATGCGGGTGACGTCGGCGGCGGGTACCGACCTGGTCTGTCCGTTGGGCGAGTTCCCGGTGGTCAAGGAGTACGGCTTCGTGGACGAGCCGGGCCGCTGGGACCACTGGCCCAGCGGCTTCGCCCTGACCTGGCCGAACGAGCGGGCCACGCGCGGCCGCATCGTGGTGGACAAGGGCGACATCCTGCTGCCGATGAAGTCGTACGTCAGCGATCCCATCGTGATGGAGGTGGAGGACGGCTACGTCACGTCCATCACGGGCGGCATGGACGCCGAACTGCTCAGCGACTACATGGAATCCTTCAACGACCCGGAAGCCTATGCCATGTCGCACATCGGCTGGGGGGCGCAGAACCGCGCGCGCTGGTCCACGCTGGGGCTGTACGATCGCGAGGCCACGATAGGCATGGATGCGCGCGCCTACGCCGGCAACTTCCTGTTCTCGCTCGGGCCCAACAACGAGGTGGGCGGGTCCCGCAGCACCGCGTGCCACATGGACATTCCGCTGCGCCGCTGCACGGTGTCGCTGGACGGCCGCGAGGTGGTGGCCGAGGGCCGCCTGATCGAGGAGCGGCTGGCCGAGGCGGAGGCCGCATCATGAGCAAGGACGGCAACGACCGCGCGGTCTACGCCCGCCAGGGTTTCGGCGCGGGGCTGGTGCCCGAGCCTCCGTTCGGCCTGCTCGTTGTCGACTTCGTCAACGGCTTCGCCGATCCGGCCATCTTCGGCGGCGGCAACATCCCCGCGGCCATCGAGGCCACGCGTCCGTTGCTCGCGCTGGCGCGCGGACGCGGCTGGCCCGTCGCTCACACGCGCATCGTCTACGCGGACGATGGCGCCGATGCCAATGTCTTTTCCGCCAAGGTGCCGGGAATGCTGGGCCTGACCGAAGCCGCGCCGGCCAGCGCCATCGTGCCGGAACTTGCGCCCCTGCCGGGAGAGCTGGTGGTGCGCAAGAACGTGCCGTCGGCATTCTTCGCCACCGGCCTTGCCCCGTGGCTGACGCAGCGGGGCGTGCGCACGCTCGTGGTGGCCGGTTGCGTGACCAGCGGCTGCGTGCGCGCGAGCGTGGTCGATGCCATGTGCTGGGGCTTCCGGCCGGTGGTGCTGGCCGATTGCGTGGGCGACCGCGCCGTCGGACCTCATGAGGCCAGCCTGTTCGACATGGCGCAGAAGTACGCCGAGGTCATGGACTACGCCGACCTGCTCCGCCGGCTGGACGACTGAAAGGCCGGGGGGCGCCCCGGCCCGCGCTAGGGGGCCTGCATGCCGCCGGTCACGAAGCGGGTGACCTGGTCGATCAGGCTGTCGGTGTCGTCCGGATCGTAAAGACCCGGGGGCGCCATTTCTTCCATGCGGTGGGTATCCGAGAACGCATACAGATAGGTACCCACCATCAAGGTGACGCGCCAGTACGCGTCCAGCTCCGGCAGGTTGGGTAGTGCCTTGCGCACCGCGTCCACGTAGAGCCGCGTGGAGCTGCCGTAGGCGTCGGTTCGCAGCTTGTAGGAAATCTGCGGCGGTTCGGTGTGCAGGCGGGCCTGCAGGCGCAGGAACGACCGCCCCTCGGGCGTCGCGCGAAAGGCCAGCGTGGGCATCAGGAAGGCCTGTACGACATCGCGTACCTTGGGCCGGCCAGGCTTGGCCTGCAACTGCGCCAGGTTCTCCAGGCGCTGCTGCGAAATGATCTGGCTGCGGCGCATGAACACGGCTTCGTACAGGCCGTACTTCGAACCGAAGTAGTAGTTGATCAGTGCCTGCGTGACCTTGGCCTGGTCGGCGATCTCCCGCAAGGTGGTACCCGCGTAGCCCAGGTTGGAAAAGAGTTCTTCCGCCGCATCGAGTATGTCGTCCCGGACGACGCTGGTGCCCTCGGGGCGGCCGGGGCCCTTCTGGCCGGCCTTGCGCCTGGTTTGGGCTGCGGGGGCGCCCCGGCGGCCGCTGACCAATTTCATAAGCGATTAATTAAATATTGGCTGCGAAGCCTCCATGCTAAGGCTTTTCGCGCACGTGGGCCACGCCCCGGCGCGCCTGTCGCGCGTCAGCGTAGCGCGAACACCTCGTCCGCGGACCATGCGCGATCCAGGTAGCCATCGGCATGCAGCATGGCGGAGAAGGCCTCCAGGGTCGCGCGGTTGCGCGCTACGCCATAGGGCCAGGGATCCGCGCCGAAGGCGGCCTGCGTTTCTTCCACGTGGTCCATCAGCCAGGGCAGCGTGGCGGCCAGCGCGCCGCTGAATCGCAGCCGCTGCCAGGCCTGGTCCTTGGCCTGTTCGCACGCCCGCACCAGCGCGGGCGCCAGCCACGGATGCGCCTCGTGGCGATCGCGGCGCAGAACCAGGGCGTGCATGATGGGGAACACGCCGGTCGCCTCGTAGTAGGCGGCTTCCACGCGCCTGTAGTCCGGAAACAGCCGCCGCACGGCGGGGTGCCTGCCGTACGAGCGGGGGATGAAGGCGCCGATGAGCGCGTCGATGCCGCCCTGGGCCAGCATGTCCGACAGACATGTGGTGGCCGGGATGCGTTGCCATTGCAACGGGCGGCTGGGGCGCAGCTCCATGATGTCGCCGCCGGCGACGCCATATTCGTTCACGCCGCCTTCGTACCATTCGGCGTTCGCCAGGTCGACGCCGTAGCCGTCGCGCAGCAGGCCGCGGATCCAGACCGCGGCCGTCATCTGGTGGCCTTGCACGCCGATGCGCTTGCCGGCGAGATCGGCGGGCGACCGGATGCCCGCGTCCTCGTTCACGAAGATGAAGCCGTGGCGGAACATGCGCGACGGGAACACCGGCAGCGTGACGAAGTTGGCGCGGCGCTGCGCGGTCAGCGCGTAGCAGTGCGTGAGCGACATCTCGGCGACGTCGAAGGCGCCGTGTTCGATCATGGGACTGAAGATGTCCACCGGCCGCTGGCGCACGTGCGGGACGATGCGCACGCCGTCGATCGCCACGCTGCCGTCGTACAGCCCTTGCAGGCGGTCGTACGGACCCGCCGCGAAGCTGAGCTCGAGTCCGCTCATGGCGCTATTCCAGCTTGACGCCGGCTTCGCGCACCATCGCGCCCCAGCGGTCGAATTCCGACTTGAGCATGGTCTTCATCTCGGCCGGGCTGTTGGGCTTGGGATCGTGCGAGGCGGCATGGATGCGGTCGATCAGGTCCGGCGATTTCAGCGCGGCGGCGACTTCGGCATTGAGCTTGTCGACGATCTCGGGCGGGGTGCCCGCCGGCGCGAACAGCGCGATGGCCGAGTCGATCTTGAAGCCCGGCACGCCGGCTTCTTCCATCGTCGGCACGTCGGGCATGGCCGAGGCCCGCTGGCTGCCGGTCACGGCCAGCACGCGCACCCGCTTGGACTGGAGCAGCGGCTGGATCGGACCGGAATCGGTGATGCCGGCCTGCACCTCGCCCGCCGCCACGGCGGCCGCGGCGGGGCCGCCTCCCTTGTACTGCACCGGAACCATGTCCAGGTCCAGCGAACGCTTCAGCAATTCGCCCGCCAGGAAGGTCTGGCTGCCGACGCCGGTCACGGCATAGCTCAGGGCGCCCGGCTTGGCCTTGGCGGCGGCGATCAGGTCGCGCACCGACCGGATGGGCGAGTCTTCCTTGACCGACACCACCAGGCCGCTGGTCGCCAGCAGCGAGATGGGGGCGAGGTCCTTGAGCGGGTCGTAGCCGGCCTTGGTCAGGTGCACGGTCACCGTCACCGCGCCCAGCGAGGTCAGCAGCAGCGTGTAGCCGTCGGGCTTGGCGCGCGTGACCGCGCCCACGCCTATCGTGCCGCCGGCGCCGGCACGGTTCTCGATGAACACTGTCTGGCCCATGCGTTCGGTCAGCTTCTGCGCCAGCGAGCGCGCGATCACGTCGACGCTGCCGCCGGGCGCGTAGGGCACGATGACCTGTACCGGGCGGTCCGGGTAGCGTTGCGCGTGGGCCGCGGGGGCGGCAAGCGCGGTCGCGGCGGCCAGGGTGGACGCGAGGGCGTATCGCGCGGGAAGGCGGTAGGGGGTCGATCCGTTGCGTTGCATGGCGTGCCTCCAGAAGGGGAAGGGCAGGGGTGATGCGGCGAAGCGCCGCGCCGGGGCGCGGCGGGCGGGCTCAGAGCTCGATGACGGTCTTGGGGGTCTTGTGCAGGCATTCCCCCGGCCCGTCGGGGCCGATGATGTAGTTGTCGCAGACGGTGGTGAAGACGCTGGCGGTGGCATGGCCGGGGTGGACCACGATGTTCATGCCGGCGGCGATGGGCATGGTCTCGTCCTCGCGTATCAGCGGACGCTCGACCATGTCGTAGCCCTGGCCGTGGGCATACAGGCGCGTTTCCTCGCGCATGCCGCGGGCACGCATGAAGGCGTTGTGGGCGGCCAGGATGTCGGCGGGCATCGCGCCGGGCTTGAGGTGGTCCAGCGTGTGGCGCTGGGCCTCGACCAGCAGGGCCATGGTGTCCAGCAGTTCCTGCGAGGCCTTGCCCAGCACGAAGGTACGGGCCAGTTCGCCGTAGTAGCCGCCCGGGCCGTTGTTCTCGATCAGCAGCGTGAAGGCGTCGCCTTCGCGCATCTCCCTGCCTTGCTGGTGGCGGGGCTTGTACATCGCGGCTCGGCCGGCGGGCGAGGACGAGCCGATGAACAGCCCCTGTTCGCTGCCGCGCAGCTGGCCCGCGTACTGGGCGTAGGCGGCGACCTCGAAATCCATCATGCCGGGGCGGATGTGGCGGGCCAGGGCCTGCAGTACCTCGTCCTGCATGGCCGCCATGCGGCCGATGGCCTCGATCTCGTCGGCGCTCTTGATGGCCTTGATGTGGTCGACCATGTCGGTGGCATCGACGAAGCGCACCGAGCCCGCCGTATTTCTATACCGTCGAGCTGCTGCGCAAGTACGGCCTCGCGCCCAACGACGTGCAATGGGTGTCGACCGGCACCGATGCCGCGTCGCGCGCCAGCATGCTGCTGGGCGGTCAGGTGGATGCCGGGCTGCTGACGGCGCCGTCGTACTTCAAGCTGGAAACCCAGGGCCTGAAGGTGCTGACCGAGCTGCCCGACCACGAGGACATCTACGTCAGCACGGCCTTCCTCCACAAACGCAGCTACCTGGCCGAGCAGCGAGGCCGGGCCGAGGGCCTGATCCGCGCCCACGCCGAGGCGATCAAGCGTTTCTACGATGACAAGGCCTTCGCCGTGGCGACCTTCAAGGCGTTTGACCAGCCCGAGAGCGAGGCCGACATAAGCCGGGTCTACGACATCTACGTCAAGCGCAACGTGCTCGACCGCGTACCTCTGATTTCCAAGGCCGCCATCCAGGCCACCATCGACCGGCTGGCGGAGCAGACGCCGGCGGTGCGCAAGCTGGACCTGGGCAAGGTCGTGGACAACAGCCTGGTGCTCAAGCTGGTCAAGGACGGATGGTTCGAGCAGACTTTCGGCTCGGCCGTGCGCGAGGAGCAGGAGCGCAAGATCGCCGGTGCGCTGGGCTGATGCCGCCGGCGGTCATGATGCGAAGTAGCGCAAGACCAGGACCGCGCCCGAGGCCAGCACGACCAGCGCCACCAGGCGCAGGAAGGCCTCGCGGCTCAGCGCCAGCGTGATCCGCCGCCCTGCCCAGGTGCCCAGCAGCATGGCCGGCGCCAGCATCAGCGCGGTGGCCAGCAGTCCGGTGTCGGCATAGACGCCGGCCGCCAGGAAGAACACGGCGCGCGTGAAGGTGGCCAGGCCGATCAGGGTGCTTTGCGTGACGCGAATGTCGTTCTTGTCCCGCAGGCGGCCGGCCAGGTAGATGGCATAGATGAAACCGCCGCTGCCGAACAGCGCGGAGAACACGCCACCCACCGTACCGAAGGCATAGGCCGACCCTGGCGGCAGCGTCCGGTGCGGACGAAAGCCGCTCAGGGAATACAGCGAGTAGGCGATGGCGAACACGCCCAGCAACAGGAGCAGGGCGTCCGGCCGGCTGCGCAGCAGGACGACGGCGCCCACCAGGCTGCCGAGCACCATCGCCGGTACCAGCCGACGCAGCTCGCCCATCGACGCGTGGCGCACGTCGCGCGCCACGCTGGTGGTGGCCGCGGCGAAGTCCAGCAAGGCCAGGAGCGGTACGATGGTGGCCACCGGCACGAAGTTGGCCAGCAGCGGGCCGGCGACCAGCGCGGTGCCGAAGCCCGCCATGCCGAAGATGACGTAGGCCGCTGCCACGCCGGCGAACATCAGCGCGAACTGGGAAAGCGGAACGGGAAGCAGGAAGAGAAGGGCATCCACGGCTGGGCTCGATCGGGGCAACGGCAGCAGTCTGAGCCCTGCGCGCGTGGCGGTCCAATTCTAAAATCAGGCCTCATCCATCTCATCGCGCGATAAATGTTCTCGGTCAGGCAGCTTGGATACTACGTGGCGATCGTCGAGGCCGGCAGCTTCAGCGAGGCGGCCGAGCGGCTGCACGTGGCACAGTCGGCGCTGAGCCGGCAGATCAAGCTGCTGGAGGAAGAGGTGGGCGTGGCGCTGCTGGCGCGCACCACGCGACAGGTGGAAATGACGGCGGCGGGAAGGGCCTTCCACGAGGACGCGGTGCGCATGCTGGCGGGGCTGGGCGAGATGGCGGGCCGCGCGCGCCAGGCCGAGCGCGGCGTGCAGGGCAGCGTGGCGCTGCTGCATTCCAGTTCCGTGCCGCTGGGCCGGTCGCTGCTGGCGCCGCTGCGGCGCCACCTGTCGCGCCAGCCCGGTGTCAGCCTGTCGATCTCGTCCGCATCGTCCGAGCAGCAGGCGCAGGACATCCAGGACGGACGCGCGGACCTGGGCCTGGCCCGCGCGCCGGTGCTACGGCAGCTGCCCGACGTGCTGACGGAGGTCCTGTACGAGGAAGCGCTGGTGCTGGCCGTGCCGGCGGAACATCCGCTGGCGGGGCGGGACGCGGTGCCGCTGCATGCCCTGCGCGGCGAACGCTTCGTGTCGCTGCCGCATGCCCATCGGGGCGGGTTGAGCTATCGGGTGGTGGAACTGTGCCGGCAGGCCGGGTTCTTTCCCCTGGCCGCGCAGGCGGTGTCCCGCAAGGCGACCCTGCTGCGGCTGGTGGAGCTGGGGTTCGGCGTCGCGCTGGTGCCGGCGGACATGGCGGCCGACGCGCGCGCCGAGGTGCGCCTGGTGGCGTTGGCCGAGTGCGATGCCCGCACCCAGGTGCTGCTGCACGTCCACCGTTCGCCCACGCCGCAGGCCCGCCAGGTCGCCGATGCGCTGCGCGCGGCCTGCGCGGGTTGGCGAGGACTGGGCCGCGCGGACCCGGTCAGCCCAGGGTAGATTCCAGCGCCAGCAACTGCTCGACGGTTTCGCGCGCCCGCACGACATGGTAGTGGTCGCCGTCCACCATGACTTCGGCGGCGCGCGGGCGGGTGTTGTAGTTGCTGGCCATGACCATGCCGTAGGCGCCCGCCGATTCCACGGCCAGGTAGTCGCCTTCGCGCACGGCCAGGTCGCGGTCCTTGGCCAGCCAGTCGCCGCTCTCGCACACCGGCCCGACCACATCGTAGCGTCCGGTGGCCTCGTCCGCGCGCGGCGCCACGGCCAGCACGCCGTGGTAGGCCTCGTACAGCGTCGGGCGGATCAGGTCGTTCATGGCCGCGTCGACGATCAGGAAATTCTTCGCTTCCGTGGGCTTGAGGTACTCCACGCGCGTCACCAGCAGGCCGGCGTTGCCGACCAGGGAACGGCCGGGTTCCAGCACGATCTGGCGCGAGCCGTAGCCGCGTGCGTCGATGCGTTCGAACACGCGGGACAGCAGGTCGGCGGGGGCCAGCGCGGTCTCGTCGGCGTAGCGGATGCCCAGGCCGCCGCCCAGGTCCAGGTGCTCGACCCGGATGCCGTCGGCCGCCAGCTTGTCGAGCAGGTCGAGCAGCTTGTCCAGCGCGTCCAGGAAGGGGGCGGTCTCGGTGATCTGCGAGCCGATGTGGCAGTCGACGCCCACGATCTCGATCCCCGGCAGCGAGGCCGCGGTCCGGTAGGCCGCGGGGGCGTCGTCGATGGCGATGCCGAACTTGTTTTCCTTCAGGCCGGTCGAGATGTAGGGATGGGTCTTGGGGTCGACGTCGGGGTTCACGCGCAGCGATACCGGCGCGCGCTTGCCCATCGCCTGCGCGACCTCGGACAGGCGGTGCAGTTCGGGCACGGATTCGACGTTGAAGCACTTGACGCCCGCTTCCAGCGCCAGGCGCATTTCGGCGGCCTGCTTGCCTACGCCCGAGAAGACCACCTTGGCCGGATCGCCGCCCACCGCCAGCACGCGCTGCAGCTCGCCCGCGGACACGATGTCGAATCCGGCTCCCATGCGCGCGAATTCCCGCAGCACCGCCAGGTTGGAGTTGGCCTTCATGCCGTAGCAGACCAGCACGTCGCGCGAGCCGATGCCGCGCCGGTAGGCGTCGTAGGCGGCGTGCAGCGCGGCGCGCGAATAGACGTACAGCGGCGTGCCCAGCTGGTCGGCCAGCCGGGCCACGGATACGCCTTCGGCGTGGAGCACGCCGTCGCGATAGGCAAAGTGGGGGCTGCCGACCGGAGTGGGCAGGGAAGCGGGGGTGGTCATTGTGTCAGGGGGGTATGCGAGATGGATTCGTTGCGCCGGGAGATGTCGTCGACGTCGCCCGTGGTCTTGGACACCGGCGCGGGGGCGGGCTGCACGGCCGGCGCGGGCGCCGTGGGGGCCGGCTGGGCAGGCAGGTAGAGCGGGCCCTTGATGCCGCAGGCGGCCAGCAGCGCGAGCGGCAGGACCGCCAGCAGGGGAGCCAGGCGGCGCCCGGCCGGCCGGGCGCCGATGGCTACAATGCCGGTATCAGCAACCAACGAGGGGTCTGGGCATGCGGCGCGCGCAGGGCGCGTGGGTTTCATGTCGGACATAGTCGAAATTATGAACGAAAGCGAGTTTCTTGCCTTGGCCGACGCCATCCTGGATTCCATCGAGCGGCAGGCCGACGTGTGGTTCGAGCAGCGCGACATCGATATCGAGGCGACGCGCAGCGGCAACGTGCTGACGCTGACCTTCGCCGATCGCAGCCAGGCGGTCATCAACAGCCAGGCGCCCATGCAGGAAATGTGGGTGGCGGCGCGCAGCGGCGGGTTCCATTATCGCCTGAAGGACGGGAAGTGGCTGGATACGCGGTCTGGCGAGGAACTGGCGCGGGCGTTGTCGCGGATTTGTTCCGAGCAGTCGGGGGAGGAGATTGTGGTAGAGGAACTGCCGGTTCGGTGAGTTCTAAACACGGCTGGTCCGGGGCACCGAATGCGCCGTCCGGCCTCTCGGCGCCCCGGACCCAGCCTGCGGCGTCTTGTGGTGGTGGCCGCCCGTGGGGGTATGGCGGGCGGGCGTAGGGGCGGTCAGGGCAGGTATTCCGGGCGGGTGTTGCCGCCGCCGCTGGTGCTGCCCGAGCTGCCGCCATTGCCATTGATCAGGTTGCCCAGGCTGTCGATCAGCCGCGACATGGGATCGGTCGAGGGGGGCGGCAGTCCTACGGTGGCGACGGCCTGGCCGGGCGGGAATTCGGCGAAATAGTAGTCGCCGTTCTGCACGATGATGCCGGGGGGCATGGGCTGTTCGCGCTGGGGGATGTCCTTGAGCGCGCGCTGCATGTATTTCAGCCAGATCGGCATGGCGGCGCCGCCGCCGGTTTCGCGCACGCCCAGCGAGCGGGGCTGGTCGTAGCCCAGCCAGGCGACGCCCACGAGGCCGGGGGTGTAGCCGGCGAACCAGGCGTCCACCGAGTTGTTGGTGGTGCCGGTCTTGCCCGCCACGTCCTGGCGCTTGAGCGACAGGGCGGCGCGGGCGGTGCCGGTGCGGACGACGTCGCGCAGCATGGAGTCGGCGATGTAGGCCGTGCGGGCGTCGATGGCGCGCAGCGATTCGTCGCCCGCCTTGGTCGGGCGAGCCTGCATCAGGACGCGGCCGGTGCTGTCGGTGACCTTGTCGATCAGGTAGGGGGTGACGCGGTAGCCGCCGTTGGCGAAGACGGAATAGGCGCCGGCCATCTGCAGCGGCGTGACCGAACCCGCTCCCAGCGCCATGGTCAGGTAGGCGGGGTGGCGGGCGGCGTCGAAGCCGAAACGGGTGATGTAGTCCTGGGCGTACTGCGGACCGATGCTTTGCAGCACGCGGATCGACACCATGTTCTTGGACTTGGCCAGCCCCTGGCGCATGGTCATGGGGGGCTCGTTCTTGCCGTCGTAGTTCTTCGGTTCCCAGCGCTGCGAGCCGGTGGCCGAGGCTTCGAGCACGAACGGATCGTCGGAAATGATGGTGGCGGGAGTCAGGCCCCGTTCCAGCGAAGCCGCGTAGATGAAGGGCTTGAAGCTGGAGCCGGGCTGGCGCCAGGCCTGGGTGACGCGGTTGAACTTGCCGCTGTGGAAATCGAAGCCGCCGACCATGGCGCGGATGGCGCCGTTTTGCGGGTCGGTGGAGACGAAGGCCGCCTGGACCTGGGGCGTTTGCAGGATTTCCCACTCGTTTCCGGTCTTCAGGATGCGGACGATGGCGCCGCGGCGGATGCGCACCGAAGGCTGGGCCTTGGCCGACAGCGCCGGCTGCACGAACTTGAGCCCCTTGCCGGTGATGTCGATGATCTCGCCCGAGCTGCGGGCCACGCGGACCTTGTTGGCATCGGCGGCCAGGACCACGGCGGACAGCAGGGTATCGCTGTCGGGATAGTCGTTCAGGGCGTCGTCGACCGCCTCGTTCAGCTTCTCGGGGTTGTTGTCGATGCCATTGGGCAGGTCGACGAAGGCCTCGGGGCCGCGGTAGCCGTGGCGGCGCTCGTAGTCCAGCACGCCGTCGCGCAGCGAATCGTAGGCGGCATCCTGCATGTCCCGGTTCACGGTCGTATAGACGTTCAGGCCGCGGGTGTAGGTCTCTTCCTTATAGATGTCGTAGACCAGCTGGCGAGCCAGCTCGGCCACGTATTCGGCGCGCACGCCGAATTCTCCGCCCAGTTGCCGGACCTGCTGCTTTTCGTCCAGGGCGGCGCGGTATTCGGGCTCGGTCAGATAGCCCAGGCTCAGCATGCGCTGCAGCACGTATTGCTGGCGCAGCTTGGCGCGGGTCGGGTTGACCACCGGGTTGTAGCGCGACGGGGCCTTGGGAATGCCGGCCAGCATCGCGGCCTCGGCGGCGGTGATCTCCGACAGCGGCTTGCCGTAATAGATGCGGGCCGCCGAGGCGAAGCCGTAGGCGCGCTGGCCCAGGTAGATCTGGTTGATGTAGAGCTCCAGGATCTGGTCCTTGGTCAGGTTGGCCTCGATCTTGAAGGTCAGCAGGATTTCGTAGAGCTTGCGGGTCCAGGTCTTTTCCGACGACAGGTAGAAATTCCGGGCCACCTGCATGGTGATCGTGCTGGCGCCCTGGCTCTTGGACAGGTTCACCATGTTGGTGAGGGCCGCGCGCATGACGCCGGACCAGTCTATGCCGCCATGTTGGTAGAAACGGTCGTCTTCTGCCGACAAGATCGCCGATTTGAGTACATCGGGTACGTCGCGGATGCGCACGACGTTGCGCCTTTCCTCGCCGAATTCGCCGATCAGGGCATTGTCCGCGGTGTAGATCCGCAGCGGCATCTTCGGATGGTAGTCGGTCAGGGCGTCGAGGTCGGGCAGGTTCGGGTAGGCGAGGGCCAGCGCCAGCCCCACCAGGAGGGCGCCACAAACGGCCAGCCCGGCCAGAACGCCGGCGACCTTCAGGAGAATACGGGACATGAGGAAGCAGCTTCTCGTGCGAGGACGAGACCCATTATAGGAACATCGAAACGGATCGGCTTATAGACCGCCCGGCGGCCCGGGCGTTCCTGTAACAGTTGGTGTGCCGGGTCCCGGGGGCCGATTTTCCGCTTCCGGCCCTCTTGCGGGATAATGCATCTTATATCGATATCTTTCTGTGGCTTCGGCCTCACGAGCTAGTGGATCAGGTCTCTTACGATTCATGCGCGGCCGCCGCCACGGGGCCGGCAGGCACGGTGTTCGTGCCGCCCGTTTTTCTCGTCGGCATGATGGGGGCGGGCAAAACCACGATCGGCCGCGGCCTGGCCCGGGCGTTGTCGCGCCAGTTCCTGGACGTGGACCTGGTGCTGGAAGCGCGCTGCGGGGTCCGGGTGCCCACCATTTTCGAACTGGAAGGCGAGGCCGGCTTCCGGCGCCGCGAAACCCATGCGCTGGACGAATGCAGCCGGATTTCCGGGGTAGTCCTGGCCACCGGCGGCGGCGCCGTGCTGGCCGAGGAAAACCGCCGCATGCTGCAGCAGCGCGGCACGGTCGTCTACCTCAGGGCCAAGGCCGAGGAGCTCTACCAGCGTACCCGCTACGACCGCAACCGGCCGCTGCTGCAGACGGCCGATCCGCTGGGCCGCATCACCGAGCTGCTGCGCCAGCGCGAACCCCTGTACGAGGAAATCGCCGACCTCGTCGTCGATACCGGCAAGGTGTCGGTGGCGCGGCTGGTCGGCCGCATCCTGCCCATGCTCGCAACCTGCAACAAGCAGGTCCGGCCGCCCGCCGCCGACCTGCCCCCGCTGGAGTGTCTATGAAAGAAGTCCGTGTCGAGACCCCGGGCGGGAGCTATCCCATACGGATCGCCCCCGGCCGCCTCGATCGCCTGGCCGAGGCCGTGCCGGCCGACGCCACCACCCTGGTCGTGGTCACCAATCCCACCGTGGCGGCGCTGTACGCCGAGCGCGCCGAGCAGGCCCTGGCGGCCACCGGCCGGCCCATCCTGCGCATCGAGCTGCCCGACGGCGAGCAATACAAGGATTGGCAGACCCTGAACCTGATCTTCGACGCCATGCTGGCCCGGCACTGCGACCGCAAGGCCGTGATCGTCGCGCTGGGCGGCGGCGTGATCGGCGACATCGCCGGCTTCGCCGCCGCGGTCTACATGCGCGGCATCCGCTTCATCCAGGTGCCCACCACGCTGCTGTCGCAGGTCGATTCGTCGGTGGGCGGCAAGACCGCCGTCAACCACCCCATCGGCAAGAACATGATAGGCGCGTTCTACCAGCCGATCGCCGTGGAAATCGACACCGACGTGCTGTCCACGCTGCCCGCGCGCGAGGTCTCCGCCGGGCTGGCCGAGGTCATCAAGTACGGTGCCATCCTGGATGCCGACTTCTTCGCCTGGTGCGAGGCCCACGCCCGGGACCTGCGCGCGCTCGAACCGGGCGCGCTGGCCGTGGCCATCGCCCGTTCGTGCGAACTCAAGGCCTACGTCGTCTCGCAGGACGAACGGGAAACCGGCTTGCGCGCCATCCTGAACTTCGGCCATACCTTCGCCCACGCCATCGAGGCCGGGCTGGGCTTCGGCGCCTGGCTGCACGGCGAGGCCGTCGGCTGCGGCATGGTGCAGGCGGCGGAGCTCTCGGCGCTGGCCGCCGGGCTGCCGCCGGCCGACGCCGAACGCATCCGCGGCCTGGTGCTGGCCATCGGCTGCCCGGTGTACGCGCCCGACCTGGGGCCCGACCGCTGGTTCGACCTGATGCAGGGCGACAAGAAAACCGAAGGCGGCCAGATCCGCTTCATCCTCTTGCCCAGGCTGGGGGAAGCGGTACGGACCCCGGCCGAGGCCGGACTGGTCCGGCAGGTCCTGGACCGGACCGTCGCCAAGACAGCGGGCGAGCAGCCAGCCACGCTCGCCTGACCCCGCCCACTCCGGAGGAGCCCCGACGTCATGCCCCAAGTCCTCGCTCCCTACGCCGCCGACCCGGCCGCCACCCGCGGCCGGCGCCACCCCGAAGCCCCGCCCCAGGGGCGTTCCGAATTCCAGCGCGACCGCGATCGCATCATCCATTCCAACGCCTTCCGGCGGCTGGAGTACAAGACCCAGGTCTTCGTGAACCACGAGGGCGACCTGTTCCGCACCCGGCTCACGCACAGCCTGGAAGTGGCGCAGATCGCGCGGTCCATCGCGCGCAACCTGGGCCTGAACGAAGACCTCGTCGAAGCCATTTCCCTGGCCCATGACCTGGGCCACACCCCGTTCGGGCATGCCGGACAGGATGTGCTGCACGCCTGCATGCAGGAGTTCGCACCCGAGGCCGGCGGCTTCGAGCACAACCTGCAAAGCCTGCGCGTGGTGGACGAACTCGAGGAACGCTACGGCGACTTCAATGGCCTGAACCTGTGCTTCGAGACCCGCGAGGGCATCCTCAAGCACTGCTCGCTGACCCGGGCGGCGCGCCTGGGCGACGTGGGCGAGCGCTTCCTGAACCGCACCCAGCCTTCGCTGGAAGCGCAACTGACCAACCTGTCGGACGAGATCGCCTACAACAACCACGACATCGACGACGGCCTGCGCTCCGGCCTCGTCTCGCTGGAGCAGATGCGGCAGGTCGGCATCTTCAACCGCCATCATGCCGAGGTCGTGCAGCGCTACCCGGACCTGCCCGAGCGGCGTGCCATCACCGAAACGGTGCGGCGCATGATCAACACCCTGATCATCGACCTGACCGAGACCACGGCGGCCCGCATCGCCCGGCACCAGCCGGCCTCCATCGACGACGTGCGCCGCGCGCCGCCGCTGGCGGGCTTCAGCCCCGAAGTGAAGGCCGAGGCCGAGGAACTCAAGATCTTCCTGCGCGACAACCTGTATCGCCACTATCGGGTGCTGCGCATGACCACCAAGGCCAAGCGCGTGCTGCGCGACCTCTTCATCGCCTTCCTGGACGACCCGCGCCTGTTGCCGCCGCAGTACCAGGCACGGGCCAACGTGGATCAGCCGCGGGCCATTGCCGACTACATCGCGGGGATGACCGACCGGTATGCGATCAAGGAGCACCGGCGGTTGTTCCTGGTGAGCGACGAGTAGCGGCGGGGGGGGGCGGCCATCCGCCCCGCTTCCCGATGCATTGCGGTGGCGCCGTGCTGGTCAATGCGCCGCCTGCAACACCTCCGACCGATTGCCGCCGCCATTCTGGCGAGGGTAGGTATAGGCGCCGAGCCGCAACACCAGCATCGCCGAAGCCAGCAGGACCAGGCTCAATCCGGCCAATGCCGACGAATAGCTTCCCGTCGCGTCGAACACGAGCCCCATGACATAGGGGCCTCCGCCGGACCCCGCCATAAAGGCTGCGAACAGATAGCCATAGATCTCGCCGAAGCTCTTCAAGCCCAGGTAGCGCGACAGCAGGAAGGCGATCAGGTCTACTTCCGCGCCCAGGCCCAGCCCTATCAGCACGACCGCGACGGCCGCATAGGCGGGCGACGGGTTGGCGAGCAGCAGGGCGATGCCGGCTACCGGGACCAGGAAGAAGAAGGCCGCCACGTAGGGCGCGAAGATGCGGTCGAGCAGGAAGCCAGCCAGCAGCCTGCCTCCGATGAGCGCGAGGCCGGCGAAGCCCAGCGCCGAGGTGGCGAGCGTGGCGGCAATGCCGCGGTCGACCAGCAGCGGAACCACGTGGGCGATGACGCCGTTCGTGGCCAGGGCGACGCCCGCAAAGGCGATGGCCAGTTTCCAGAACAGGGGGCTGCGCAGCGCCTGTCGACCGGTCAGTCCGGGCAACGCCGGCAGGCCGTCGGCCGCGGCGCGATGGGGCGGTTCGCGCACCGCCAGGCCGACTGCGGTAAACCCGACCACGAAGGTGAGCGCCGCCAGCCCGACGTATGCGCCGCGCCAGCCCACGTGCGCGACCAGCGCCTGGGCGAACTGGGGAACCAGCGCCGCTCCCAGGCCGACGCCGGACATGGCCACGCCCAGCGCCAGCCCGCGCTTGTCGTCGAACCAGGCGGCAATGGCCTTGGCGTAGGGCAGGGGCGTCTGGCCCGCCGCGGCGATGCCCATCAGCGCATAGATGATCATGAACTTCGCCGGCGTATCGGCCAGGAAGGCCAGCGCGACCATCGCGAGCGCGAACAGCGTGATGGCCGGCAGGGTGACGGCGCGCACGCCGTGGCGGTCGGCGAGCCTTCCGGCCAGTGGCACGCATAGCGCGGTCACGCATAGCCCGATCACCAGGGCCAGCGATGTGGTGGAACGCGACCAGCCGAACTCGCTGGTGACCGGCAGCAGAAACACGCCGAAGGTGAATTGCATGATAGGACCGTTGCCGACCAACAGGCCGAACACGGATCCGACCACGATCCACCATCGATTGATCGTCTTCATTGTCTTCCTCCTGATGGCTCGGGCCATCTATGGGATGGGATCGCCGGCCGGATGCGATGTCCGGCCGGGGGGGGCGATTACCGGTCCAGCTTGAACAGCCGCGCCGCATTGGCGCTGCCTATCTTGAGCCGGTCGGCTTCGCTGATGCTGGTTGAGTCGAACCATTCGGCCGCATGGTCGATGTTCTCGAACGGCCAGTCGGTGGAGAACAGGATGCGGTCGGCGCCGATCTCGAGGATGGCATCGATCAGCGTCTGCGTGCGGAAGTTGCCCGAGGTGGTCAGGTAGAAGTTCTCGTTGAAGTAGTCGACGATCTTCCTCTTGGCCGGATACTTCGGCTTGGCCTTGAGCCAGGCGTTGCGGTGGTCGATGCGCCACATGCTGTAGGGCAGGCCTTCTCCCATGTGGCCCAGGATGATGCGCAGCGCCGGAAACTGGTCGAATAGGCCCGAGCCCATCAGCCGCAGGGCATGCACCGCCGTTTCCTGCCCGAATGCCCACGTCGGTCCGAGCAGCCAGCCGTGTCCGTCGTAGATGCCGGCGTCGGGTGGCAACGGATTGCGCGGATGCAGGTAGAACGGGACGTCGAGCGTCTGGACGGTTGCCCAGAACGGCAGGTACTGCGGCATGTCGTAGTACAGCGGCTTGGAATGCCGCACGTCTTCGGAGAATCCGTTGACCAGCGCGCCGACGAAACCCAGGTCCTTCACGCAGCGCTCCAGTTCGGCCGCCGCGAGTTCCGGCTCCTGCATGGCCAGCGCGGCAAAGCCGCGGAACCGGTCCGGCCGCTTGGCCACTTCCTCCGCCAGGAAGTCGTTGGCCCTGCGGGCCGTCTCATGCGCCTTGCGGTGGTCCCCGATGGCCTGCACCGCCGGCGCGTTCAGCGACAGGATCATGACCTCGATGCCATGCTCGTCCATCAGGCGCAGCCGCCTGTCCTGGATATCGAGCAGCCGCGACTTCAGCTCCGGCCAGTCCTTCTCCGGCACGAAGCCCGCCGAATCCATCAGGGTCTCTTCCGTGGCGAAATGCTCTTCCAGCGCGATTTTTCCTTTCATCTCTTTCTCCTGTACATGCAGTCAGAAAATGCAAGATCCCAATTCACGCAGCACGCGGTGCCCGGGATCTAGTACGAGCTTCTTGAGGTGTCACGCCACTGCTACCGCTGGCAGCCAGCGAAGCACCGGTGCCCCAACCCAAAAAAGCGGCCTTAGACCCAGGATGCGGTGGATCCGGCTCCGCCGGTCCACCCGCATCGCCCCCTGGGGGGCGCCCGAAGGGCGTAGGGGGGGTCAATATTGCCCGCGCGGCGCCAACCCCAGCGCCATCTGCCCGTACATCGTGCCCACCGCATCCCAGTTCATGCTGATGTGGCGGCCGACCGCGTTGATGTCGCGCCAGGCCCGCTGCACCGGGTTGTCCATCTGCAGGCCCGCGCCGCCGGTGGACGCGTTGAGGGCCTCGACCGCCCGCAGCGCCAGCGATACCGCGAACGACTGGCCGCGCCGGCAAACGATGCGGTCTTCCTCGGTCACGGCATGGCCGCCGCCGACCCTGGCGGTGACCCAGCGCAGGTCGCGCAGAAGGATCTCCCGTGCCGCGTCCGCGCTGGCGGCCGCTTCCGCCACGCGCAACTGGACCGTGGCGAACTCGGCCATCTTCTGATGCGCGCCGGCCACCGCGCCGCGGGTGACGCGGCCGCTGGTGACCGCTACGTACTCGTCGAGTGCCCCCTGCGCGGCGCCTACCGCGACCGAGGCCAGGCACGAGGGAATGACGGTCAGCATGGGAATGCGGTAGCCGGGGACTTGCCGGTAATGCGCGGCCCCTGGAGTGTCGCCCGACGTGGTCTGGGCGAAGGTCAGCAGACGATGGGCGGGTACGTACACATCGTCGAGCACCAGTGTCTTGCTGCCTGTGCCCGCCAGCCCGACCACGTCCCATGTGTCGACGATGCGATAGTCCGTCGCGGGTACCAGCAGGAAGGCGGGCTCCAGGCGAGACGGATCGTCGGCGCACGGCACCATGGCGGCGCAGAGCGCCCACCGGGCGTTCTCGCAGCCACTGGCAAAACTCCAGCTTCCGCTCAGCCGCAGGCCGCCTGGCGCCGGCTGCGCCCGGCTTGCCGGCGCATACGACCCGCATAGCAGCGCATCGGGGTCGGCGCCCCAGACGTCGTGCTGCGCTTCGGCCGGAAAACCCGCCAGCAGCCATTGATGCGCGGCCAGCAGGCCGCACACCCAGGCGGTCGATGCGCAGTGCTGCGCAAGGAGCAGATTGGCCTCGACCAGTGCTGCGAAGCTCTGCTCCGCGCCGCCGTATGCAGCCGGCTTGACCAGGTCGAAGAAGCCGGTGGCGCGCACCCGTTCCATGTGGGCAGCGGGTATGCGGCGCGCGGCCTCCACTTCTCGCGCAGCGGCGCGCAAGCCGGGAGCCAGCTCGCGCAATGCGGCGACGAGGGGCGGGGAGGGCGCGTCCGTGCCGCCGGGCGGCGACAGAATGGCGTGTTCCGCGAAACTGCTCATGATGGTCTCCGAGTTATGTGCATGAATGGCCGGCCTGCCGGCGCGCGGTGCAAGGGAGTGGAAATGCGCTAGCCCGACGCCATGGGGATCGAGCGGCAATAGGTCGCGTTCTGGTAAAGCAGCGGGGCACTGCGGTCTGACAGCTGTACGTCGTCGACCTCGCCGATGAAGACGGTATGCGTGCCGAACGGAACGGCGAGCTTCTTGACGCAGAAGATGCGGGCCTGCGCCGAGGCCAGGTGCTTGATGCCTTCTTCGGTTTCGGCCCAGTCGCCCAGGGCAAACCGTTCGCCGGGCGCGACCGCGCCGCTGAAGGCGGCGGAGAGGTCCTGGTGTTCCTGCGCCAATACGTTGACGCAGAACCGCTCGGTCGAGGACATGATGTGATGCAGCAGCGTGCGGTTATTGATGCAGACCAGCAGCGCCGCGGGATCGAGCGATACAGAGGTGACCGCGGTGGCGGTCATGCCGTGGCCGCGCTCGCGGTCGCCAGCGGTGATGATGGAGACGGTGGCGGCGATGCTGCGCATGGCCTGGCGAAACGCGACTTGCACGTCGCCGGAAGGCGTGGCGGCCATGTGTCTTCCTCCATGTTCTTCGTACTGTTTGAACAGTTTCACATACAACAATTGAAAATACAACTATTGTAAAGTCCAAATCAGATAGGGGTTTTCTCTGCCCCGGTTCCTGAGCGCAGCCTTGACCATGTATCGATTGACCGATTCCTTTCCCTACTTGCTCAACCGCGTGGGCGTGCGCATAGGCGAGTTGTTCAGCAAGCGGCTCAAGCCTTATGACCTCACGCTGCCGATGTATCGCGTGCTGGTGTCGCTATGGGAAAGGGGCGACCAGAGACTGAACGAATTGGGCAAGGCGACCACGCTGGAGGTGTCGTCGCTGTCGCGGCTGATCGGCACCATGGAGGAGCGCGGCCTGGTGGTCCGGAACCGGCTGGAGGACAATGCGCGCGCCGTGGCGATCAATCTCACCGCGGAAGGAAGACGGCTGGCGGAAGAACTGATTCCGCTGGCTGTCGAATTCGAGGAGGTGGCCATCCACAGTTTCGGCCGGAGCGAAGTGGCGCGGCTGAAGTCGGCCATGCTCGACATCTACGAACACCTGAACGCGCTCGATCCGCGGCTGCTGGAACCGGGCCGCAAGCGCAAATCCGGACACTGAGCGCTCCAGCCCGCCCATCCGTTGCCAATACGGCAACGGACAGGCCGTGAAAAGGCAAGGTTCGAGTACGCCAACTGGCACAAGGTATGCATGAGTCGGGCGTGGCCTGGAACGGGGCGCCCGCATGCACCATCAGTGGGCATCCCGCCGCTCGGAGCAGCGAGGCGGATTGCCTTCCGGGTCGCAACCTTATCGAAGGAACGATCCGACATGTCTATTTTCCGCTGGATTATCCGGGCCGCCGGCCTGGCCGCCCTGGCGTGCGCCTTGCCCGCCGCCGCGCAATCGCCCGCCAAGATCAGATTCATGCTGGACTGGAAGATCCAGGGCGTCCACGCCTGGTTCTATTGGGCCAAGGACAAGGGCTATTTCAAGGATGAGAACCTGGACGTGACCATCGACCAGGGCGACGGGTCGGCGGCGGCGGTGACACGGGTCATGTCCGGAGGCTACCAGGCGGGCGTGGGCGACGTGAACGCCATCATCCAGAATGCCGCGACCAAGCCCGGCGAGGCGCCTGTCATGGTTTACATGATCTACAACCAGGCGCCGTTTGCGCTGATTACCAAGGCCGACGGACCGATCAAGACGCTCAAGGACATCGAGGGCAAGACGCTGGGGTCGCCCGCCGGGGCGGCGGCGCTGAAGGTCTTCACCGCGCTCGCCAAGCGCAACGGCATCGACGAGAAGAAGGTGAGCTGGACCAACATGGCCCCGAACCTGCAGGAGCAGATGCTGCTGCGCGGGCAGGTGGATGCCTCGGCGGTATTCGCCGCCACCAGCTACATGAATCTGGTCGCGCAGCACGTGGATCCGGACAAGGACATCCGTTGGATTTTCTACAACGACAACGGCCTCGATCTGTACAGCAATGGCGTGCTGGTATCTCCCAAGCTGCTGGCCGAGCAACCGCGCGCGGTGGGCGGCCTGGTGAAGGCGGTCAACCGGGCGATGAAGGAATGCATCGCCGCAGCGGACGCCTGCATCGACAACCTGGCGCGCAACGAGCCGCTGATCGACAAGAGTATCGAGAAGCGCCGCATGTTGTACGTCCTCAAGCATTCCATCCTGACATCCGAGGTGGCCGAGATCGGATTGGGGGACGTGCGCGACGAGCGCATGGCGCGCGCCATCGACCAGATCGCCGACAGTTACGGCCTGCCGCGCAAGCCGTCGCCGGGCGAGGTGTTCAACCGGAGTTTCCTGCCGCCCAAGGCCGACCGCACGGCCAGGCTGCCGCTATGACGGCCGCGCAGGCGGCAACGGATGCCTGGGGCATCCGCAATGCGGCTCTCCCCGGGCGCGAAGGGCGGTGGCGCGTGATCGTGGCCGGGGGGCGCATTGCCGAGATCGCGCCCGAGGGCGACGGCGGCCGGTATGCCGACGCCTGGGACGCGGACGGACGGCTGCTCTCGACGGCCTTCGTCGACCCTCACGTCCATGTGGACAAGGCGCTGACCAGCGACCGCGTGGATGATGCCGTGGCCGCGTCCGACCTGGACGCGGCAATCCGGGCCGTGCGCCGCCTCAAGTCCGGCTTTACCGAGGAGGACGTCGCCGCCCGGGCGGCGGCGTCTCTGCGTATGGGGCTGGCGCACGGCACGACCGTGGCACGCACCAACTGCGAGGCTGACCGCCATGTCGGCTTGCGCGCCGTGGCCGGCGTGCGTGCGGCAGCCCGGGCGTTGGCGGGCGCGGTGGACGTGCAGGTCATCGCATTTCCCCAGGAAGGCTGGTTCGAGACCGCCGGCTCGGCCGAGGACGGCGCGGCGCCGTACATCGAGCAGGCCCTGGAGGCCGGCGTGCGCATCGTCGGCGGCAACGTCAACCGGGCGTTGTGGCCATCGGATCCCGAGCGCCAGGTGGACGAGAGCTTCGCGCTGGCCGCGCGCTACGACTGCGACATCGACTATCACCTCGACAACTGGGATACGCCCGAGTCGTTCACCCTGCCCTACGTGGCGCACAAGACCCTGGCGCAGGGATGGCAAGGCCGCGTGGCGGTGTCGCACATTGCCTCGCTGGCCGCGGTCGGCGATGCCGAGGCGGCCGACGCGATCGATGCGGTCAGGCGCGCCGAGGTGAGCGTTTGCGTACTGCCCACCCGCATGCGGCTCACGCGCGTGCTCGAACTGATGGAGGCCGGGGTCAACGTGGCCTGTGGCACCGACAACATGCGCGATCCGTTCGTGCGCTATGGCGATGCCGATCCGCTCAAGGCCATGCTGCTGCTCGCGCAGATCACGCGCCAGCTGCACAACGCCGGACTGGAGCGGATCTGGACGACCATGACCGGCAATGCGGCGCGCATGCTGCGATTGCGCGACTATGGCATGGCGCCTGGCTGTCATGCGGATCTGGTGTTGCTGGACGCGCATTGCGTGTCCGACGCGATATTGCGGCAGGCCGCCCGGCTTGCCGTGTTCAAGCGCGGCATGCAGGTGGCGGGACAGCTCCGCGTGGTCTGATCCGCGCCGGGTGGCGGGGCATCAGGCTTCGGCCGCCGCCAGCGTCTGCTGGATGTGTTCGACGAAGGCATGCGCGATCACCGGCAACTGGCGGTGCCGCAAACTCGCCAGCACCAGCTTGCCCCTGGGGAAATGCCGGTCCTCCAACTGCCGCGCGACCAGTTCCCCGCCTTCGGTGACCGCCCCGATGGCAATCTGGAAGGAAATGGCTTGCTGGTAGTAGAGGCAGCCGCGCAGGAATTCGAACGAGTTGCTTTCCACCATCGGGTGCAATTTGATCGAGCTGCGCGTCATGAAGCGCTCCAGCAACTGGCGGCCGCCTATGTCGCGATCGGGCAGTACGACGGGATAGTCGGCACAGTCGCGCAAGTAGACGCGAGGCTGCCCGGCCAGGGGATGGCTGCGGTGCATCAGCGCGACCAGGGGCTGGTCGAACTGCCTGATGGACTCGATGTCGGCCTCCGGCGCGAGGTTGAAGACCAGGGCCAGGTCAACGTCGAAAGCGCGCAGCGCCTCGAGCGCCTGCAGGTGGTCGCCGAAGGTGACCTCGAACGAGACCAGCGGATGGGCGGCGCGGAATGAGGACACCGCGCCGGGCAGGCAGACCGGCGCGAGCGCCTGGCTGGCGACGATCCGGACGGTGCCGCGGCGCTTTCCCTTCAATTCTTCGATTTGTGACCGGACGCCGTCGAGTTCGGCGCTCCGGCTGCGTATGTAGCGCACGAAAAGCTCGCCGGCGGTGGTCAGCCGCATGCCTCGGGGAAGGCGCTCGAAGATGGGCGTGCCCAATTCTTCCTCCAGATCCTGGATGCGGCGGTTGACGGCCGACGGCGCGACGTGGAGCCGCTCGGCAGCCTGGCGGATGGAGCCGACGCGAGCGACTTCGTCGACGTAGCGGAGAAAGCGCAGGTGATTCATGAGGGGAGGACCTGGAAGTGGGGAAGGGATGGACGCACTGCTTCGTGGCCTGCGCCGCCCGATAGCGGGCATGCCGCTTCGGTTTGGTGCATGGGCCGGTACGTGTGCGAGGCGCATCGGCGGCGGCCGGCCCGCCGCCCCGTCGAGCGCGGCAGCCGTGCGGAAAGGCCACCAGCCAGGGGCGGCGCGGGCGTGTTCCGCATCGTTGCCGATACGGCAACGGGTAGTCCGTCAAATGGCATTGAATTGGATCGCAGAATCAGGTGGACGGGTACGGTCATTGCATAGAGCAAATCATGTTCCGGGATTCGCCGGCATCCACGCATCGTCCAGACCATGACCGCACCGACTGTTCCCACCCATTCCTTCGGCCCCTCGCCGGACAACGCATGGACCCAGCGAGACGACTGCCTGAGCCTCGTCCGCCCGGCCCGCCCGTCCCGGCCGCTGCGCCTGCCGTCCGATGGACAGGCGCTGGAGTTCGATCTTGCTCGCTCCGCGCTGATCGTGATCGACATGCAGAATGACTTCTGCCATGCCGACGGCTGGTTCGGCCAGAAAGGCGTGGACGTCTCGCCCATGCGCGCACCCATCCCGGCCATCGCCGCGCTGTTGCCGGCATGGCGCGCCGCGGGCGGACGGGTGGTCTGGCTCAACTGGGGCGTGCGTGCCGATCGCCTCAATCTCAGCCCCACCATCCTTTTCAAAGGCAAGCGCAGCGCCGACGGCGTGGGCTATGCCGAGTGCTCGCCCGATGATCGCGGCCCCAGCGTGGTGGCCGGCGAGTGGGGCGCGCGCGTCGTCGAGGAACTGCCGGTGGCGGCGGACGACGTGACCGTCTACAAGCATCGCCTTAGCGGCTTCTGGGACAACGAGCTGGACAGCCTGCTGCGCCAGCAGGGCATCACGACACTGTTCTACGCGGGCGTGAATACCGACCGCTGCGTGTTCTCCACGCTGCAGGATGCGGGGTTTCTGGGCTACGACAACATTCTCCTGGCCGATGCCTGCGGGTCGCCATCGCCTGATTACGTCACCCAGGCCATTCATTTCCTGGTCAGACAACTGCACGGCTTCGTCGCCAGCGCGCAAGACCTGGCTGGCGCGCTGGCAGCCAACGCTCCGCAATCGCCGGAGCTTCCCTCCACTCCTCGTTCTATAGGAATCGCTCCATGATCGATCATCTGAAACGGCTGGTTCGCGCCTCGGCCGGCGCCGCCGCGCTCGGACTGTGCCTGTCGGCGCTTCCGGCCCTGGCCGATGCCCAGCCCCGGATCAAGCTGACCTTGAACTGGAAGTACGAGGGAGCACAGGCCTGGTTCTTCCTGGCCCAGGAGCGCGGCTATTTCAAGGCCGAAGGACTGGATGTCCAGATCGACCAGGGCGAGGGGTCGGCAGCCGGCGTGCCCAAGGTCGCCGCCGGTACGTACACCGCGGCGTTCGGCGACATGAATGCGCTGATCGACTTTGCCGCGCGCCGGCCCGACGATGCGCCGGTGGCCGTCTACATGCTGTACAACGTCGCGCCGTTCACCGTGGTCGTGAAAAAAGACAGCCCCATCAAGACGCCCAAGGATTTCGAGGGCCGCACCCTGGGCGGGCCCGCCAGCGACGGCGCCCTCAAGCTGTTCCCCACGCTGGCGAAGACGGCGGGATTCGACCTGGCCAAGGTCAAGATCAACAACATGGCGCCCAACCTGCGCGAGCAGATGCTGTTGCGCGACCAGGTCGACGGCGTGTTCGGCTACGTGAACACCGTGTGGTTCGCCGCCAAGCTGAGCGGCATGGATCCCGAGAAGGACCTGCGCTTCATCAAGTACGCCGACTACGGCCTGGACCTGTACTCCAACACCATCATGTTCTCGCGCAAGTTCGCCAGGGAGAACCCCGAGGCGGTCAAGGGTTTCCTGCGCGCGCTCAACAAGGCGATCAAGGACGTCGTGGCCGATCCCGACGCCGGCATCGCCGCGGTGCTCAAGCGCGAACCGCTGCTCAAGGCCGAGCTGGAGAAAGAGAAGCTCCTGTCGACCATGAAGCGCGACATGAGCCACCCCGAGATTGCCAGGATCGGGCTCGGCGACGTGGACGATGCCCGCCTGAAGCGGGCCATCGATCTCGTGGTGCAGGCCAACCAGCTGGGCAGCACGCCCGCCGTATCAGCGGTGTTCGACCGCGGCTTTCTGCCGGCGCGCGCCGAGCGGCCCACGCATTTCTGAACCCCCGCACCGCCGGCGACGGCAGGCGCGGCGGGATCGAGTACTACCGCATTGAACGAGAGATAAGACATGGAATTGCAGCTGAAAGACAAAGTGGCCGTCATCACCGGCCCCGCCAAGGGCATGGGCCGGGCGATCACCCTTGCCTTCGCCCGTGAAGGGTGTGCGCTGGTGCTGGCCGGGCGGGATGTCGTCGCCATCGAGCCGGTCGCCGCCGAGGCGCGCGCGCTGGGCGTGCGCGCCAAGGTGATCCGGTGCGACCTGATCGACGCCGGCCAGACCGAGGCCCTGGGGCGGGAAGCCGAAGCGGCCTTCGGCCGGGTCGACATCCTGGTCAACGTGGCCGGCGGCTCGGGCCCGATCGGCAAGACGGGCTGGGAGACCACCGCCGAGGAGTTCGACGAGATCGTCGGCCTCAACATGAAAGGCTGCTTCAACACCATGCATGCCGTGCTGCCCGGCATGATCGCCCGGCGCTACGGCAAGATCGTCAACGTCGGCGGCACGTTCGGCATGCGCGGGCGCGCCGGTCGCATGGCGTACTCCGCCTCGAAATGGGGCCTGCGCGGCATTACCAAGAGCTTTGCCCTGGAGGCCGGCCCGCACAACGTCAACGTCAATTGCGTTGCCCCGGGCATGGTCGACGGCCCCCGCTTTCGCGAGAAGGTCTGCGCGGACATGGCGCGCAAGCACGGCATCCCGCTGGAAGAGGCCATGGCGCGCCATGCTGCCGACTATGCGCTGCGCCGCGTTTCCACCGACGAGGACGTGGCCATGGCCTGCCTCTTCCTTGCCAGCGACGCGTCGCGCCAGATCACCGGCGTCGATCTGCCGGTCGACGGCGGCTGGGCCGCACTGTAAGGAGAAGACACATGAGCCAGGTAGATCTCCTCATCCGGGGCGGCAGGATCGTGTCGCCCGACCAGATCATCGAGGCGTCGGTCGCCATCGACGGCGGCCGGATCGTCGCCGTCGGCCATGACGACATGATGCCTTCCGCGCGAGAGACGCTGCAGGCCGACGGCCTGTACCTGTTGCCGGGCGCGATCGACAGCCACGTGCATTTCCGCGATCCAGGGTATCCCAACAAGGAAACGTGGAAGAGCGGGTCGGCCGCAGCAGCCTGCGGCGGTGTCACCACCGTGTTCGAGATGCCCAACACCAACCCCGCCACCGGCACGGTCGAGGCGCTGCGCATCAAGCAGAAGGCGGCGGAATCGTCCTATGTGGACTACGGCATCCATGGCCTCCTGGGCGATGACACCATAGACAGGCTGGAAGAATTGCTGGATGCGGGCGTGACCAGCTTCAAGGCCTTCGTCGGCAACACCTTCGGCAACTTGCCCGCGCCCACCGACGGCGCGCTGCTGGAGGGGTTCGAGAAACTGGCGCCCCTGGGCATACGCACGGTCGTGCATGCCGAGAACTCGTCCATCATGGCGCGCCGCCAGCAGCGCATGGAAGAGGCGGGACGCATCGACGCCATGGCCCATCTTGCCTCGCGTCCCGCCGTATGCGAGATCGAGGCCATCGGCCGGGTATTGACCCTGGCCGAATGGACCGGGGCCCGCGTGCACATCGCCCACCACAGTTCACGCGATTCGCTGTTCCTGCTGCGCGACGCCAAGCGGCGCGGCGTGGACGTCACGGTCGAGACCTGCCCGCAGTACCTGCTGCTGAACATCGGCGACATGACGCGCCTGGGCGGCATCCTGCGCCTGAACCCGCCCATACGGGAAGCCCATCACAACCAGCCGCTGTGGGATGCCTTGGTGGAAGGCGTGATCGACATGATCGCCACCGACCACGCCCCGCACACGCCGGAAGAAAAAAACCGGCCGAATATCTGGCAATGCGACTGCGGCTTTCCCGGGGTGGAAACGCAGATGCCGCTGATGCTGACCGAGATCAACCGCGGGCGGGCAAGCCTGATGGACTATGTGCGCTGGAGCTCGGTCAACCCGGCCAAGGCCTGGGGCCTGTATGGCACGAAAGGCGTGATCGCCGCCGGCGCGCATGCGGACATCGCCATCGTGGACCTGGCGCGCGAAGGCGTCCTGTCGGAAGGCAAGCTGCACAGCGTCAGCAAGATCTCGCCATGGAACGGCCGCGTCGTGAAGGGGTATCCGCTGCATACTCTGGTGCGCGGCCGCTTCGTCATGCGCGACGGCCGGCTGGTCGAGGAGGCCGCCGGGTGGGGACAGTCGGTCAAGGGCGTGCAGCGCATGCCGGCTTCCAGGCCCCGCAACGTCGAGAGCTACACGTCGAACATCCTGGAGACGCCGGCGGGTGTCCCGCCCACGGCGGCACCCAGCCGGGAGGCCACATGACCGGGACAGCAGAAGCCGCGGGCCGCCGGGCGCAGGTCGTGGGCGTGCATCGCGTATCCTGCCGCGGGCCGGGCGACCTGTCCGGAGTCGGGACGCTGGTGGACACGGGCGAACTGGATCCGCGCCACGTCGTGGCGGTCATGGGCAAGACCGAAGGCAATGGCTGTGTCAACGACCACACGCGCGAGTATGCGGCGGTGAGCTGGTGCCATTTCCTCGCTCCCTACCTGGGCTGCACGCCGGCCGAGGTCGAATCGCGCGTGGCGCTTGTGATGTCGGGCGGGACCGAAGGCGTGTTGTCGCCGCATTTCACCGTATTCACGCGCCGTTTCGCCACGGCCGCGGACGCGCCGCCGGTGGGCAAGCGGCTGGTGGTGGGCGTTGCGCACGCGCGCGATTTCGCGCCCGAGGAAATCGGCCGCGTGGCGCAGATCGACGCCACGGCCGAGGCCGTGAAGGCCGCCATGGCCGACGCCGGCATCGTGTCGGCGGCCGACGTGCATTTCGTGCAGGTCAAGTGTCCGCTATTGACCTCGGCCAAGGTGAACGATGCGTTGTCGCGCTCGGCAGATCCGGTCACGCGCGACACCTACGAGTCCATGGGCTACTCGCGTGGCGCCTCGGCGCTTGGCGTGGCGGTGGCGACCGGCGAGATCGCGCGCGAACGCGTCGGCGATGACTCGGTGCTGGACGACTGGTCGCTGTGGTCGGCCCGCGCATCGGTGTCGGCCGGCATCGAACTCGAAGGCAACGTGGTGATCGTCCTGGGCGAGGCCCAGGGCAGCCTGTCGCCCTATCGCATTGCGCACACGCTGATGCGGGACGCCGTGGACGCCGCGAGTGTGCGCGCCATGCTGCGCGAGTCCTTCGGCCTGGATCCCGACCGCGATGCCGAGGCGCTCGGCCAGCGGCTGGTGAACCTGCTCGCCAAGGCCGAGGCCAGTCCCGACGGCGGCGTGCGGGGGCAGCGCCACACCATGCTCAACGACTCCGACATCAACGCCACCCGCCATGCGCGCGCGGCGGTCGGCGGCGTGCTGGCATCGGTAGCCGGCCATACCGCGCTGTACGTGTCCGGCGGCGCCGAGCATCAAGGTCCACCCGGCGGCGGGCCGGTGGCCGCCATCCTGCGCATCGATGCGCCGTCTCTCCTCAGGGAATGACTCCATGACCCGATCCTTCATCGAACTGGCGGACGTGACGCTGCGCTACGGCGGCGGCACGCTGGCGCTGGACCACACCGACCTGGACATCGACCAGGGCGACTTCGTCGCGCTGGTCGGCCCCAGCGGCTGCGGCAAATCCACCATCCTGAAACTGGTGGCGGGGCTGCTCAATCCCAGTTCCGGCGGCGTCATCGTCGGCGGGCGCGAGGCCGGCGCCAAGGGCGGCGGACCGGTCGATCCGCATACGCCGCGCGTACGCATCGGCCTGGCGTTCCAGAACCCCACCATGCTGCCCTGGCTGACCATCCGCGAGAACGTCATGGTCCCGCTCAAGATCGTCCAGCCGTTCCGCGCCGACTACGCCCGCAAGAAGCGGGGCGAGTTCGCCGAGCGGGCCGAGGCGCTGCTGGAACAGGTGGGCCTGAAAGGCTTCGGCGACAAGCGCCCATGGCAATTGTCCGGCGGCATGCTGCAGCGGGCGTCGCTGTGCCGCGCGCTGGTGCATGACCCGCAACTGCTGCTGCTGGACGAGCCGTTCGGCGCGCTGGACCAGTTCACCCGGGAAGAACTGTGGGCCATCATGCAGGAGCTGTGGATCGCCAAGCGGCCGACGGTGCTGCTGGTGACGCACGACCTACGCGAATCCGCCTACCTGGCCAATCGCATCTGCGTGATGAGCTCGCGCCCCGGCCGCATCCTCGAGGACCGGGAGGTCGGTTTCCCGCGCCCGCGCACGCTGGAGGACAGCTACGCGCCGGAATTCGCCACCCTGGTCCAGGAACTGCGCATGCGCATCGCCCATGCGCGCACGGAGAGCGATACCGCTCCCGCCGAGATCGAACCGCTCGCAAGGAGAGTCGCATGAGCGATGAGAAAAAGCCGCTGCTTTCGCCCAAGACGAAGCGCTACATCCTGTCCGTCCTGGCACTGGCCGGTTTCTTCCTGCTATGGGAGGTAATCTGCCTGGCAACGGGCGTGTCCGACCTGGTCCTGCCGCGCCCCAGCCAGATCGCCGCCGTGCTGGTGGAGAAGATGCCGCTGCTCTGGCCGCATACCGTGCAGACGCTGTACACGACCGTGACCGGGTTCGTGCTCGGCGTGCTGGTGGGCATCGTGCTGGGCATGATCATCGGCTCCTCGCGCCTGGCCTACGACGTGGCCTATCCGCTGCTGGTCGGCTTCTCCAGCATTCCCAAGGTGGCCGTGGTACCGATCTTCGTCGTCTGGTTCGGCGCCGGCACGATGCCCGCGATCCTGACCTCGCTCGTCATCAGCATCTTCCCGGTCGTGGTCAACGTGGCCACGGGCCTCGCCAATACCGAGCCCGAACTGGAGGACGTCCTGAAAGTGCTGGGTGCCAGCAAGCGCGACGTGCTCTGGAACGTAGGCCTGCCGCGCGCGCTGCCCTATCTGTTCGCATCCCTGAAGATCGCCATCACGCTTTCGTTCGTTGGCACCGTGCTGTCCGAGACCGTCGCCGCCAACAAGGGCATCGGCAACGTGATGATGATCGCAAGCGGCAACTTCGACGTGCCGCTGGTGTTCGCCGGCCTGTTCATCCTGGCGGTGCTGGGCGTCGCGTTGTATGCGGTCTCGGCCCTGATCGAAGTCAGGCTGACAGGGTGGGCGCAGCGCAAGAACGACATGGCCATGGCGTGATGCGGCCGGAGATTAGACGTCTCATGAGCACCACGGCTGGAGTTGGGCGTCATCAACCGCCGGTTGCATGATCGAGGAAAAAGCCACCTTGAGTTAAGGATGTGAGCGGGCTGTGCTTGCGGATGGAGCCTGGGTTCTCATTCCATATGGGACGTCCAGAGCTCGCATTTGTTGCGGCTGGGAGCTGATTGGCTATGATGGCTTGGGGACGATTTTTTTATTTTTCAGCTGGGTCTGGTTCTTTAAAAAATTGGTGGATTTAAAGAGGCCGATTTTCTCTTTTTAAAACAAGTGCTTATATTTGGTGTGTTCCCCGCGGGAGCGGGGATGAACCGGCGGAGGCCTCGATGCGCATCATCGAAGAGGCGTGTTCCCCGCGGGAGCGGGGATGAACCGAAAAGAGCCTCCGCCGCCTGATCCAGGCCCAAGTGTTCCCCGCGGGAGCGGGGATGAACCGCTTTCCACGAATGCGCGGCCAGCAACCATGTCGTGTTCCCCGCGGGAGCGGGGATGAACCGCGGAATGACCACGAGGGCCATGATGGCAACAGGTGTTCCCCGCGGGAGCGGGGATGAACCGGAGGTTTGCAATGCGAACCCGGACAAATGGCAGTGTTCCCCGCGGGAGCGGGGATGAACCGCCTTTGCCGACCTGGACCCCCAGCGCCGCGCCGTGTTCCCCGCGGGAGCGGGGATGAACCGTCCGCGCTTTGCCCGCCTGGCCTACAGCCCGGGTGTTCCCCGCGGGAGCGGGGATGAACCGCCGTCCTTCACCCCCGGCTGGCCCGGACCCACGTGTTCCCCGCGGGAGCGGGGATGAACCGGCGGCCGTGCTGGCGAGGCCGCGGCCGGACATGTGTTCCCCGCGGGAGCGGGGATGAACCGCGCCGCGGCTTCAGGCCCGTGGACGACAACGAGTGTTCCCCGCGGGAGCGGGGATGAACCGGCATGATTCTCGCGGTTCGCGGTGGCCCAGTAGTGTTCCCCGCGGGAGCGGGGATGAACCGCCCCGGCACCACCTGAACATCGGCTACGAGTAGTGTTCCCCGCGGGAGCGGGGATGAACCGCGTTGGTCTGCGTGAACAGACGCACCGCCTCGGTGTTCCCCGCGGGAGCGGGGATGAACCGGCGCGACCAATTACCGATGTATTCGAGGTGTCGTGTTCCCCGCGGGAGCGGGGATGAACCGAACTACAACGTGCGCGCCCGCATGTGGAGGGCGTGTTCCCCGCGGGAGCGGGGATGAACCGTCGGTCAGGCGCGCGTCGCCCAGCTTGGCGCGCGTGTTCCCCGCGGGAGCGGGGATGAACCGGAAGCGGTAACCGAAATAATCGCCCCGCCCCCGTGTTCCCCGCGGGAGCGGGGATGAACCCACTTCGCCAGCGCGGCGACAACCTGGTTGCGCGTGTTCCCCGCGGGAGCGGGGATGAACCGGGCGTCATGTCCTCGTCGCCTTGCCACCGCTGGGTGTTCCCCCCGTGAGCGGGGATGAATCGGTCGGCTAGATGGGAAGCGTGGTGTAATCAAACACGCAACTGAGCGGCTTCGCGACACCAGAAGTGCCGCCAGCATCTGCGAGCCAAACGAAGTGAGCGGCGTAACCTGCCGAGCCGGCCTCCGTCTTGTCGGGAACTACAATATAAGTGCCCTCGCAATGAATCCTGGAGGACGACCATGCGACCATCCGAAATTCTTGCATTGAAACGAAGCGCGGTACGCGAAGCGGCAGCTCGTTTCAAGACAGCGAATCCACGTGTCTTTGGTTCGGTTCTACACGGTACCGATCAGGACGGCAGCGATCTTGACATCTTGGTCGATGCTCTACCCGGCGCTACATTGTTCGACCTCGGCGGCCTCCAGGACGAATTGGAAACGCTGCTTGGGGTGCATGTCGACTTGCTTACCCCGGGCGATTTGCCCATGAAATTTCGGGCCAAGGTTCTTGCGGAAGCCCAACCCGTATGAATCGCCTTCCTGACTATCTCGATCACATGCACCAAGCCGCCGTGAATGCGTGCACTTCACCGAGGGCATGTCCAAAGACGAGTTCCTGACGGACCGGCGGACGCAGCAGGCGGTTGTAATGAGCCTCATCATCATCGGAGAGGCTGTTACGAAAATCATAGATCACCATGCCAGCTTTGCCGCAGCCCATCCCGAGGTGCCTTGGCGCAATATGCGTGCGATGCGTAATCGCATGGCTCATGGCTACTTTGATATCGATCTCGGCATTGTGTGGGACACTGTGAAGCTGGCCTTGCCCACACTACTGCTGCAGCTAGGAAACCTGCGCGACGAAGCTGGCGGACAATGATTCAGAATACGGGAGCCAGGTCCGTTTGCACCGGTATTCCAAGTGGCAGCACAAAGCTCTCCTGCTCCGAACGCTAGCTCGCTGTTCTAAGTTTTTCTCTCTGCACGCGCTCAATCGCTTTAACTTCATTTGGTTGTCTGGGTACCCAGGTCAAATCCGGGTCATGCGGCCGAATAGCTCCGTATCTCTTCTTGAGCAGCCGTTTCGCACATCATCGTCGGTCCCCCTGGCTTTTCGCATAGCCGCAAAGTCTCCGGAGGCGCCCGAGCGCGAAGTGCGATTGGCCTGCCGGGATTTGTTTCGATCTGGCAAGCTGCTTGGACGGATCATTCCCCTGATCGACGATGTGTTGGCCGCTGGTGGTATCCAGCCGCCCGAGGCCCCTCCTGAATCCGTACCTCCAGCCATTCCGAATCCAGAAAGCGACGGCGACGTCGGGCATCGGAGTCGCTGATGAGCTTGCTCGTGGTTCTCACCGAGAACGTCCCGCCAAGATTGCGCGGGAGATCGGCCATCTGGTTGCTCGAGGTCCGAGCCGGTGCCTATACCGGTGATGTATCGCGCCGTACACGGGAAATGATCTGGCAGCAGCTCGATTCAGGGTATGAAGACGGCAACATCGTGATGGCTTGGGCCAGCAACAGCGAATCTGGCTATGACTTCCAACGCTTGGGGCGAATCGCCGGGAACCGGACGACTACGATGGGTTGAGGCTGGTTGCGTTTCTTCTGCCAGAGGGGTCAACTCTTTAACAGAAAAGTTGGTGGGTTTTTGGCATCCGATTTTTCCCTTTGAAAACAATCGGTTATGTTTGGACTGTTCCCCGCGTGAGCGGGGATGAACCGCCGGTGAACGCGGTGTCCGCGACGCTGGACTACTGTTCCCCGCGTGAGCGGGGATGAACCGGTACTGTCCGTCTTGGACGACGGTTCGCAGAACTGTTCCCCGCGTGAGCGGGGATGAACCGTCCTGTGGCGACGAGACATTCCGCACTTCGCCCTGTTCCCCGCGTGAGCGGGGATGAACCGCGGCTCGAGCAGAACCGCGTACTGCGGGAGAACTGTTCCCCGCGTGAGCGGGGATGAACCGGCCGGCCAGCCGATCGTGCTCGACGTGCTCAACTGTTCCCCGCGTGAGCGGGGATGAACCGCAATTTGCAGGATGCGGGCTTGGGGAAGCACCCTGTTCCCCGCGTGAGCGGGGATGAACCGGTGTCCGAGGAAACCGGCCAGTCCGCGCAGACCTGTTCCCCGCGTGAGCGGGGATGAACCGGGACTGACGCAGGAGTTGTGGGCCTACAATGTCTGTTCCCCGCGTGAGCGGGGATGAACCGGTGAAGGAACAGCCGGACGGCCACCTGGACAGCTGTTCCCCGCGTGAGCGGGGATGAACCGCCAACGTCCTGCCTGAAAGGCAGTCTCCAGCCCTGTTCCCCGCGTGAGCGGGGATGAACCGCTCCTCGAACGCTGCCCAGGGTTCATCCGGGACTGTTCCCCGCGTGAGCGGGGATGAACCGGCCGTAGTCGGTGACGGCAGCCCGCGCACGGCCTGTTCCCCGCGTGAGCGGGGATGAACCGCGCCCCCTACCAAAATCAGACCTAGTACGATGCTGTTCCCCGCGTGAGCGGGGATGAACCGCTCTCTCGACCGCCATCACGGCCGTGGCGGCGCTGTTCCCCGCGTGAGCGGGGATGAACCGCGCTATGCGGCATCGGAGGTATCTGGGGTGGACTGTTCCCCGCGTGAGCGGGGATGAACCGTCCGATCTCAATGAGATGAAGAATCTCAGAGTCTGTTCCCCGCGTGAGCGGGGATGAACCGCACGCCGGCGCTTCCCTGCCATGAGATTCAACCTGTTCCCCGCGTGAGCGGGGATGAACCTAGCGCCGCGGCCGCGCTTGGACCCCACAAGGACTGTTCCCCGCGTGAGCGGGGATGAACCGGCACCCTGCATGTCGCGGAACAACTCGATCAGCTGTTCCCCGCGTGAGCGGGGATGAACCGCTACACCACGGCCGGCAGCGAAGGTTCCTACGCTGTTCCCCGCGTGAGCGGGGATGAACCGCTGGCGCAGCAGGAGACCGAGAATGTCATCGACTGTTCCCCGCGTGAGCGGGGATGAACCGCCGCACCACCAAGCGGCGCTGTTCCGTCGCTTCTGTTCCCCGCGTGAGCGGGGATGAACCGGTGGGATTCAGCGACAAACTCGTCACCCTGGCCTGTTCCCCGCGTGAGCGGGGATGAACCGGAAAACAAGAATTACTCCACGTTCGCCCTTGCGCTGTTCCCCGCGTGAGCGGGGATGAACCGTACAGGGGGATGTCGATGGTCATGGCTGCTCTCTGTTCCCCGCGTGAGCGGGGATGAACCGCTGCTGATGCGGGCGAGGACGGGCGCGGGATCCTGTTCCCCGCGTGAGCGGGGATGAACCGTTCATCGGTCACAAAGAAGATGAACTCGAGCACTGTTCCCCGCGTGAGCGGGGATGAACCGCGGATGGTTATCGAACGAATCACATTGCACCTCTGTTCCCCGCGTGAGCGGGGATGAACCGACCATGGCGGGTTGACATGCGCCGCATTCGCACTGTTCCCCGCGTGAGCGGGGATGAACCGGAGAGTGCCTGCCGGCGGTTGAGGGCGCCATCCTGTTCCCCGCGTGAGCGGGGATGAACCGCCGTCGTAGCACTCGCCCCAGCCAGTTCGCATCTGTTCCCCGCGTGAGCGGGGATGAACCGGCCCGGCTCAGAGTGCTGGTGGGGATGCCGCACTGTTCCCCGCGTGAGCGGGGATGAACCGCATTGCGGATGCCGGTTGGTGCCGCAGGCGCCCCTGTTCCCCGCGTGAGCGGGGGCTGAACCATTCGAGATCAGCCGTCGAATGGGTTCGTTCGAATGCTCCCGCTCAGGCTGGGCATGAGTCCATGCCTCCCCACTGCCTGGCTACTCTACCAGCTTCGTCGGCAACAGCACCTCGAACGTGATCCCTTCCTCCGATTTGCCCGCCGTACCGCGCTGCGAGCTGAAGTAGAGCCGGGTGCCGTCGGGCGAAACGGCGGGGCCGGTGATCTCGCTGTCGTCGTGGCCGACCAGCCGCATCACGGCCTGCGACGTGCCGTCGTCGCGCAGCACGCCGATCTCCAGGTTGCCCGCGTCCTCGGCCACCAGCATTTCGCCGAAGGAGGTGATGGTGATGTTGTCCGGTTCGTCGATGCTGTGGGTGTCGGCCGGGCCCAGTTTGCCGTCGAAGATGACTTCGAGGGTGCGGTGGGCGGTGTCGTAGGCCCAGATGCGGCTGTTGCGGGACGTGACGAAGAATACGATGCCGTTGAAGAACCAGATGCCTTCGGCCTTCTGGAAGTAGTTGCCGGGGGGCAGGATGCCGCCCTTGCGCAGGGTGTCGCGGATGTTCTTCTGGCCCTGGTCGGGGAAGGCCACGGGCTCCCAGGTGACGGAGGCCGGCGTCTTGCCGAAGCCGATGAGGTCGGCGTAGGCGGCGTCGGAGGCGTCGGCGTCGCGGGGCAGGGCGTCGATGCGCAGCACTTGCAGCTGGCCGGATTCGAACTTGACGGGGCGTGCGGCGCCGGTGGGCCAGTCGGTCGAGTCGCAGACGTAGCGGTAGATGCGTCCGCCGCTGGCATCCTCGGTCAGGTACAGCATGCGATTGGCCGGATCGACACAGACCGCTTCATGCGCGTACTTGCCCAGGGCGGGCCAGGCGCGGGGCGGGTTGGCGTCGGACCAGGGGCGGTAGGGGTCGCATTCCCAGACCATGCCGGCGATCTGCTGGGTGAGTTCGAATTCCTCGCACGACAGCCAGGTGTTCCAGGGCGTGGGGCCGCCGGCGCAGTTGCCCGAGGTGCCTTTCAGGATGGGGTAGGCGTCGACGATTTTGCCGGTCTTGTCGAACTTGAGCGCGCTGACGCCGCCCAGCGGGGCGGTCATTTCGGCGTTGCTGACGTAGATCCAGCCGCCGTCGTCGGTGGCATAGCAGGCTCCGCCGTCGGGCGCGGCATGCCACAGGAAGCTGCCGCCGCTGACCGGGGCCTTGCCGCTGCGCGCGACGATGCGCGAGGAGAAGCCCTTGGGCAACATCACGCCGTTGGCGTCGGCGGGCTGGAGGGCGCTGAATTTGGCGAAGGGGTTGAACTTCTCGACCGGTGGTTCGGGGTCGACGGGGGGCTTGGGATCGACCGGCGCGGGGTTGGCGGAAGCGTCGTCGCCATCGCCGCCACAGGCGGCCAGGAAGCCCGTCAGGCTGACCGCGCCGGCGGTGCGGAAGGTCTTGAGCAGGAAGGCGCGACGCAGGGAGAGGTCCAGGGGGATGACGGGGTAGGTATGTTCGCTCATCGTTGTCGGGGTGCGGATGGGGGGAGATGCTCGGGCGTGGAGCGCTGCCATCCTGCGTGCCTCGCGTTACAGGGTGTTGACGCCATCGGGGCGGCCCGGCGCGTTTACACTTTCATGCTTCGGTACCGAGGATTTTTTTCATGGACAGCACAGCGCTTGCTCTTGGCCGGGTCGCAGTTTTCTGCGGCTCGAATTTCGGTTTTTCGGACGAGTACGCGCAGGCCGCGCGGCGACTGGGCGCGCAGTTCGCCGCCCGGGGCCTGACGCTGGTCTATGGCGGCACCCACAAGGGCCTGATGGGCATCATGGCCGACACGGTGCTGGAGGCGGGCGGCCAGGCGGTGGGCGTCATCAATCGCCGGCTGCACGACCGCGGCCATCTGCATCCGGGGTTGACCTCGCACGAGATCGTGGCGGACATGCGGGCGCGCAAGGCGCGCATGGCGGACCTGGCGGACGCCTTCATCGCGATGCCCGGCGGGCTGGGGACCTACGAGGAGCTGTTCGAGGCGGCCACGCTGACGCAGCTGGGGGACCACACCAAGGCGTGCGGCGTGCTGAACGTGCGCGGCTTCTACGAGCCCATGCGGGCCATGCTGACGCACGCGGTGCAGGAGGGTTTCATGAAGGCCGAGCACCGCGACATGATCGTGATCGAGGCCGACCCGGGCGCGCTGCTCGATGGGCTGGCGGCCTGGAAGGCGCCGACCGTCACGAAGTGGATCGGCGATCCCGACCCCGCTCCCGCCGCCTGAACCGGACAGCCATTTGATTAAACTGAGGCGCCTGGCCGGTTTTTTTCCTTCATCCGGGGCCCGTCAGGGCCCCAATCCTTCGCAGACCACCATGACAAGAATCCGCATACGCGCCGCCGAATACGAGTTCATCGCCGAGACCAATCCGGATGCTCCCGAGACCGTGGCCGCCTTCCTGAAGTTGCTGCCCTACAAGCAGAAGATCATCCACGTGCGCTGGAGCGGCGAGGGCTGCTGGATTCCGCTGGGCGAGTTCAAGCTGGGCGTGGGGTTCGAGAACCACACCAGCCATCCCTCGGTGGGGGACATCCTGTTCTATCCGGGCGGCTACAGCGAGACCGAAATCATCCTGGCCTATGGCAGCTGCATGTTCGCCAGCAAGATGGGCCAACTGGCCGGCAACCATTTCCTGACGGTGGTCGAGGGCAAGGAAAACCTGCGCGCGCTGGGCGTGAAGACGCTGTGGGAAGGCGCGCAGGATATCGTTTTCGAACTGGCGTAAGGGCGGGCCTCCGGCGGCGGGGACGCCGCGCGGAGGCCGCAGCCGCGGCTATCGCAGGAACAGCTTATAGGCCGGGTTCTCGGACTCGTCCCAGTGCCGGTAGCCCAATTCCGCCAGGAAGGCCGCGAATTCCTTCTTGTCGGACGGCGGCACCTGCAGGCCGACCACGATCTGCCCGTAGTCGCCGCCCTGGTTGCGGTAGTGGAACAGGCTGATGTTCCAGTTGGGCGACATGGAGTTCAGGAAGCGCATCAACGCGCCGGGCCGCTCGGGGAATTCGAAGCGGTACAGCAGTTCGTGATTGGCCTGCGGGCCGCTGCCGCCGATCATGTGGCGCAGGTGGGTCTTGGCCAGCTCGTCGTGAGTGAGGTCGATGGCGGTGAAGCCGTTGCGCCGGAAGTTGGCGGCGATCTTGGTGGATTCGCCGGCCGACTCGGTCTGCAGGCCCACGAAGACGTGGGCTTGTTCGGAATCGGCCATCCGGTAGTTGAACTCGGTCACGTTGCGGTTGCCGACCAGTTCGCAGAAGCGGCGGAAGCTGCCGCGTTCCTCGGGCATGGTGACCGCGAACACGGCTTCGCGGGACTCGCCCACGTCGGCTCGGTCGGCCACGAAGCGCAGCCGGTCGAAGTTCATGTTGGCGCCGCAGGCGATGGCCACCAGGGTCTTGCCCTTCAGGCGGTGCTGGGCGGCGTATTTCTTGAGGCCGGCCAGGGCCAGCGCGCCGGCGGGCTCCAGCACGTTGCGGGTTTCCTCGAACACGTCCTTGATCGCCGCGCAGATGGCGTCGGTGTCGACCACGACGAAGTCGTCCACGTATTTGCGGGTAAGGCGGTAGGTTTCCTCGCCCACGAGCTTGACGGCGGTGCCGTCGGAGAAGAGGCCGACGTCGGGCAGGGTGACGCGGCGGCCTTTCTTCACGCTCTGGACCATGGCGTCGGAGTCTTCGGTCTGCACGCCGATGATGCGGATCTCGGGGCGCAACTGCTTGACGTAGGCGGCCACGCCGGAGATCAGGCCGCCGCCGCCGATGGCGACGAAGATGGCGTCGATGGGGCCGGGGTGCTGGCGCAGGATCTCCATGCCTATGGTGCCCTGGCCGGCGATGACGTCGGGGTCGTCGAAGGGGTGGACGAAGGTGAGTTTTTCCTTCGCCTCCAGTTGCTTGGCGTGGTTGTAGGCGTCGGTGAAGCTTTCGCCGTGCAGGACGACTTCGGCGTTGCGCGCCTTGACCGCGTCGATCTTGAGCTGGGGCGTGGTGACCGGCATGACGATGACGGCCCGGCAGCCCATGCGCTGGGCGGCCAGCGCCACGCCCTGGGCATGGTTGCCCGCGGAGGCGGCGATGACGCCGCGTTCCAGCGCCTTGGGCGGCAGATTGGCCATCTTGTTGTAGGCACCCCGCAGCTTGAAGCTGAAGACGGGCTGGGTGTCTTCCCTCTTGAGCAGCACCGTGTTCGCAATTCGCGCCGAAATCTGGGGAGCCGCGTCGAGGGAGGACTCGATAGCGACGTCATAGACTTTGGCGGTGAGTATGCGCTTGAGATAGTCGGTGGCCATGATGCTGCGTCAGGGGTTGGTGGAAAAAGCGTAATCCTTAAGTTTGACACAGATGGCTCAAGAGGCGCTTCGCCACCTGGAAAGAGCCAGGGGGTGGGCTAAACTCCTCGCCATGCATCAATGGCTGGAATCCTCCGTTCACTGGCTGCTCCACGCTCTGGCTTTGCCCGAGGTGGGGCTGTCGGCCGTTTTCCTGGTCAGCCTGGTGTCGGCCACGCTGCTGCCCATGGGGTCCGAGCCGGCGGTGTTCGGCTATGTGAAGCTGGCGCCGCCGATGTTCTGGGTGGCGGTGCTGGTGGCGACGGCGGGCAATACCGTGGGGGGGATGATCAGCTACTGGATGGGGGTGGGAGCCAAGCGGGCGGTGGAGCGCATCAAGGCGCGGCGCGAGGCCCGGCATCCTCACGAACACGAGGCGGAACCGGACGACGGCGAGGCGCACGCGCCCACGCGGAAGGATCGCTGGCATGCCTATGCCCACGCGTGGATAGAGCGGTTTGGCGCCAAGACGCTGCTGCTGTCGTGGGTGCCCCTGGTGGGGGATCCGCTGTGCGCGGTGGCGGGGTGGCTGCGGCTGGATTTCCGGGCCTGCGTGGTCTACATGGCCATCGGCAAGTTCGGGCGCTACGCCACGATGACCGCCGCGCTGCTGTGGGTGTTCCCCGACAAGTAGCAAGAAAAGGATCTGGAACATGACGACGCGGGTCTACGGACTGAACAATTGCGATACCTGCCGCAAGGCGCGTAAATGGCTGGCCGCCCAGGGGCTGGAGGCCGATTTCGTCGATTACCGGGAGCATCCGGTGGGCGCGGCCACGCTGAAGGACTGGGCGGCCCAGGTAGGGGGCTGGGAGAAGCTGGTGAACCGGTCGTCCACGACCTGGCGCAACCTGCCGGAGGACCGCAAGCAGCCCGCCGGCGAGGCGCAGTGGCTGGCGCTGGTGGCCGAGCATCCGACGCTGGTGAAGCGGCCGGTGCTGGTGACGGCGGACGGCGTGGCCAGCGTGGGGTTCTCGGAGACGGGCTGGGCGCGGCGCCTGGGCGTGGCTTCCTAGGCGCCCCGGCGGGGCGAATGTCCCCGCGTTGGATGCATTTCCCGCCAGATATGACCCTTTTAGCGGGTCGGAAAAGGCGGGCGGCTCCAGCGGGAGGGTGGGGCAATCGGCTAGAATGGTCGGCTACCCTCGGGATGAAGTACAGCCCCCACCATGAACGCCCCTCTGCCCATCGCCCTCGCTCCTGCGCACGCACCGACCCGCCTGCGGGAGATTCCGTACAACTACACGTCGTTTTCCGACCGGGAAATCGTGCAGCGGCTGCTGGGCTCGCAGGCTTGGGACATGCTGTGCGACCTGCGCGGCGAGCGCCGCACCGGCCGGTCGGCGCGCATGCTGTACGAAGTGCTGGGCGACATCTGGGTGGTGCGCCGCAATCCCTATCTGCAGGACGACCTGCTGGACAACCCCAAGCGCCGCGGCCTGCTGGTCGAGGCGCTGAACCACCGGCTGCGCGAGGTCGAGCGCCGGCGCGAGCCCGACGACGCGGAACGCGACGGCAAGGTGGGGCGGCTGCTGGACATGGCGCGCAGCGCCGTGCGGGCCTTCGAGCAGGAGTTCAACGAGACCGCCGAACTGCGCCGCCGCGTGCAGAAGGTGCTGGGCCGCGCGACGGCGCGCGACAACATCAAGTTCGACGGGCTGTCCCGTGTCTCGCATGTCACCGACGCCACCGACTGGCGCGTGGAATTCCCGTTCGTGGTGCTGACGCCGGACAGCGAGGACGAGATCGCCGCGCTGGTGCGCGGCTGTATCGAGCTGGGCCTGACCATCATCCCGCGCGGGGGCGGCACGGGCTATACCGGCGGCGCGGTGCCGCTGACGTGGAAGTCCGCCGTCATCAACACTGAAAAGCTCGAGACCCTGGGCGACGTCACTGTCGGGCCGCTGCCCGGCGTGGACCGCGAAGTCGCGACGGTGTTCACCGGCGCCGGCGTGGTCACCAAGCGGGTGGCCGACGCGGCCGACAAGGCCGGCTACGTGTTCGCGGTGGACCCCACCTCGGCCGAGGCTTCCTGCGTGGGCGGCAACGTCGCCATGAACGCGGGCGGAAAGAAGGCGGTGCTGTGGGGCACGGCGCTGGACAACCTGGCCTGGTGGCGCATGGTCGACCCCGAGGGCAACTGGCTGGAGGTCACGCGTCTCGAGCACAACCTGGGCAAGATCCACGACGTGCCGGTGGCCCGGTTCGAGCTCAAGTGGTTCGACGGGATGGGCAAGCCGGGAGAGCGCCTGCTGCGCGCCGAGACGCTCGAGATCAATGGCCGGGTCTTTCGCAAGGAAGGTCTGGGCAAGGACGTCACCGACAAGTTCCTGGCCGGCCTGCCGGGCGTGCAGAAGGAAGGTACCGACGGCCTGATCACCTCGGCGCGCTGGGTGCTGCACCGCATGCCCAAGCACGTGCGCACGGTCTGCATGGAGTTCTTCGGGCAGGCGCGCGATGCGATTCCGTCCATCGTCGAAGTCAAGGCCTACCTGGATGGCGAGGGGCGCGCGCGCGGAGCGATCCTGGCTGGCCTGGAGCACCTGGACGAGCGCTATCTGCGCGCGGTGGGCTATGCCACCAAGAGCAAGCGCGGCACGCTGCCCAAGATGGTGCTGATCGGCGACATCGTCGGCGACGACGAGGATGCGGTGGCCGTTGCCGCCAGCGAGGTCGTGCGGCTGGCCAACACCCGCCATGGCGAAGGCTTCGTGGCGGTCAGCGCCGAGGCCCGCAAGAAATTCTGGCTCGACCGTTCGCGCACGGCCGCCATCGCGCGCCACACCAACGCCTTCAAGATCAACGAAGACGTGGTGATCCCGCTGCCGCGCATGGGCGAGTACACGGACGAGATCGAGCGCATCAACATCGAGCTGTCGACCCGCAACAAGCTGCGGCTGATCGACCGGCTGGCCGAGTTCTTCGACGGCGAGCTGCCGGTGGGCAAGAGCGAGGACGGCGAGGGCGAGAAGCTGTCGCGCGAGGAGATCCTGGGCGACCGCGCCGTGCAGGCGCTGGAACTGCTGGAGTCGGTGCGCGAGCGCTGGAACTGGATCCTGCGCAGCATGGACCTGCCGCTGGCCGACACGCTGGGCGAGTTCGCCCGCATCGGGCTGGGGCAGCTGCTGCCGGCCTTGCAGGAGCGGCTGCAGGTGCAGCCCACGGCCCGCGTGTTCGACGTGGTGCAGGACCGCACGGTGCGCGTGTCCTGGAAGGCGGAGCTGAAGGCGCCGCTGTCGCGCATCTTCTCCGGCCAGGCCTGCGCGCCCATCCTGGTCCGGGCCCAGGAGATCCACGACAAGGAGCTCAAGGGCCGGGTGTTCGTCGCGCTGCACATGCACGCGGGCGACGGCAACGTGCACACCAACATCCCCGTCAACTCCGACAACTACGAGATGCTGCAGGAGGCCAACGAGGCCGTCGCGCGCATCATGGACGTCGCGCGCAGCCTGGACGGGGTGATCTCGGGCGAGCACGGCATCGGCATCACCAAGTATGAGTTCCTGTCCGAGGCCGAGCTGGCGCCGTTCCAGGACTACAAGCGCCGCATCGACCCGCACAACCGCTTCAACGCCGGCAAGCTGATGCCCGGCGGCGACCTGCGCCATGCCTATACCCCCAGCTTCAACCTGCTGGGCCACGAGTCGCTGATCATGCAGCAGAGCGACATCGGCGCCATTTCGCACGCCATCAAGGACTGCCTGCGCTGCGGCAAGTGCAAGCCGGTGTGCGCCACCCACGTGCCGCGCGCCAACCTGCTCTATTCCCCGCGCAACAAGATCCTGGCGACCTCGCTGCTGGTCGAGGCCTTCCTGTACGAAGAGCAGACGCGCCGCGGCATCAGCATCAAGCACTGGGAAGAGTTCGAGGACGTGGCCGACCACTGCACGGTGTGCCACAAGTGCGAGAAGCCCTGTCCGGTGGACATCGACTTCGGCGACGTGTCCATGAACATGCGCAGCCTGCTGCGCCGCATGGGCCGCAAGTCGTTCAACCCGGGCACGGCCGCGGCGATGTTCTTCCTGAACGCCAAGGATCCGCGCACCATCAATGCCACGCGCAAGGCCATGGTCGACGTCGGCTACAAGGCCCAGCGGCTGGCCCACGACGTGCTGGCCAAGTTCGCGCGCAAGCAGACCGAGCATCCGCCGGCCACGGTGGGCAAGCCGCCCATGCGGGAACAGGTGGTGCACTTCGTCAACAAGAAGATGCCCGGCAACCTGCCCAAGCAGGGCGCGCGCAAGCTGCTGGACATCGAGGACGCCAAGTACATCCCCATCATCCGCAACCCGCGCGCCACCTCGGCCGACACCGAGGCGGTGTTCTATTTCCCGGGCTGCGGTTCCGAGCGGCTGTTCTCGCAGGTGGGCCTGGCGACCCAGGCCATGCTGTGGCATGCCGGCGTGCAGACCGTGCTGCCGCCGGGCTACCTGTGCTGCGGCTACCCGCAGCGCGGCAACGGCATGGACGACAAGGCGCAGAAGATCATCACCGACAACCGGGTGCTGTTCCACCGGATGTCGAACACGCTCAACTACCTCGACATCAAGACCGTGGTGGTCAGCTGCGGGACGTGCTACGACCAGCTGGCCGGCTACGAGTTCGAGAAGATCTTCCCGGGCTGCCGCCTGATCGACATCCACGAATACCTGCTGGAGAAGGGCGTCAAGCTCGAGGGCGTGACCGGCGCGCGGTACATGTACCATGATCCCTGCCACACGCCCATGAAGCTCCAGGATCCGATGAAGACGGTCCGGGCGCTGGTGGGCGAGGGCGTGGACAAGAGCGACCGCTGCTGCGGCGAGTCCGGAACGCTGGCGGTGACGCGTCCCGACATCTCCACGCAGATCCGTTTCCGCAAGGAGGAGGAGCTGCGCAAGGGGGCCGACAAGCTGCGGGCCGACGGCTTCCAGGGCGACGTCAAGGTGCTGACCTCCTGTCCGTCGTGCCTGCAAGGGCTCAGTCGCTACAACGACGACGCGAACCTGGACGCCGACTACATCGTCGTCGAGATCGCCCGTCACGTGCTGGGGCAGCAATGGATGGAGGATTACGTCAGGCGGGCCAACGACGGCGGTATCGAACGGGTCCTGCTGTAGGCGCGGCCTTGGGAACGGGCGCGCACGCACGGGGAGGCAAGCCATGAGGGAGCATCCGCTGCTGCCTCTGACGCCCGAGCCTGCCGGCGACGACGCCTCGCTCGAGGATTTCCGGATCTCGCAGCCGCTGGAAATCCTGACCCTGCTCGGGCGCATGGTCGAGCAGGCCGAGATCGTGGCCCTGGTCGCCGCCGATGGCGTCTCGTGCCTGTCGGCCATCGCCGGTGTGGACCGCGGCCGGCGGCTGCTGTGGCTGTTCGGCACCCCAGGCGACGCGCGCCTGGAGCATCTGCTCGCTTCTCCGTGGATGGTGGCCGTGGGCTACCTGGACCACGTCAAGATCCAGTTCCGCGTCCAGAACCTGCAATGGCTGCCGGGCGACGCGGGCAGCCGGCTGGCGTGCCTGTTGCCGCTGGAGCTGTACCGCTTCCAGCGGCGTTCGTACTTCCGCGTGCGGCCGGTCATGCGCCCCGCTCCGGTGGTGCGGGCGCGCGCTCCCGAGGCCGGCGGGCCGGTCGAGCTGGAAGTGATCGACATCAGCATGACCGGGGTCGGGCTGCTGCTGCCGCCCGGCAGTCCGCCCTTCCCCGTGGGCACGCCGCTGCCGCGGGCCACGCTGGCGCTGGGGCCGGCGACCCGGCTGGCGGTGGACCTGAAGGTGATGCACGTCACGCCGCGCCGGGCGCCGGAGCAAGGGCATCACATGGGCTGTACCCTGGACGGCCTGGACGAGGACGGCCTGCAGGTCCTGCAGCACTTCATCAGCCAGGTGCAGTTGCGCCAGGGCGCGTCATAGCCATCGAGGTGCACACGAGATGAGTTCCCCCGCCGATTCCTGCCCGCTGTGCGCCAGCGATGGCTCGCCGGCCTTGTGGCGCGACGACAGGCTGCGCGTGATCGCCGTCGACGACGCGGACTATCCGGGCTACGTGCGCGTGATCTGGCGCACCCACGCGGCGGAGATGACCGACCTGGCCGACGAGGACCGGCTGCACGTGATGCGGGTGGTGCTGGAGGTGGAGGCCGTTATGCGCGACCACATGCGGCCCGACAAGGTCAACCTGGCCGCGCTGGGGAACATGGTGCCCCACCTGCATTGGCACGTCATTCCGCGCTGGCGCGGCGACCGCCACTTTCCCGATGCGATCTGGGCCGCGCCGCGCGTCGCGCCCGGCGCCGAGACCGAGGTGTTCCGCGAATTGACGCGGGCGGCGGCGCAGCGCGTGCCCGAGTTCCACCGCCGCCTGCAAGAGCGCCTGGCGGTGCGCTTCCTGCCTTCGGCCTAGAGCAGGTCGCAGCGCACCGTCATCGGCAGCGCCCGCAGCGCGTCCATCAGCGCCGCGTCGGCCTGGTTGCCGATGTCGGTCAGCACGTAGCCGATCGGACCCTTGGTCTGCAGTTGCTGGCTGCAGATGTTGATCTTGCGTTCGGCGAAGACGGCGTTCAGCAGGGCCAGCGCGCCCGGTTCGTTGCGGTGCACGTGCAGGATGCGCGAGGTGCCCGCCAGGTCCTGGTGGGACAGCTCGGGGAAGTTCACCGCGCCCTTGGTCGTGCCGCCCTGGATGAAGCGCACCAGCTTCTCGGCCACTTCCTTGCCGATGTTTTCCTGCGATTCGACCGTGCTGCCGCCGATGTGCGGCGTCAGGATGACGTTGGGCAGCCCGATGAGCGGGCTCTTGAGCGGTTCGTCCACGCTCTTGGGCTCGACCGGGAAGACGTCCAGCGCCGCGCCGCGCAGCAGACCGGCATCGAGCGCGGCCCGCAGCGCATCGATGTCGACCACGGTGCCGCGGGAGGCGTTGATCAGGATGGCGCCGCGCTTCATTTGCGACAGCGTGGCCTCGTTGATGATGTTTTCCGTGGAGCGGCCGCCGGGCACGTGCAGGGTCACCACGTCGGACTCGGCCAGCAGCGCGGACAGGTCGGGGTAGGCGCGGGCGTTGCCCAGCGGCAGCTTGGCCTCGACGTCGTGGAAGATGACCCGCATGCCGAGGGCCTCGGCCAGGATGCCGACCTGCGAGCCGATGTTGCCGTAGCCGATGATGCCCAGGGTCTTGCCGCGGGTCTCGTAGGCGCCGGTCGCGCTCTTGTCCCAGTGGCCCTGGTGCACGCGCAGGTTCTTCTCGGGGATGCGGCGCAGCAGCAGGATGGTCTCGGCCAGCACCAGTTCGGCCACCGAGCGGGTGTTGGAGAACGGCGCGTTGAAGACCGGCACGCCCCGTTCCATCGCGGTGGCGAGGTCGACCTGGTTGGTGCCTATGCAGAAGCAGCCGATGACGCGCAGGTCGGGCAGGCTGTCGATGATGCTCGCATCCAGGTGGGTGCGCGAACGGATGCCGACCACGCTGGCGCCCCGCAGGGCATCGCGCAGCGCGTCGGGCGGCAGGGCGCTGGCGTGGGTGGCGATGTCGCTGTAGCCCGCGGCGGCGAAGACTTCGACCGCGCTGGGATGGATGTTCTCGAGCAAGACGATTTGTGCCATGGGAAGCAGCTCCGGCTGAAACGCTGATGTCCCTATGGTAACGCCAGGTCCGCCGGCGGACGGCCTTGAGCCTACGGTCGTCAGGGGTTCAGCCGCACGCGCAGGTAGTCGCGCGGTTCGTAGGCCGCGGCCAGGCGGTCCAGGGCCTGGGCGGGCAGGCGCAGGTCGCGCCCGCGCAGTGCGACGTCCAGGTGCGAGGACTGGGAGGCGCCGACGATGACCGAGCGCACGCCGGGCTGGGCCAGCACCCATGCCAGCGCGACGGCAGCGGGCTCGGCGCCCAGTTCCGCGGCGATGCGCAGCTGCTCGGCGCGGACCCGGGCGCCGCGCGGCCCGCCGTACAGCCGCTGCCCCTTGGCGTCGGAGGCCAGCCGCGCTGCGGCCTCGGCGTCGCCGGCCGCCGGGCCGGCCAGGTAGCCGCGCGCTAGCGGGCTGTAGGCCATGATGTGCAGGCCGTGCCGGGCACAGGCCGGCACGGTGGCGCGCAGTTCTTCCTGATAGAGCAGGTTCAACTGCAACTGCGCGCTGGCGTAGCCGCGCGCGCCCAGGGCGGCGGCGGCCCGCGCGGCCTGTCCGATCTGGAGATGGTCCAGGTTGGAGCAACCGTACGCGCGGATCTTGCCCGCGTCGACCAGGGCTTCGAGGGCACCCAGCGTTTCCTCGACGGGAACGGCGTCGTCCCAGCTGTGGACCTGGTAGAGATCGATGTAGTCCGTCTCCAGGCGCCTGAGCGAGGCCTCGGCCTGTCGGGCGATCTGCGCCGCCGACAGGCCCCGGCCGTCGGCCACCGGCAGTCCGACCTTGGTGGCGAGGGTCAGCTCATGGCGGCCGCCGTGCTCGCGCACCAGCCGGCCCAGGATGCGCTCGCTTTCCCCGTCCGAGTAGTAGTTGGCGGTATCGAAGCATGTGATGCCGTTCTCCAGGCCCTGGTGGAACAGGACGCGCGCCGCGTCCTGCCCGACGACCCAGGGCGCCCAGGCGGGGTCGCCGTAGGACATCATGCCCAGGCACAGGCGCGACATCCGCGGCAGGGTGGGTCCGGTGCGCGAGGCCATGGCGCTATTCCAGCGTGACGCCGGCCGTCTGCACCATCTTGCGCCAGCGGGCGATCTCGTTGCGGTGGAACTCCTCGAACTGCGCCAGGGGCTTGAACCAGGGTTCGAAACCCGCGCCGGCCAGCTTCTGCTGGATGTCGGGCTGGGCCATGACACGCGCCAGCTCGTCACTCCATTTGGTCAAGATCGCGCGCGGCGTGCCGGCGGGGGCGTACAGTCCGATCCAGCTGTCGGCCGACAACGTCTCGTAGCCGAGTTCGTGCAGCGTGGGGACGTCGGGCGCCTGCGCCTCGCGGGTGTCGCCCGAGATGGCCAGCGCGCGCAGCTTGCCGGCCTTGATGTAGGCGATGGCGCTGGCATAGCTCGCGGTCATGAAGTCCACGTGCCCGGCGATCAGGTCGGTCACCGCCGGCGCGGCGCCCTTGTAGGGAATGTGCGTGCACCGCATCTTCATGCTGGAGCACAGGGTCTCGGACACCAGGTGCGAGGACGAGCCGGGGCTGGAGGAGGCGTAGTTCACCGGCTTGCCGCGGCCGCCCTGGATGAGCTCGGACAGCGTCCTGTACGGCGACGAGGCGGGCACGACGATGGCGTGGCGGGTGCGGGTAAGCAGCGCGATGGGCTGGACGTCCTTGTTCAGGTCGAACTGGATCTTGGGGAACAGCGACGCGTTGGTCGAATGAGTCTGGTTGTTGCCCAGCGTCAGGACGTAGCCGTCGGGCGCGGCGCGCACGCCCGCGGCCGTGCCGATCAGGCCCGAGGCGCCGGCCACGTTGTCGACCACCACGGACTGGCTCCACGCCTCGCCGACCTGCGCGCCGATCAGGCGGGCGACGACGTCGGTGGTGCCGCCTGCCGGGAACGGCACGATGACGCGGATCGGCTTGTTGGGATAGGCACCGCCCTGTGCGAGGGCGGGGGCGGACGGCAGGCTGGCGGCGCCGGCCAGGGCGGCCAGCAGGACGACGAGGCGAACGGAGGTCATGGCGGGTATCCTCGGTGACATGAAGGGGCGAAGACGGGCGGTGCGGATCAGGCCGTGCACAGCCAGGGGAAGGCTCGTGCCATCCACTCCGGATGGGGGATCCCCAGCGTCCGGCTGATGCTCCAGATGCTGCACAGGTTGGAGGACAGGATGGGGACCTGCTTGCCGGTCCCCGCCTGCATGATCGATTCGATGGTCGGCATGCCCGTTCCCGACAGCAGCACGGCGCCGTCGGGATGCGCCTGTACCGAGGCCAGCCGCTGGGCGACCTCGGCCGGCGAGACCTTGTAGGCCACCAGTTCGTCGGCGAAGTGTTCGACGTGGTCGACCTGCACGCCCGCGCCGCGCCAGTAGGCGATGGCCAGTTCGGTCAGCCAGTCGGGGTAGGGCGACACCATGCTGATGCGCGTGATGCCCAGGTGGCGCAGCGCCCGCGCCAGCGCGGAGCTGGCGGTTTCCACCGGCATGCCGAACCGCTCGGACAATTGCTCGCAGCGGCGCAGGTCTTCCTGGTGGCCGATGCGGTATTGCGAGCCGGTCAGGGCGATGACGGCGCCGTCGAGCTTGAGCGAGCCGAAGCCTTGCAGACAGGACACGTAGCTGTCGAGGTAGGCCAGGTTGCGGGTGTCGAGATCGCCGGCCACCACGGGCAGGCGCATCGCGTGCAGCGCGGCGGCGGCCGGCAGCAATGCCGGATATTCGACTTCGACGGTGGGGTTGGCGGGCGGCACCAGGGCGCCGACGCGCCATTGGGGGCGGCTGACGAGAGGGAGGTCGGTCATGGCGGGTCTCATGCGGCGGCGGAAACGGGGTCGATGCGGCGCGCCAGTTCGGGCGCCATGTCCAGCATGGCGGTCCGGCGCAGGAAGGCGAGACGTTGGGCGGGGTCGCCCAGCAGTCTCTTGACGTTGTCGAGCCAGGTGGCCTGCCCGGTCACCATGGCATCGGTGCGCGGCAGCAGGGAATCGGCGGCGACCCGGTGGCGCCGGTCGGCGGCCGCGTCGACGATGGCCTGGTCGCCTTGGCGCAGGCCCTCGACCAGCGCGGTGGCCATGAAGTAGGCGTCGTGCAGCCCGCAGTTCATGTTCATGCCGCCGCGGGTATTGCTGAGGTGGGCGGCGTCGCCGGCCAGGTAGATGCGGCCCGCGCGGTACGTGCCGGCCACGAACTTGCTGGCCGAGTACACGTCCTGGCCGAGGATGTTGGGCAGTTCCGCCAGGCCGGGCACCAGTTGCCGGAGCCGTTCCAGTATCCAGGCGCGCGACTGGGCGTGGGCCTGGTCCACGTCGGGAGGCACGCGCAGGATGATGCGCCAGCAGTCGGGCATGCGCAGGAAGCTGGCCGAGGCGTCGCCGTTCACGAGGTAGCTGATGGGCCGCAGCCCGGGCAGGATGCGCTCGAGGCTTTCGTCGGCCAGCACCCGCAGCACGCAGCCGGGATAGGGGGTCGGATCGAACGGCAGGCCCATGGATTCCCGTACCTGGCTGCGCGCGCCGTCGGTGCCGAGCAGGTAGTCGGCGCGCAGCGTGTGGACGCCCTTGGGGTCCTGCACGCGCACGGTGACGCCGCCGGTATCCGGGGCGGCGTCCAGGAAGGCGGTGCCGAACCGCACGTCGGCATGCGGATGCGCGCGCAGTTGCGCCAGCAGCAGCGGCGTGATGCGCGATTGTTCCAGGTGCAGGCGATACGGGTAGTCGGTGTCGTGCTTCAGTTCGGCCAGGGCGATCTCGCCCAGGATGCCCTGTTCGGTGCTGCGGTACTGGATGTGCGTGACGTCCTGGCCCTGTGCCAGCATGGCGGGCAGGACGCCCAGGTGGTCCAGCACCGCGAGGGTGGGCGCATGGAAGGTCGAGGCCTTCGAGGCTTCGTTGAGCCGATCGCGCTTTTCCAGGAGCGTGACGCGCACGCCGGCACGCGCGATGATCAGCGCGGCGGTCAGGCCCACCGGCCCTGCGCCGGCAACGATGACGTGGTGAGGCTGCTGCATGGGATCCTTCTGTCTCGACGAGGCGGCCGGCGCTGGCATCGGGCCGGTCTAAAAGTATTTTGTATCATACATAATACTTTTATGGGTGGAATGGGGGACGCGAATCAGGACGCGACGGCTCAGGCCGGCGACGGGCGTATCGGCGGGATCAAGGGGAGGGGCGGGGCGCGCGGCGGCGCCGCCCGGGTCAGTCCGGGACTTCCGACCAGCGCGGGGCGTCGCCCTGCTCGACGCGCGACAGGTTCACGCGGTATTCGTAGCGATCGGGCCGATAGAGCTCGTGCAGGATCTCGATGGGCCGCCCGGCGGTATCCCGGTAGATCCGCGTCAGGCTGATCAGCGCGCTGCCCATCTCGACCTGCAGGGCCTGGGCCGTGTCCTTGTCGGCCAGCGTGGCGCTGATCCACTGCTCGGCCTGGGTGGCCTTCACGCCCTGGCGCTCGAGCAGGATGGACACCGGCGTGTTGCGCAGTTCGTTGCGCTTGAGCAGGCTGGCCTCGGGTTCCGGCAGGTAGCAGGTAATGTGCGAGAAGGGCGACGTGGCGTCGCTGCGCACGCGCACGATGCGCAGGCCGGGTTCGCCCTGCTGCCTGTCGAGCAGCGGCGCGATGTTGGTCGGCAGCCCGACGCGCTCGAACGCCAGCAGCTTGACCTTGGTCGTTTCCTGGAAGTGGACGATGTTCTCGATCAGGCCGCTGAAGCCGGTCTTGCCGGACGGGCGGACGGGCTTGCGGGCGAAGGTCCCCCGGCCGCGCTGGCGCGTGATCAGGCCGTCGGCCTCCAGGATGTTCATCGCCTTGCGCAGGGTCACGCGCGAGACCTGGAAGCGTTCGGCGAACTCGGCCTCGGTCGGCAGCGGCGTGTGCTCGTCGTAGCCGTGGTCCCGGATGTGCTGGAGCAGCAGCGTATAGACCCGGTAGTAGAGCGGGACGTAGTCGGCGATGCGATGCGAGGCGGCGGCGTCCTCGCTCTTTCTGGAGCGGGTGGGGTCGGTTCTGGTCACGGTGGGGCGGCACGGCGGCGCGCGCCGTCATGCCGGGTAGGTCGCTGGGGACTCGCGCCATCATAGCCAATTTGCCTTTCCGCCGCCGGGAGCCGGCTCAGCGCCGCACGAAGGGGTTGGGGATGTCGGTTTCCATGGACAGCCAGACGCTCTTGATCTCCATGTACTCGCGCATGCCGGCAATGCCGCATTCGCGTCCGACGCCGCTCATCTTGAAACCGCCGAACGGCGAGGTGACGCTGGTCGAGCGGTAGTTGTTGACCCAGACCGTGCCGGCCCGCACCTTGCCCGCCATGCGCAGCGCGCGCGGCATGGAGGTGGTCCAGACGCCGGCCGCCAGGCCGAAGTCGACGTCGTTGGCGATGGCCACGGCTTCGTCTTCGTCCTGGAAGCGGATGACCGACAGAATGGGGCCGAAGACTTCTTCCTGCGCGATGCGCATGCGGTTGTCCACGTCCGCGAAGATGGTGGGCTGGAAGAACAGCCCGTCCGGGCACTCCGGCACGTGGGCGCGCTTGCCGCCCGCCACCAGCCGCGCGCCATCGGCCAGCGCCACCTGGACGTAGGACTCGATCTTGTCCAGCTGCGGAGCGGTGGAGATGGGCGCCACCTGGGTCTGCGGATCGGCCGGGTGGCCGAAGCGGGCGTTGCCGGCGATCTCGACCAGGCGTTCCAGGAAGCGGTCGTGGATGCCGTCCTGGAGCAGCAGGCGCGAGCCGGCCACGCAGGTCTGGCCCGAGGCGGCGAAGATGCCGGCCACGGCACCCTTCAAGGCCTGTTCGAAGTCGGCATCGTCGAACACGATGTTGGGCGACTTGCCGCCCAGCTCCAGCGTCACGCGCTTCATGCGCGAGGCGGCCTGCTCGTTGATGCGCTGGCCGGCCTCCGGGCCGCCGGTGAAGGCGATGCGCTGGACCAGCGGATGGTCCACCAGCGCGGCCCCGACCTCGGCGCCCAGGCCGGTCACGACGTTGACGACGCCGTCTGGCACGCCGGCGAGCTGGAACAGCTTCATGAGTTCGAGCAGCGAGGCCGACGTGAATTCCGAGGGCTTGAGCACGACCGTATTGCCGGCCGCCAGGGCGGGCGCGATCTTCATGCTGGCCAGCGGCAGCGGCGAGTTCCAGGGCGTGATGCAGGCGACCACGCCCAGTGGCTCGTAGACGGTGTAGTTGAACACGCCCGGCTTGTCGGTCGGGATGACGGTGCCTTCCATCTTGTCGGCCAGGCCGCCGTAGTAATAGTAGTAGTTGGCCATGTAGCGCATCTGCATGGACAGCTCCGCGCTGAGCTTGCCGTTGTCGCGTTGTTCCACGTGCGCCAGCCATTCCGCGTGCTCGGTGACCAGGTCGCCGATGCGGCGCAGCAGCGCGCCGCGCTGGCTGGCGTTCATGGCCGGCCACGCGCCCCGGGTGAAGGCGCGGTGCGCGGCCTGCACGGCCTTGTCCACGTCCTGCGCGGTGCCGCGGGCGATGCTGGCCCACTGGCGTCCGGTGACCGGATCGCTGGTGGCCAAGCGGGCGCCGTCGGCGCCCGTGAAACCGCCGTCGATGAATTGGGTGTAGACCAGGTGGCCCTGCGCGTCGGTGGCGGTGGGCGGGAGCTTGGGGAACTGCTGGGCGTAGGCCTGGGTGTCGGGACGTTGCATGGAAGGAATCGAAGTCGTGGAAAGCGAGGGTTGGGGTCAGGCGCCGCCGTCGAGCACGGCGGCGGCAAGCGCGAGCTCCTCCTCGTCGGCGTCGCGGGTGATGAGCACCAGCACGCCGGACAGGTCGCCGGGTACTTCGCCGTCCAGCGGCCGCGGCGGGCTGAAGACATAGCGCACGCCGTGGATGGCGTAGTGGGCGCCGTCTTCCATGAGCAGGATGCCCTTGACGCGCAGCAGCCGTTCGCCCAGCCGTGATTGCATGTAGTCGACCCAGGCGGCGTAGCGTGCCCAGTCGACCGGGCCATCGGCCCGGATCACGTGAGAGGCGATGCCGTAGCGCAGGACGTGGGCGAGCCGCGTCCAGGCCCGCGGACGTTCCAGCCCGAACTGGCCCGGCGCCACGGTCCGGCGGTCCGCGGCCTGGAAGAGATCGGTCCGCTCTTGCAGGCCGTCGCGATCCGCGCGCAGGACCGGGGCGCCGGGCGCCTGCCGGCGCAGTTGCCCGGCCATGGCCGAGGCGGCCTCGGGCGCGACCTTGTCGGTCTTGGTCAGGACCACGAGGTCGGCCACCGCGAGCTGCGTGGCGGCGGTTTCGTATTCGTCCAGCGTGGCCGCGCCGTGCTCGGCATCGATGGTGGTGATCACGCCGGCCAGCCGCACGTGGCGCGCGATGGAGGCGTCGGAAGCCAGGGCGTTGATGAGCGGGGCCGGTTCGGCCAGCCCCGAGGTCTCGACCACGATGCGCGAGAACGCCGGAATCTCGCCGCGCAGCCGCCGGTAGTACAGCGACTCCAGCGTTTCCTGCAGCGAGTTGTTGCTGGCGCAGCACAGGCATCCCGAGTCCAGCAGCACGATGTCGTCCTCGCTGGACTGGCCGACCAGGACGTGGTCCAGGCCGACCTCGCCGAACTCGTTGATGACCACGGCGGTGTCGGCGAATTCGCGGCTGTGCACCAGCCGGGCGAGCAGGGTGGTCTTGCCGCTGCCCAGGAACCCGGTCAGCAGGTAGACCGGGATGGGGGCGGCGGACGTGGCGGACGGCATGCCTGGTCCGCTCAGCCGGCCGAGCCGCCGCCCTGGCGCACCGGCAGCGTGGCCAGGTAGTCGCGGACCTCGCTCGAGGGAATCACGTCGGCGTACTTGCAGTTCAGGTCGAACAGGTTGATCGCGTGGCTGGCCTGGAAGCGGTCGAACGCCGTTTCTTCGGGAATGATCACCTTGAAGTTGTACGAGTAGGCGTCCACGGCGGTGGCGCGCAGGCAGCCCGACGAGGTGCAGCCGACCAGGATCAGCGTGTCGACGTCCAGGAAGTTCAGATGGCTCATGAAGGTCGTGCCGAAGAAGCACGACGGCTTGGTCTTGGTGATGCGGATGTCCTGCGGGCGCGGGGCCAGCGCCTCGACGGTCCGGGTGGCGTGCGTATCGGCCAGCACGGTCTTTTCCCCGCCGCGATGGTTCTTGCCGACCTGCACGCCGCTGTCGAGCAGGTCGGGGCGGCGGGCGCTTTCCGTGTAGAACACGGGGATGTTCTTCTCGCGCGCCAGTTCCAGCAGCGGCACCATGTGCGCGACGGCGTCCCAGGCTTCCTTGCCGCAATGGGTGCGGTACTGCTTGAGGCCTTCCAGGATGTCCTGCGGGGTATCGCCGCAGAAGTTGTACTGGACGTCGATGATGAACAGGGCGGGACGCGTGCCGAAGCCGCCGCGCTTGCCGTAGCCGGCCACGGCAAGGACCTGCTGGTCGCGTTCGGTCAGGAAGTCGTCCCAGATGCGTTTGGTTTGGCTCATGTCGTTTCCTTGGGGTATCAAAGGCGCCGCAGGTAGCGGCCGCCGGGCCGGGTGCGCGCTTCATCGGTGATCTTGCCGTCCAGGGCCACGGTGCGGCCCCGCACCAGCGTGCGCACCGGCCAGCCCTTGAGCGTCATGCCCTCGTAGGGCGAATAGTCGGCATAGGATTCGAGCGTGGCCGGGTCCACGGTCTTCTCCAGGTCCAGGTCGACCACCAGCAGGTCGGCGTCCTTGCCGACCTCGATGCCGCCCTTGGACGGCATGTTGTAGTGCCGGGCCGAGTTGGCCGAGGCGACTTCCATCAGCCGCTCCAGCGGCACGCCGCGGCGGTGGTAGCCCTCGTGCAGCAGGATGGGCAGGATCATGCCGGTGCCCGGGAAGCCGTTGCTGGCGGCCCAGATATCCTTGTCCTTGGTGCTGCGCTTGCGCGGCACGTGGTCCGAGCCGATGGTGGTGACCGAGCCGTCCAGCACGCCTTCCCACATGGCGTCGACGTCGGCCTGGCCACGCACGGGCGGGTTGACCTTGGCATAGGTGCCGGCGGGACTCTCGTCCGTCAGGAACAGGTAGTGCGGGCAGGTTTCGACGTGGATGGGCGGGGCATTGCGGTTGCGCCGATGGCGCCGGACTTCGTCCAGGGCCTCGCCGCTGCTCAGGTGGACGATGTTGACGGCGGCGCCGGTCTTGGACGCGAAGTAGCACACGCGGTGCACGTTCTCGGCTTCCAGGTAGTCGGGGCTCTGCTCGTTCCACGCCCTCAGGTCGTCGCGCCCGGCGGCGCGCAGCGGATCGCGCAGCAGCGGAATCACTTCCACGTTCTCGCAGTGCACGCCCAGGATCGCGCCCGGGATGCGCGCGGTCTCGCGCAGCGCGGCGAACAACAGGCCGTCGTCGATGTCGGTGAAGCCCTGGGCCAGGCCGGCGGCGCCCTTGTACATCATGTAGAGCTTGTAGGACGAGACGCCGAAGCGCTCGGAGATTTCCTTCAGCGTCTCGACGTGCAGGTGGCTGGTCAGCCCGAAGTGGAAGCCGAAGTCGATGCAGCTTTGCGCCAGTGCCCGGTCGTGGGCCGCCTGGAACGACTCGCGGATGTCGCGAGAGCGATGGAACGACAGGACCGAGGTGGTGCCGCCCAGGGCCGCCGTGCGCGACTCGGTCTCGAAGTCGGTCTCGGGCGAGCCGAAGCCGAAATGCACGTGCGGGTCGATGACGCCCGGCAGCACGCACAGGCCCTGGCAGTCGACGGTCTCGTCCGCCGCCAGCTGCGCGCCGGGTTCGGCGATGACGGCGATGCGCCCTTGGCTGATGCCGATCTGGCCGGGCGTCAGGCCGCGCTGCGGCAGCAGGATCCTGGCGTTGGCCAGGACGAGGTCCAGGTTCATGGTTGCGTTTCCTCGTTGAAGTCCGGGGTGGTGTCCTTGGGGGCCAGGCAGGCGCGGAGGACGCTGGCCGGGATGCCGCCGTCCTGCATCAGCTGGCGTTCGGCCTGGGTCAGGACCTGGGCCTGCGCCTGGAAGCGGATGATGCCGTCGGGGCCGACGGCTTCCACCGTGATCGGGGTGCCGTCCATGACGCCGCGGGCCAGCCCCTGGAAGCTGAAGCTTTCGGCGCCGGTCAGGCCCAGCTGGCGCCATCCTTGTCCGGGCAGGAAGGACAGGGGCAGCACGCCCATGCCCACCAGATTGGCGCGGTGAATGCGTTCGAAGGACTCGGCCAGCACGGCCTTCACGCCCAGCAGCGCGGAGCCCTTGGCGGCCCAGTCGCGGCTGCTGCCGGTGCCGTATTCCTTGCCGGCCAGGATCAGGGTGGCGATGCCGTCCTGGCGGTAGGCGCGGGCCGCGTCGAAGATGGTGCAGGGGGTGTGCCCGGGAAAGTGGATGGTGACGCCGCCTTCGGTGCCGGGCACGAGCAGGTTCTTGATGCGGATGTTGGCGAAGGTGGCGCGAGCCATGATCTCGTGGTTGCCGCGCCGCGCCACGTAGGTGTTGAAGTCGGCCGGCGCCACGCCGGCCTGGGTCAGGTAGCGGCCGGCGGGCGTGTCGGCGGGGATCTCGCCGCCGGGGGAAATGTGGTCGGTGGTGAGCGAATCGCCGAAGGCGGCCAGCACGCGGGCGCCTTGCAGCTCGCGTTCCAACTGGTCCAGGCCTTTCGCGGCGCCGGCCTGGCGGAAGAAAGGAGGTTCGACCAAGTAGTGCGACTGGCGGTCCCAGGGAAAGAGCGGGCCGGTGGGCGCTTCCAGCGTGTCCCACAGCGAGCCGCCGGCGGCGCGGGCCTCGTAGGTGTCGACGAAGATCTCGCGCCGTGTGGCGACCGGCATGGCCTGCGCGATTTCCTCGGGGGTCGGCCACAGGTCGCGCAGGTAGACGGGAACGCCGGCCGGATCGGTGGCGATGGGGTCGCGCGTCAGGTCGACGTCGATGCGGCCGGCCAGCGCGTACAGGACAACCAGCGGCGGCGCGCCGATGTAGTTGGCGCGGATGAGCTTGTGGATGCGGCCTTCGAAGTTGCGATTGCCCGACAGCACCGCCGCCGCGACCAGGCCGCGCTGTTCGATTTCGCGCGCGGCTTCGGGAACGAGCGGGCCGGATTTGCCGCCGCAGGTGGTGCAGCCGTAGCCGATCAGGTGGAAGCCGAGTGCGGCCAGGGGCGCCAGCAGCCCCGCCTCTTCCAGGTAGCGCGTGACGGTGCGCGAACCGGGCGCGAGCGAACGCTTCACCCATGCCGGAGGCTGGAGTCCGCGCGCGACCGCCTTGCGGGCGACGATGCCGGCCGCCAGCATGACGACGGGATTGGAGGTGTTGGTGCACGAAGTGATGGCGGCTAGTGCGAGGCTGCCGTGGTCCATCGTGCCGGCGCCGGAGGCCGGTGCGGCGGCGAAGCCTCCATCGGCCAGCGCGCGCGGCAGGCGGGCCCGGAAGTCTTCCGCGATGCGCGACAGCGGCAGGCGGTCCTGGGGCCGGCGCGGTCCCGCCATGGCGGGCAGCACGCTATCCAGGTCGATCTCGACGACCTGGCTGTAGGCCGGGACGGCGGCATCGGCGTCCCGGAACAGGTGGTTGGCCCGCGCATAGGCCTCGACCAGCGCGACCTGTTCCTCGGGGCGGCCGGTGGCGCGCAGGTAGGACAGGGTCTGGTCGTCGATGGGGAAGTAGCCGCAGGTCGCGCCGTATTCCGGCGCCATGTTGGCGATGGTGGCGCGTTCGGGCACCGTGAGCCCGGCCACCGCGGGGCCGAAGAATTCGACCGCGCAGGCGGTGACGCCGGCGCGACGCAGCGTTTCGGTGATGAGCAGCGCGGCGTCGGTGGTCAGCGCCGGGGGAGGGATGCGGCCGTGCAGGCGCACGCCCACCACGCGGGGCACGGGGAAGGTGTAGGCCTGGCCGAGCAGCGCCGCTTCGACGTCGATGCCGCCCACGCCCCAGCCCAGCACGCCCAGCGCGTTGACCATGGGTGTGTGGGAGTCGCCGCCGATGACGAAGTCCGGATGCGCCCAGGTGCCGTCGGGACGCTCGGCGCGGCAGACCACCGGGGCGATGTGTTCCAGGTTGACCTGGTGAATGATGCCCGTGCCCGGGGGGAATACGCGCAGGCCGGCATAGGCCTGCTGGGCCCACTTCAGGAAGCGGTAGCGTTCGGCGTTGCGCTGGAACTCGCGGGCGAGGTTGCGTTCGGCCGCGTCGCTGCCGCCCCAGTGGTCGACCTGCAGCGAGTGGTCGACGATCAGGTCCACCGGCACGCGCGCGTCCACGGTGGAAACGTCGCCGCCCCGGGCCGCGACGGCATCGCGCAGGGCCGCCAGGTCCTGCAGCGCCGGCAGGCCGCTGGAGTCGGGCAGGATCACGCGCGCCACGTGCAGCGGCAGGTCGGCGCCGATGTGGTCCTGCCAGTCGAGCAGGGCGCGCAGGTCGCCTTCGGCGACGGGCCGGCCCCATGCGCGGTTGCGCGCGAGATTCTCCAGCAGCACGCGCACGACGTAGGGATAGTCGACCAGCCGCTTGCCCGCCGCCTGCGCCACGGCAGCGAGGTCGGCGATGTGCAGCGTGGCGGATCGGAAGGAAAGCGTACGGATCATGGGCGGGGCGGCGAAAATGCTTGCGGCTTTGCTATGGTATGAATCTTATGAGCACCATTTGTTAAATGTCAACACTTTGGCGCCGATGGGAAGCTGGCGGTGTACGGTGGCCGCCTTGCGATAAACCATGGAGTCAGCTGATATTCTCTGTAAATATGGCTTGATTGATGGGCCGCTGTTCGGGGTGGAACGCATACTCCATGCAAACCCGGCCCATGCAAAAGAGTTGACACTTTTAAAACCGTTTTGATAATCTGTCGACACTATGGACGAATCAGCCGAGACCTTCATCAACAGGGAGGACGCCCAGGGGCCGCTGGCCGATGCGGTGTTCCAGCAGGTGCTGGACGCGATCTACCAGGGCCGGCTGGCGCCCGGCAGCGTCATCAACGAAGTGGCGCTGGCCCAGGAGTTCGGCGTGAGCCGCGGGCCGGTGCGCGAAGCGGTGCGCCGCCTGCAGGGCATCCAGCTGGTCACCCGCGAGCCCTACCAGAAGGCGCGGGTCGTCTCGCTATCGGCCGAGTCCGCGCTGGAGCTGTTCCAGATGCGCATGGCGCTGGAAGGCGTGGCCTGCAGCCTGGCCACCCAGCGCATGAGCGACGAGGAAGTGGCGCAATTGCTGGCCGAACTGGAGCAGGACAGGCAGCGCCAGCTGCGCAAGGAGCGGGGCGAGTCGTCCGGCCCCCGGGTATTCGATTTCCACGAGCGCATCGTGCGGGCCAGCGGCAACAACCGCATCATCCACGCGCTGTGCGAGGACCTTTATCACCTGCTGCGCGTGTACCGCCGGCATTCCGGGACCGTGCTCGAACGCAAGGAGGACGCCTATGCCGAGCACTGGCAGATCCTGCGCGCGATCAAGTCGCGCGATGCGGAACTGGCGGAGTCGCTGATGCGCTCGCATATCGAACGCGCGGCCCGGCACCTGTTCACCCATCTCGCGGACCGGGACGAATCCGACGCCGCCCGGAGGCGGGGAGGGCGGGCGGCCGGGACGGGCACCTGAAACACTGACCATTTCGGAGTCATCGCATGAACAGTCCCCGCAAGTTCCGGGAGTTGCTCAAGAACGAGACGTTCATCGTCTCGCCCGGGGTGTACGACGGGTACAGCATCCGGCTGGTCGAGGCCGCCGGGTTCAAGACCGCCTGCACCAGCGGGGCCGCCATCTCGAACGCGCTGCTGGGCATCGCCGACATCGGCGTCATGGGATTGACCGAGAACGTCAACCATTGCCGCAACCTGGCCCGCTCGGTGTCCATTCCGCTGACGGCGGATGCCGACAACGGCTACGGCAATCCGGTGAACGTGTTCCATACGGTGCGGATGTTCGAGGAAGCCGGCGTGGCCGGCGTCAATCTCGAGGACCAGGTCAGTCCCAAGCGCTGTGGCCACATGCCCGGCAAGGACGTGGTCAGCCAGGCCGAGATGCTGAAGAAGATCGAGGCCGCCTGCCTGGCGCGCCGCGACGATGATTTCGTCATCATCGCCCGCACCGACGCGCTGGCCATCGAAGGCATCGAGGGCGCGGTGCGCCGAGCCAAGGCGTATGCGGCGGCCGGTGCCGATATGCTGTTTCCCGACGCGGTGCGCACCGAGGACGACATCAAGCGCATCGTCGATGCCGCCGGCATCCCGGTCACCGTCAACATGGGGTTCGGCATACGCAGCCGGCCCACGACGCCGCTGATCCCGCTGCCGCGCCTGAAGGCGCTGGGCGTCAAGCGCATCAGCCTGCCGCGCATGCTGCCGGCCGCCGCCATCCACGCCATGCAGCATGCGCTGCAGGCCATGCGCGGCGTGATGGAAAGCGGCGAGCCCGTCGATCGTCCCGACCTGCTGGTGGGCATCGAGGACATCATGAAGCTGATGGGCTACGAAGAAATGCGCGCGCTGGAGAAGCGCCTGACCACGCTGGCCGAATAGCCGCCGCGTTCCCGATTCGCATTCCCCGCCTGCCCGTAGGGTGCCCACCCAAACGCACCCCTGACTGCGTTGCGAATGCTCGTCGTGGTCCCGCCACGACTGTGCTTCGCGCCTTGCCAGGCGCGCGTCTGGGTGGGCATGCGGGCCTCCTTTTAGCGGGAACAGGCCCTACGCCACCCGGCTGTCGGGGAAATGCAGCGCGAAGGTGCTGCCCTGGCCAAGCTCGCTGGCGATCTCCAGTTCGGCGTCGTGCCGCATGGCGATGTGCTTGGTGATCGCCAGTCCCAGCCCCGTGCCGCCCGATTCGCGCGACCGGCTGCGATCCACGCGGTAGAAGCGCTCGGTCAGGCGGGGCAGATGGTGCGAGGCGATGCCTATGCCGGTGTCCTTCACGGAATAGCGAGCATCGCCGTCGGCGTCGCGCCGCCACCGCACCGTGATGTGGCCGCCCTCGGGCGTGTAGCGCACGGCATTGATCAGCAGGTTGGAGATGGCCGACGCGATTTCGGTACCGGTGCCCAGGATGTCCAGGCCTTCGTCGATCTCGCCGACGATCTCGTGGCGGCCGCCCGACAGGGCGCGGGCCTGGCTCAGGGCCGTCTCGATCAGCGCGGGCATGTTCACCGGCTGTGGATCGGTGGTGGGGGACGACTCCAGGGTGGACAGGGTCAGCAGGTCGGCCACGATGGCCTGCATGCGCTGGGCCTGGTCCAGCATCAGCTTCATGTACTGTTCGCGCTGCTCGTCGCTCAGCGCTTCGGTGGGCATGTCGCGCAGCGTTTCCAGGAAGCCCGACAGCACCGTCAGCGGCGTGCGCAGCTCGTGCGAGACGTTGGCGACGAAGTCGCGGCGGGTGGTCTCCAGCCGCTCGATCTGCGTCACGTCGCGCGTCAGCAGCATGCGCTGGTGCTTGTTGTAGGAAATGAGCTGCACCATCAGCAGGCGGTCGCCGCCGCCGGGGCTGCGCACCAGGCGCGGCGCGGGCCAGTCCTCCTGACGGGCGTAGTCCACGAACTCGGGGGCCCGCACCAGGTTGAGCAGGTTCTGGCCGCGGTCGGCCGGCAGGCGCAGGCCCAGGTGCTGGCGCGCGATGCGGTTGCACCAGTCGATGTGGAATTCCTTGTCCAGCGTGACCAGTCCGTCGGGCAGCGCCTGGGCAGCGGCGAAGAAGCCCTGCACGTTCCCTTCCAGCATCGCCAGCTGGCGTTCCTGGTTGCGCAGGTGCCGGTAGATGCGGGCCAGGGCCTCGTCCCACGAGCCGGCCGAGGGCGGCGGTGGCCGCTGCAGGTCATTGGTCCAGCGCGTGACGCGCGAGAGCTGCCAGATGTGCCAGACCAGCAGCGTGCCCAGGCCGAAACTGAAGACGGCCCAGCCGAAGCGGCCCGTGATCGGCCGCGTGAGGGCCGCCAGGCCGGCCCACAAGAGGACGACGATGAGGTTGCGTATCCAGACCATGGAGCGGATTGTCGCATTGCCCGGAGCCCGGACTCTGCCGTCTTGTATGTTTTTCGTATGAGTTTGCCAGGGCACGGCGGATCTGGCTTGCCGGTCCGCAAGTAGAGCCCCGCGGGCCCCGGCCCCCTCGGGGGGCCGCCGCATGGCGGCTGGGGGGCTCCCCATGCCGGGCGCGCGTCACGCGCAGAGGGTTATTGGCCTACAGGATGCGCCGTGAACCGGTAGCCGCTGCCGCGCACGGTCTCCACGTGCCCGTCGTGCTTGCTGGGCTCCAGTGCTTTGCGCAGGCGCCGGATGTGCACGTCCACCGTGCGCTCTTCGACGAAGACGTGGTCGCCCCACACCTGGTCCAGCAGTTGCGAGCGCGAGAACACGCGCTCGGGGTGGGTCATGAAGAAGTGCAGCAGGCGGAACTCGGTGGGACCGATGTTCAGGGTCACGCCGTTGCCGTTGAGCCGGTGGGTGACCGGATCCAGGCGCAGCCCGGCGACGTCGATCAGGTCGTCGGTGAGCTGGGGCGCGCGGCGCCGCAGGACGGCCTTGATGCGGGCCATCAGCTCCTTGGGCGAGAACGGCTTGGTGATGTAGTCATCGGCGCCCGCCTCCAGGCCGTCGACCTTGTCCTGCTCGGCGCCCTTGGCCGTGAGCATGATGATCGGAACGGCCTTGGTACGCTCTTCCGTCCGCAGCTTGCGGGCCAGCGATACGCCCGAGGTGCCGGGCAGCATCCAATCGAGCAGGATCAGGTCGGGGAGTTCGGCCCGGATCAGGGTCTGGGCCTGTTCGGCATCGGCCGCGCGCAGGACCTTGTGGCCCGCGAAGGACAGGTTGACCGAGACCAGCTCCTGGATGGCCGGTTCGTCTTCGACGACTAAAATAGTGCTGGACATGGGTATGCCGGTTGGGTTGCTGAAGCATGTCCATAGTATGGCGGTATTGTTTCAGGTATGTGACATGATCCGGCTCCCGGCGGGGGCCCGGCGCGGCGGCGGCCCCCATCGGCTACCATGGAGTCCTTACGCGAGAACAACATGGCCGGCCTGGACAAGAATACCCCTCTTCCCACCAACATCGTCGTGCATCGGCAGTCCAGGACGCTGGAGGTCGCGTTCGACGACGGCAGCAGCTTCCGCCTGCCCTTCGAACTGCTGCGCGTCTACAGCCCCTCCGCCGAGGTCCGGGGCCACGGGCCGGGCCAGGAGACGCTGCAGGTGGGCAAGCGCGACGTGGACCTCGTGTCCCTGGAGCCGGTGGGCAACTACGCGGTCCAGCCCACGTTCTCCGACGGGCATTCGACCGGGATCTACTCTTGGGACATCCTTTATGCGCTGGGCCGCGACCAGGACCGCCTGTGGGCGGAGTACCTCGCCGCCCTGGAGGCGGCGGGCGCATCGCGGGACCCCGAGCCCCGGGACGGAATGGCAACAACCGAAGTACGCCGTGAAGGTAAGCAATGAGCGATAAGCAGCACTCCCCCGCGCCGGCCGGCGGCACCACGCCGCCGGGCACGACCCATTTCGGCTTCCAGCAGGTGGCCGAGGCGGACAAGGCGCGCAAGGTGGCCGAGGTCTTCCATTCGGTGGCCGCGCGCTACGACGTCATGAACGACCTGATGTCCGGCGGCCTGCACCGGGCCTGGAAGGTCTTCACCGTGGCCCGCGCCGGCGTGCGCCCGGGCATGAAGGTGCTGGACATCGCGGGCGGCACCGGCGACCTGGCCAAGGCCTTCGCCCGGCGCGCCGGGCCCACCGGCGAGGTCTGGCTGACCGACATCAACGATTCCATGCTGCGGGTGGGCCGGGACCGGATGCTGGACGCGGGGCTGATGCTGCCGACCGCCGTCTGCGACGCCGAGAAGCTCCCTTTCCCCGACGGTTATTTCGACCGCGTCTCGGTGGCGTTCGGGCTGCGCAACATGACCCACAAGGACCGGGCCCTGGCCGAGATGACGCGGGTGCTGCGCCCCGGCGGCAAGCTGCTGGTGCTGGAGTTCTCCCGGGTCGCCAAGCCGCTGCGGGCGGCCTACGACTGGTATTCGTTCAACATCCTGCCCTGGCTGGGGCGCAAGGTGGCCCAGGACGAGGCCAGCTACCGCTACCTGGCCGAATCCATACGCATGCACCCGGACCAGGACACCCTGGCCGGTATGCTGGAACAGGCGGGCCTGGCGCGTGTCCAATATTTCAATCTGACCGCCGGGGTGGTCGCCCTGCACGAGGGCGTGCGGCTGTAGCGCCCGCTGTTTCAAATTCCTTCACGAATCCGGGGCGTTCCGACTGGCGATTTGCGCCATAGTCCGTTAAATTTCAGCTTATTGTCAGGAAAGGCTGCTACGACCGCCCGTCTGCGGGGACGTCGCGGCGCCGGGCATCCCGACCTGGCAGCAATGGCGTCCGCGCTGCCCGGCAAATCCGGCATCGGGGCCGGCAGGGCGGCGCCACGACATTGATTACAGGAGAATCCACACAATGTCCCGACGATTTTTTTCCAGGTTCATCCCGGCGCTGGTCATCGCCGTATCGACCGTGGCCATGCTGGGCGTCTCGCATGACGCCCTGGCCAAGCGCCTGGGCGGAGGCGGCAGCATGGGCCGCCAGTCCAGCAACGTGACGCAGCGGCAGGCCACGCCGCCCGCGCGTACGCCCCAGCAGAACCAGCAGGCCGCGCCGTCGGCGGCGCCTGCCGCCGCGGGGGCCGCCGCCGGCGCCACCGCCGCGCGCAGCGGCATGTCGCGCTGGCTGGGCCCCATCGCCGGCATCGCCGCCGGCCTGGGCCTGGCGGCGCTGCTGTCGCACCTGGGCTTGGGCGCGGCCGCGGCCGAGTTCATCGGCAGCCTGCTGCTCATCGCGCTGGCCGTCTTTGCCGTGCTGTTCATCGTTCGCCGGCTGCGCGGCGTCGGTCAGCAGCCGGCGCTCCAGGGCGCGGGCAACAGCCGCTTCCAGCAGCGCAACGACCCGCCTGCCACCATGGCGCGCGAATCGGTGGCGCCGGTGAACGCCGCGCCGGCGGCCGCGCCTGCCGCCTCCGCGGCGGCCACGGGTGCCGCGCCTACCGGCGAGTGGGGCATTCCCAGCGATTTCGACACCGCGAATTTCCTCAGCCACGCCAAGAGCTACTTCGTGAAGCTGCAAGGTGTCTGGGACCGCGGCGACGTGAACGAACTGCGCGACCTGGTCACCGACGACCTGCTGGCCGAACTCAGCCAGCAGATCGGCCAGCGCCAGGGGCAGAACGTGACCGAGGTAGTGCTGCTGAACGCCGAACTGCTCGGCATCGAGACCGTCTCCGACGGCCACCTCGCCAGCGTCCGCTTCTCCGGCATGCTGCGCGAGGCCCCCGGCACCGAGGCGTTCCGCTTCGAGGAAGTCTGGAACCTGTTCAAGCCCAACGACGGCGGTTGGCTGCTCGCGGGCGTGCAGCAGATCCCGGTGCAGGAGCACAACCGGTAACGCGCCGGCGCGCCACCCGGTAAACTTGCGGGGTCGAACCCCGTGGAACGCCCGTCCTCGGACGGGCGTTTTTCATTGGCAGGCCGGATTGCCGGTCGATTCTCCCTACAGGTTTCCGCCTTCCATCCTATGCCCGTGTCCCTGCCGTACCCTTCCGCCGTCGCCATCCGGGCGCTCGACACGCTGCTGCTGCGCGAGCCCTGGGCCCGCGAGCGGCTGCGCCCGCATGCCGGCAAGACGGCTCGCCTGGCCGCCGGTGCCTTCAACGTGACGCTGACGATCACCCCGCAAGGCCTGGTCGAGGCCGCCGTCGCGGATGCCATGCCCGACGTGACCCTGACCGTCGATGGCGGCAGGCTGCCGGAACTGTTGTCGGGCGATGCCGCCCGCAGGATGGGGGCGGTGCGCATCGAGGGCGACGCGGCGCTGGCCCACGTGCTGGGCGACCTGGCGCGGGACCTGCGGTGGGACGTGGAGGAAGACCTGGCCGGGATCGTGGGCGACATTCCCGCCGCCCGCCTGGTCAGCACGGCGCGCGGCCTGGCGGGCGGGCTGCGCGCCGGCGCCTGGCGGCTGGCCGAGAACGTGGCGGAGTACCTGACCGAGGAAAGCGGCGCCGTCGCGTCCTCGCATGCCCTGCAAGCCTGGGGGGGCGAGGTGCGGCGCCTGCGCGACGACGCCGAGCGCGCGGGCAAGCGGGTCGAGCACCTGCGGGCCCGGCTGGCCCGGCTGGAAGCCCGCCTGGGCGCGGAGGGCTAGGCCATGTTCACCTTCCTGCGCCTGATCCGCATCATGTTCGTCAGCTTCCGCTACGGCCTGGACGAACTCGTGATCTCCGGCATCCAGCACCCCTGGACCGAGCGCCTGCTGGTCGTGATGAGGCTGGGCCGCAAGCTGCATGCGCCGCGCGGCGAGCGGCTGCGCCTGGCGCTGGAGACGCTCGGCCCCATCTTCGTCAAGTTCGGCCAGGTGCTGTCGACGCGGCGGGACCTGATTCCCGCGGACATCGCCGACGAACTGGCGCGCTTGCAGGACCGCGTGCCGCCATTCCCGTCCGAGGTGGCGATCGCCAGCATCCGCAAGGAGCTGGGCCGGCATCCGGACGAACTGTTCGCCAGCTTCGAGCGCGAGCCGGTGGCCTCGGCCTCGATTGCGCAGGTGCACTTCGCGGTGCTCAAGGACGGCCGCGACGTGGCGGTGAAGGTGCTGCGGCCCAACATGGCGCCGGTGATCGACAAGGACCTGCGGCTGTTGCGGGCGGCGGCCACGCTGATCGAGAAGATCTCGGCCGACGGACGGCGCCTGAAGCCGCGCGAGGTGGTGGCCGAGTTCGACAAATACCTGCACGATGAACTCGACCTGCTGCGCGAGGCGGCCAACTGCAGCCAGCTGCGCCGCAACTTCGCCCCGGGCGGGCCGCGCGGCGACCTGCTGATCGTGCCGGAAGTGATGTGGGACTATTGCTCGTCGTCCATCTTCACGATGGAGCGCATGCGCGGCATACCCGTCAACCACGCCGCGCGGCTGGTCGAGGCCGGCGTGGACCTGAAGAAGCTGGCGCGCGACGGGGTGGAGATCTGTTTCACCCAGATGTTCGCGGACGGCTTCTTCCACGCCGACATGCATCCGGGCAACATCTACGTGTCGGACGATCCGCGCACGCTGGGGCGCTACATCGCGCTCGATTTCGGCATCGTCGGATCGCTGTCCGAGTTCGACAAGAACTACCTGGCGCAGAACTTCCTGGCTTTCTTCCGGCGCGACTACCGCCAGGTCGCCCGCCTGCACATCGAGTCCGGCTGGGTGCCGCCCGGCACGCGCGAGGAAGAGCTGGAAGGGGCGATCCGCGCCTGCTGCGAGCCCTATTTCGACCGGCCGCTGGCCGAGATCTCGCTGGGGCAGGTGCTGCTGCGCCTGTTCCAGACTTCGCGCCGCTTCAACGTCGAGATCCAGCCGCAACTGGTGCTGCTGCAGAAGACCCTGCTCAACGTCGAAGGGCTGGGACGCGAACTGGATCCCTCGCTGGACCTCTGGAAGACGGCCAAGCCCTATCTCGAGCGCTGGATGAACGAGCGCGTTGGCTGGGCGGCGCTGCGCAACAACCTCCGGCGCGAGTCGCAGCAATGGGCGCAGATGCTGCCCGAGCTACCGCGCCTGGTGCACCATCAACTGGCCCGTCCGGATCGTTCCGCCGATACCCTGGCCGAGCTGCAGCGGCTGCGGGCCGCCCAACAGCAGACCAATCGCCTGATGGCGGTGATCGCGGCGGTGCTGGCGGTGGGCGTGGCCGTGGCGCTGTGGGCGGTCTCGAGGTAGCCCGGGGCCTGGTTCAGGATTTTCCGAAGGCTGGATCGGCGCAATCCGCATTTCCAGCCGGCGCGGCTTGCGGCAGCATGGCGCCATGGACTCCTTGCTCTCTCTCTATTCCGCGGCCAGCTGGCCCCTGATCCTGCTTATCCTGGGTACCTTCTTCGTGGCTGGCGCCGTGAAGGGCGTCATCGGCCTGGGCCTGCCCACCGTCGCCATGGGGCTGCTGGGGTTGGCCATGGTCCCGGCGCAGGCCGCGGCGCTGCTCGTGGTGCCGTCCATGGTGACCAACGTCTGGCAACTGGCCGCCGGCGGCCGCTTCGTGCACCTGGCCAGGCGGCTGTGGCCCCTGCTGGCGGGGGTGGTGGCCGGCACCTGGCTGACGGCGGCGCTGGCCGGTACGGGGTCCCAATCCTGGGCGGTCCGGGCGCTGGGCGTGGCCCTGGTGCTGTACGCGGCCTTCGGCCTGATGGCCTTCCAACTGCGCGTGCCGCCGGGCGCCGAGCGCCGGCTGGGCGCGCTGGCCGGCCTGGCGACCGGCGCGGTGACCGCGGCCACGGGGGTGTTCGTGATTCCCGCCGTGCCCTACCTGCAGGCGCTGGGCCTGGCCAAGGACGAGCTGGTGCAGGCGCTGGGCATGGCCTTCACGGTCTCGACGCTGGCTCTGGCCGTGGCGCTGGCGCGCGGCGGCGCGCTGGGCTACCAGCAGATGGCGGCTTCCCTGGTGGCCCTGGTGCCGGCCATGGCGGGCATGTGGGCGGGCCAGTACCTGCGCCACCGCATCAGCCCCGCGGCGTTCCGCCGGGGATTCTTCACGGGGCTCGGCCTCCTGGGCCTGTATCTGTGCTTCTGAACCTGCCCGGGGATGCCGGCCGCGACGCTCCGGCCCCCACCGTGGCGCCCATGCCCACATGCCGTGACTCCCGCCCCGACGGACCTGGAAAGCCCTGGCCCGCTGTGCGATACTCGCGCGGTTTTGGCTTTTTTTCCCGGGTGGGCTCGGCATCATGGTGTTCTGGTTCGTCTTGCTCTACCTGCTGGTTTCCATCTGCATCGGCGTGGTCGCCGCCCGCCGGGTGTCGAACTCAGCCGACTACGCGGTGGCCGGCAGGTCGCTGCCCCTGTTCATCGTGGTCGCCACGACCTTCGCCACCTGGTTCGGATCCGAGGCGGTGCTGGGCGTGTCGGCCGTGTTCGTGCGGGAAGGGCTGGGCGGCGTGGTCGAGGATCCCTTCGGCGCCTCGATGTGCCTGGTGCTGGTGGGCGTATTCTTCGCCGCGCGGCTCTACCGGCACAACCTGCTGACGCTGGGCGACTACTACCGCGAGCGCTACGGCCCCATCGTCGAGGTCATCATGAGCCTGGCGATCATCATCTCGTACCTGGGCTGGGTGGCCGCGCAGGTCAAGGCCCTGGGACTGGTGTTCCACATGCTGGATCCCGGCGTGTTCTCGCAGACCAGCGGCATGATCATCGGCACCCTGATCGTGATGACCTACACGCTGTTCGGCGGCATGTGGTCGGTCGCGCTGACCGATTTCTTCCAGATGATCGTGATCGTGGCCGGCCTGTTCACCATCGCCTATTTCGCCACCGACCTGGCCGGCGGCGTGGGCGTGGTCGTGCACGAGGCGACCAGCCGCGACCTGCTCAACTTCCTGCCGCCCGCCACGACGCACGACATACTGTTCTTCTTCGCTGCGCTGGTCACGATGATGCTGGGCTCCATTCCCCAGCAGGACGTCTACCAGCGCGTGATGTCGTCCAAGGACGTGACGACGGCCCGGCGCGGTCCGGTCATCGGCGGGCTGCTCTACCTGATGTTCGCCTGCATCCCCATGTACATCGGCGTGGCCGCCTTCAGCGTGATGCCGGACACGGTCGGCTCGCTGCTGCAGGAGGACCCCCAGAAGATCCTGCCCACCTTCATACTCGAGCGCATGCCCACGCTGGCGCAGGTGTTCTTCTTCGGCGCGCTGCTGTCGGCCATCATGTCGACCGCCTCGGCCACGCTGCTGGCGCCTTCCACCACCTTCGCCGAGAACATCCTGCGCCACTTCCTGCCCGGCATGTCCGACAAGCATTTCCTGCGCGCGATGCGCGTGTCCGTGGTGCTGTTCGGACTGTGCGTGCTGACGTTCGCGCTCAGCACGTCCGACAGCATCTACGAGATGGTGGCCGGCGCCTACACCGTTACGCTCGTGGGGGCCTTCGTGCCGCTGCTCATGGGGCTGTACTGGCGGCGGGCGACCACGCAGGGGGCGCTGCTGTCCTCGGTGATGGGCGTGGCGGCCTGGCTGCTGGTCAGGGCTTTTGCCGCGGAGGATTTTCCGCCACAATTGGCGGGACTGCTGGCGGGTTTCGTCGGCATCTGGGCCGGCAGCCTCCTTCCCCAAGTGGTGCGGGCGCGCGAGCGGCCCGCACTGCATCCGGTCCTGTAAGTTCTGTTACAGGCGCCTTCCGCGCCACGCCCGGCCGGATCTGGAAGGAGTGTGTCATGCGGGGGTAAGACGCCCCCTGTATCGTTCGCCGACCTTCCGGCGACTTGGAACGCTCAAGCTGCCGGCTTCCATACAAGGGCCCATCATGCTGTACCCGGAACTATTCAAATCCCTGGAGTCCGTGCGCTGGGACATGGGGAAGGACGTGCCGTGGGACCAGTTCGACGCCAGTCTGCTGACCGACGAGCAGGCGCATACGATCAAGATGAACGCGATCACCGAGTGGTCGGCGCTGCCGGCCACCGAGATGTTCCTGCGCGACAACCGCGAGGACAGCGACTTCAGCGCGTTCATGTCGATCTGGTTCTATGAAGAGCAGAAGCACTCGCTGGTGCTGCAGGAATACCTGAAGCGCTTCCGCCCCGACATGCTGCCGACCGAGGAAGAACTGCACCACGTGCGCTTCGAGTTCGACGCCGCGCCCGCGCTCGAGACCCTGACGCTGCACTTCTGCGGCGAGATCCGGCTCAACCATTGGTATCGCCGCGCGGCGCAATGGCACAGCGAGCCGGTCATCAAGGCCATCTACAAGCTCATCGCGCAGGACGAGGCCCGCCATGCGGGGGCTTACCTGCGCTACATGAGGCGGGCCCTGACCGAGCGCGGCAAGGAACTGGCCGACCAGGCGCGCGCGGCCTTCGCCAAGATCGGCGTGCTGATGGCCTCGGCCAAGCGCACCTCGCAGGCGCTGCACCCCACGAACCTGCACGTCAACAAAAGCCTGTTCCCCAACGACACCGTGCAATCCCGGCTGCCCGAGCCGGGCTGGCTCGACCGCTGGCTGGACGACCAGATCCAGTTCGACCGGGAATGGGAAGGCAAGGTGGCCGACCGCATCCTGCACACCATGTCGACCCTGCTCGGCCGCAGCTTCGCGACCGTGCAGGACCTGAACCGCTATCGCAAGGAGCTGGCCGCTGGCTGAGCAGCGGCCAGTCGCGGGGCGATGCGAGGGGCTGGCGATCAGCCGAGCTGCACGGGCACGAAGATCTTGGCGTCGCCTCGCTGCACGAGCAGCGCCACGTTCTTGCCCGACTTCGCGATCAGCGAGCGAACCTGGTCGACGCTCTGTACCGGGACGCCGTTCAGCGACAGCAGCAGGTCCCCGGGCTCGATGCCGGCCTGTTCGGCCGGGCCGCCCACCTGCTCGACGACCAGTCCACCGCTGTCGCCGACGGCCATCCGTTCCTGCGGCGTGAGCGGCCGCAGGGCCAGGCCAAGCCGGCCGTGCGCGGCATCGCCTCGCGTATCGGCGCTGGCCGTGGCTTCGGCCTTGGCGCTGCCCAGCTTGGCGACGATGTCGCGCGGCGATCCATTGCGCCAGACTTCCAGCTTGACGTCCTGTCCCGGCGTGGCCAGGCTGATCACCGCGGGCAGGTCGCCCGAGGCCACCACGGGCTTGCCGTCGATCTTGCGGATGATGTCGCCGGATTTCAGTCCGGCCTTGTCCGCGGGGCTGCCCTTTTCCACGTTGGCGACCAGGGCGCCGGTGGGCGAGTCCAGCTTGAACGAGTCGGCCAGCGCCTGGTTGACTTCCTGGATGGTGACGCCCAGGCGGGCATGGTGGACCTCGCCATGCGCCACGATCTGGTCCTTGACCTTGGCCGCCACGTCGATCGGAATGGCGAACGACAGGCCTTGATAGCCGCCGGTCTGGCTGTAGATCTGCGAGTTGATGCCGACCACTTCGCCGCGCGAGTTGAATAGCGGCCCGCCCGAGTTGCCCGGATTGACGGCGACGTCGGTCTGGATGAACGGCACCGAGCCGTCGTTGGGCAGCGAGCGGCCCTTGGCGCTGACCACGCCCGCCGTCACCGTGTTCTCCAGGCCATAGGGCGAACCGATGGCCAGCACCCATTCGCCCACGCGCAGGTCGTTGGGATTGCCCACGACCACGACCGGCAGGTTGCGCGCGTCGATCTTGATCACGGCGACGTCGGTCTGGGGGTCCGAGCCGAGTACCTTGGCGCGGAACTCGCGCCGGTCGGTCAGCTTGACGGTGACTTCCTTGGCGTCCTTCACCACGTGGGCGTTGGTCAGGATGATGCCGTCGGGGCTGACGATGAAGCCGGAACCCTGCCCGCGCATCGGCACGCTATGCGTGCCGCCGCCACCGCCGGGATAGCCGGGGAAGCCGCGGAAGAATTGCGCGAACGGATCGCCGTCGTCGTCCGATACCTTGGTGGTGCCGGTCACGCTGATGTTGACCACGGCCGGGCCGTAGCGCTGCGTGATCTGCGAGAAATCGGGCGGCGTCACCGCCCCCACGGGCGCGGCAGCCTGGGCGGTCGCGGCGGAGACCGGCATGGCCTGCGTCGTGGAGACGCGCTGGAACGCGGTGGCGCCGGCTACGCCGAACACGCCGGCGGCAACCAGCGCGACGGCCAGATGCGAAGCGGAGAATTTGCGGGTGTTCATGGAGGGCTCCTCTGCCAGGTGATGGAACATGGCGTCATGGTGGAGCGCTTGTCTTAAATGGAGCTTAAGGGGCTCCCCCCTACGCGCTTCGCGCGCCCCCCAGGGGGCGATGCGGGTGGACCGGCGGAGCCGGATCCACCGCATCCTGGGTCTAGTACCGCGGTCTTGGGATGTGGCGCCGGTGCTTCGCTGGCTGCCAGCGGTAGCAACCGTGCTTCAGTTCAAGATAGTTTCCCGAGACCCAGGAAACCGCGGATCTGGCTTTGCCAGTCCGCCGGTTTCGCCCCCTTGAGGGGGCCCGCGCAAGCGGGTAGGGGGTGGGCTTCCCTTGCGCGCGTCAGCGCGTAGGGGAGGGAAACACCACCCTCGCGCGCAGGCCGCCCAGGGGGGAGTCCAGGAGTTCTATCGTGGCGTGGTGGCGGTCGGCGATGGCCTTGACGATGGCCAGGCCCAGGCCGCTGCCGGGGGTGTCGGCGGTGTGGGCGCGGTAGAAGCGGTCGAAGACGCGGCCGCGTTCGATCTGGGGGATGCCGGGGCCGTTGTCGTCCACGTCCAGCGTGACGCCCTGCGGGCCAGTCGAGAGCCGGACGTCGACGCGTCCGGATTCGGGGGCGTATTTGACGGCGTTTTCCAGCAGGTTGCGCACCAGCAGGACCAGGGCTTCGTCCTGGCCCGCGATACGCGCGCTGGCGGCGCCTTCCATGCCGAGGTCCACCCCGCGCGCGTGGGCCTGGGGCAGGATGTCGGCCAGCGCGGTGCGCACGACGTCGCCCAGGTCCACCGCCGCGAGCGCCGGCCCTTGCGCTTCCTGGCGCGCCAGCGAGAGCAACTGCTCGACCAGCCGGGTGGCGCGGTCTATGCCGGCCGCCAGCCGGGTCACCGCCACCTGGCGGGTGGCGTCGTCCTGGGCGCGGCGCAGCGATTGCAGCTGCAGCTTGAGCGCCGCCAGCGGCGAGCGCAGTTCGTGCGCGGCGTCACCCACGAATTGTTTCTGCGCGTCGAAGGCCTGGCGGACGCGGCCGAGCAGCAGGTTGAGCTCGTGGACCAGGGGCCGGACTTCGTCGGGCAGGCCGGCCTCGCTGACGGGCGACAGGTCGTCGGCCTGGCGCGAGGCGACCTGGCGGCGCGTGCGATCCACCGGGCCGAGCGAGAGGCTGATCACCCACCAGACGACCAGCATCAGCAGCGGCGCCATGGCCGCGATGGGCCAGATGGTACGCAGCGCGAGCGTGCGCGCCGTGCCGGTGCGCACGCGCACGTCCTGGGCGACCTGGATGATCTGCAGCGGCGCCTCCATCGAGTACATGCGGTAGGTGGCGCCGTCGGCCTCGACGGTGGAGAAGCCCAGGACGACGCGGTCGGGCAGCACGAGCTTGGGCGTGGAGCGGAACAGGCGCACGCCATCCGGCGTCCAGATCTGGATGATGAGGTCGCGCGCGGCCGGGTCGTCCAGCAGTCCGCCTTCCGGCCCGGTGCTGAACAGCGGATTGCCGTTGCCCAGCGCCAGCGCGGTGCGCTGCAGCTGGTAGTCGAAGATCTCGTCGGTCTGGACCAGCGCGCCGCGATAGGCGATGGCGCCTTGTACCAGCGCGGCCAGGAAGATGGCGGCCAGCAGGAAGGCCAGCAGGCGCGCGCGCAGGGAGTGGCCGGGCAGGAGTTTCATGATTTGGGAATGACGTAGCCCACGCCGCGCACGGTCTGGATGAATTGCGTGCCCAGTTTCTTGCGCAGGCCGTGGATGTAGACCTCGACCGCGTTGCTGCTGATCTCGTCCTTCCAGCTGTAGAGCTTTTCTTCCAGCTGGGCGCGCGACAGGATCAGGCCCGGCCGCGCCAGCAGGGGTTCGAGCACCGCCCATTCCTTGGCGGTGAGCGTGACGGGCTGGCCGTTGACGGTGGCGGTGTGCGTGGCGGGATCGAGGACGACGCCGTCGTGTTCGTACAGCGGTTCGGCCCGGCCCGCGCTGCGGCGGATCAGCGCGCGGATGCGGGCCAGGATCTCGTCCACGTCGTACGGCTTGACGACGTAGTCGTCGGCGCCGGCGTCCAGGCCGGCGATGCGCTGGTCGATGGCGTCGCGCGCCGTGGCGATGATGACGGGGATGCGGGCCTTGCGCGCGCGCAGTTCGCGCAGCACGTCCAGGCCATCGCCATCGGGCAGGCCCAGGTCGAGCAGCACGAGGTCATAGGCCTCGGTGCGCAGCGCGGTGTCCGCGCTGCCGGCGTTCTTGACCCAGTCGACCGCGTAGTGTTCGGCGCGCAGGACGTCCAGCACGCTCTCGCCTATCATCGGATCGTCTTCGACCAGCAGCAGTCGCATCGCATTTCCTCGTCCCGGGCAGGTCCCGGCCATGGACGCGCACAGTGTATCGCCCCGTGCGCGCGCCGCCGCCCGCTACCTCTACAATGGGCCGTTCCACCCTTTCCGTGCCGCCAGACCGTGCCAGCCCGTTTCGAATCCAAGATACTCAGTCCCGCCGCATGCGCGGCCGCCCGCGCGGCCTGGCCGCGCCCGCTGGTCTTCACCAACGGGGTGTTCGACATCCTGCACCGCGGCCACGTCACCTACCTGGACGCCGCCGCGCAACTGGGCGCGATGCTGGTGGTGGCGGTGAACACCGATGCCTCGGCGCGCCGCCTGGGCAAGGGGCCGGACCGGCCGCTGAACAGCCAGGACGACCGCGCGGCGCTGCTGGCGGCGCTGGCCTCGGTGGACGTGGTGACGTGGTTCGACCAGGACACGCCGCTGGAGCTGATCGGCCAGTTGCGGCCCGACCTGATCGTCAAGGGCGGGGACTACGACATGGACAAGCTGCCCGAGACCGCGCTGGTGCGCAGTTGGGGTGGCGACGCGGTGGCCATCGACTTCGAGCACGACCGTTCCACCACCAAGCTCGTGCAGCGCATCCGGACGCGCTGAGCGCCGTCAGCGGCAGTCGCGCACCGTGGGGCGGTCGAACAGGTTGCGCGCCCCTTCGATGGCGCGGCGGCCGGCGGCGGCGACGCCGTCCAGGCGCAGCCAGCTCTTGCCGCCCTGGGCGCCGCGCGCCACGACCTTGGCGTTGCGCACGCCCTGGCCCTGCAGGATCGTGGCCTGTTTCTTCGCCGCGGCCTCGGTGCTGAAGACGCCCAGCGAAATGGCGTGCTGGAGCGGGCCGCCTTCCTGGATCACGAAGTAGTCCTTGACGCCGTTCTTGCCGAACTGGGCGGCCGCGGCCTGCGCGGCCGAGGCGCTGGGCAGCGGCGGCACGATGACCATCCATCCCTGCTTGCCCGGTTCGCGCCGCGTGCCCTGTTTCGCGGCCGGCAGGTGGTCGTTCGCCCATTTCCTGGCGATGATGAGGTCGGCTTCGCTGAACGCGCCCCATTCCACGCAGGCGAGCGGTTCGGGCGGCGCGGGCGGGCTGGCCGGCGCCGCGGCGGGGGGAACGGTCGGGGGAATCGCCGGCGCCGGCTCGGCGTTGGCCGTGGCGGCCGCGGGAATGACGGCGCCGGCCGGGGGTGTGGTTTGCGCCGCGGAGCCTGGCGCGGCATCGATGTCGGCGGCGCCGGCCGAAGGCTCGGCGTCCGGGGCCGCCGGACTGGATTGCGCCGGTTCGGCGGGCGCGGGCGGCGCTTCGTCGGTGGCGTTGATGCCGGGCAGCCGGGGGACCTGTATGGTGTCGGCGCGCAGTTCCGAGCGCATCCGGGCGGGATCGCGGCCGCGTTCCGAGAAGGGCTGGCCGAACCAGCCGCGATCCAGCGCGAAGAGCGCCACGTTGGCCAGGAGCAAGACGACGAACAGGCTGCGCATGGAAAGCCGGTGGGTAGGGGGTCAGGAAGAGGGGGCGAGCCCCGATTCGGCCAGGCAGGCCAGGCCGTCGAGGACGGGATTATCGACGACCAGCACCTGGCGCGTCGAGCCGGCCGCGCGCATCAGGTGGGCGACTTCCCCGGCGATGGCGGACCAGGCGCCGCCGCTGGCCACCAGCAGCGGTTCCTGCCGGAAGCGTTCGCGCGCGGCCAGCCACTGGCGCGCCACCGCGCCGGCCTGGGCCGCCGCCACGCCGGACATGATGGCGTCGCCGGTGTTGTCGGGAAAAGGCGCGACCTGGCCGTTGGCGCGCGGCAGGCCGGCGGTGCCGGCCGCAAGCGACTGGCGCATCAGGTCGCGCCCCGGAAGGATCAGGCCGCCGACGAAGCGGCCGGAGCCGTCCAGGGTATCCACGGTGGTGGCGGTGCCGAAATGGGCCAGCACATGCACCGGGGCCGCGGCGCCGGGGGCGGCCTGGCGGCGCCAGCGGTTCCAGATCCCCACCAGGCTGAGCCAGCGATCCGCGCCCAGGCGCTCGGGGTGCCGGTAGCCATTCGTGACGCCCAGCAGACGCCGGCCTGCGCGTATCCAGTCCACCGCGCAGCCGTTGCGCGCCAGCAGCGAGGCGATGGTGCGCTCGCTGTCATCGCCGGCCACGTTCGAGCCCAGCGCGGCGCGGGGCCGCAGGCCCGCTTCGTCCAGCCAGGGCAGCAGGGCCTCGGGCACTTCCTCGTGGCGGAACGCGACCTGCAGGGACGTGCGCGGCACGGCCTGGCCCGAGGTCGCGTCGTCGTTCCGCCAGCCGAATTTCACGCGGGTGTTGCCGGCGTCGATCAGCAGCGTGCCCGCACGCTGCGCGGGCGCGTTCACCGGACTACCCTCCTGTCGCTGCGCGACATCCTCCCCGGGGGAGGACGCGCGCCCTTCGGGCGGCCGCGCGGGCGCGTTCACCGGACTACCCTCCTGTCGCTTCGCGACATCCTCCCCGCGGGAGGTCGCGCGCCCTCCGGGCGGCCGCGCGGGCGCGCTCACCGGACTACCCTCCTGTCGCTGCGCGACGTCCTCCCCGGGGGAGGTCGCGCGCCCTCCGGGCGGCCGCGCGGGCGCGCTCATGCGCCGGCCGTCCGCACGGAAATGTCGCCCACGGTGACGGCGCGCAGGCCGTCGGCGGCCTGGACCAGCAGCTTGCCGCTTTCGTCCACGCCCCGGGCCGTGCCTTCGAACAAGACGTGTCCGTTGTCCATGACCCGCACCGGCAGGCCGTACAGGGCGTCCCAGCGGGCGAACCGTGCCTGGAACGGGCCGAAGCCCTCGGCGGCGTAGCCGGCGATGGCGTCCTGCCAGGATCTTGCCACCGTGGCGGCCAGGCGCGCCGGGTCGTCGGCGCCGCCGGTCTGCGCCCAGTCGGCGACCTCGCGGCCCAGCGCCTGCGACAGCGCGGCCGCGCCGCGAAGGTTGATGCCGATGCCCAGGATCAGGCCCATGCGCCCCGAGGCCGGCACGGTCACGGTCTCGACCAGGATGCCCGCCAGCTTGGCCGTGTTCCACTGCACGTCGTTGGGCCATTTCAGCGCCAGCGCGCCGTCGGCGCCGCTGCCCAGCAGGTTGCTCAGGGCCTCGCACGCGGCCACGCCCGCCACCAGCGACAGCGGCGGCAGGCGCGCGGGCGGGATGTCGGCCTGCCAGCCGCAGGAGAAAAGCAGCGCGTCGCCCGCGCGGGTGCGCCAGGGCCGGCCGGCGCGCCCGCGTCCGGAGGTTTGCGCGTGGCTGCCCAGCAGCGCCGGCCCGGTGCCGCCGCGGCGCAGGTATTGCTGGAGGTCGGCGTTGGTGGACGCGGTGGCGTCCAGCCACGTCACGGTCCAGTCCGGCAGCAGGCGCCGCAAGCCGGCGGCAAGCTCCGCGGGCGGGGCAAGCCGGGCGTCGGAGAGGGCAGAGTCTGGTGCAACCATGGGTCTTCGTCGAGGGCCGCGCGTGGAACGCGGAAACACGGGATTGTAGGCAGAGCCGGCGGATTTCGCATGCCGGAGCCCGCAAAACGCATAAACTTGAGTCATGTCGTTTACGTTTTGCTCCCGCCGCCCATGAGCACGCCGCCCGAAGGACGTGCTCCCTCCCCCAGGGAGGATGTCGCGCAGCGACACGAGGGCACCCCGATCCCCCCGTCCGCCGTGCCCGTGCCATCGGGCCTGCACGGCGCGCCGCTGGCGCGGCTGGCGCTGTCCATCATCGTCCTGCTGGTCGTCTACGCCAGCCTGTATCCGTTCTCGGGCTGGGTGGACGTCGGCGTGCCGGCGTTCGCCTACCTGCGCGCGCCATGGCCGCAATACTGGGTCGGCTCGGAGATCATCGCCAACGTCGCCGCCTATCTGCCGGTCGGCGCGTTGTTCGTCTGGGCCGTCTATCCGGCCTGCAGGGGCCTGCTGGCCGTTGCCTTGGCCACGGTGTGCTGCGGACTGCTGTCGGGTGCGCTGGAGGCATTGCAGACCTATCTGCCCAATCGCATCGCCTCGAACGTGGACCTCGCCGCCAATACCGCCGGCGCCCTGCTGGGCGCGCTGGCCGGCACCGCCACGGCCTCCTGGCTGATCGGCCATGGCGCGCTGGCGCGCTGGCGCCAGCGGTGGTTCCGCCCCGAGGCCGGCCCTGCGCTGATCCTGGCGATGCTGTGGGTGTTCATGCAGATCCCGCGCCAGCCCATGCTGTTCGGTACCGGCGAGCTGTGGCTGCTGCTGGGCGACTGGGCCGCGCTGCCATCGGACGTGGTGGGCTTCCTGTGGTCGCCCGAGCCGGCGCAGCGCATCGTTGCCGAACAGATCTGCACCGCCGCCGCGGTGGTGGGGGCCGCGATGCTGCTCCTGCACGTGGCGCGCCCGGTGCCGGCGCGCGGTATCCTTCCTCTCGTGCTGGTCGCCTGCGCCGTGCTGGCGAAGGCGGCCCTGCAGCCCCTGGCCGTCCCCGGGCAGGCGCCCGGCGCGTGGGTCACCGCCGGGGCCGCCGTGGGCACGGCGGCCGGACTGCTGCTGGCGACGGGCATGGCCTACCTGAAACCGGCCTGGCAGCGGGCCCTGGGCATCACGGCGCTGTGCGTGCAACTGGGCATCGTCAACCTGTTTCCGTCCGACCAATATTTCGACATGACGACCGCGATGGCCCGCACGGGCTGGCTGCACCTGGAGTCGCTCACGCTCGGCCTGTCCGTGATCTGGCCGCTGGCGGCCCTCTTTTTCCTGGCCCGGCGGCGTTCCGCCTGACCACCCGAAGTCCCCATTCCTTTGCGAGCCGGTATGGAGTCCTACTACAAACACCACGTCTTCTTCTGCCTGAACGAGCGCGGGGCCGATGCCCCCCGGCCCAGCTGTGCGCGCCAGGGTGCGCAAGCCATGCAGGACTACGCCAAGAAACGCATCAAGCAGCTGGGGCTGGCCGGCAAGGGCGAGATCCGCATCAACAAGGCGGGCTGCCTGGATCGCTGCGAGGAAGGCCCCGTGCTGGTGGTCTATCCCGAGGGCGTCTGGTACACCTACGTGGACCAGAGCGACATCGACGAGATCATCGACTCGCACCTGGTGCGGGGCGAGCCGGTCGAACGCCTGAGGATCTGAGGTTCGCATGGCCATCACCACGGAACACCTGGTCCTGGAGGGCGGCGCCGGTGCCGTCGATTGCGCGCTCGATATTCCCGAAGGCGGCCTGGAATCCGCGCGCGGGTGGGCGCTGGTCCTGCATCCGCATCCGCTGTTCGGCGGCACGCGCGACAACAAGGTGGTCACCACGATCGCTCGCGCCTGCCTCCAGCAGGGGCTGGCGGCGCTGCGGCCCAACTTCCGGGGCGTGGGCGCATCGGCGGGGGAATTCGACAACGGCCAGGGCGAAGCCGCCGACATGCTGGGCGTGGTGGACCAGTTCCGCGACCGTTACCCGGCCCTGGCCGGCGGGCGCTTCGTGCTGGGCGGATTCTCGTTCGGCAGCGCGGTGGCCAGCCAGGTCCACGCCGGCTGCGGACCGCGGAGCGAGCGCGGGCTGGACATCGCGGGCCTGGTGCTGCTGGGGACCGCGGCCAGCCGGTTTTCCGTGGCCAGCGTGCCGGAAGACACCCTGGTCATTCACGGCGAACAGGACGATACCGTGCCGCTGCAATCCGTCATGGACTGGGCGCGCCCGCAAAGCCTTCCGGTAACGGTCATCCCTGGCTCGGGCCACTTCTTCCACGGCAACCTGGTGGTCGTGAAGCGGCTGGTGCTGGCCTACCTGGCCCGGGTCCTGGGATGACCGCCGCGACGCGATCCAGCTGTAGCATTCGGTTGCATCAGGTGTCCGGCACCGCGTCGCCGGCCCGGCGGCCCGGGTGCCTATAATCACGTTTTCCACCCCGCATCGCGGGGCGAGCGCCAGGCGGCCCCAGGGCATGCCCGGCGGCATGCCCCTCTTGCACGACCATCCTCCCACATGAAACTGCGCTTTTTCTCGTCTGGTCCGGGACGTCGGTTCGCACTGGCCACCGTGGCTTCCGCCTGCTTTCTCGCGTTCCCGGCCGCCATGCCTGCCTCCGCCCTGGCCGCCGCCGCACCGCCCGCCACCACTTCCACCGCGACGCCGTCCGCGCCGCCGATGTCGACCGTCGGCCTGCTGGCTTCCGTGCCGGCACCCGCGATCGCGGCGCGCGCGTGGGTGACCATCGATGTCACCAGCGACCAGGTCCTGGCCGAGGAACGTTCGAGCGAACGCATCGAGCCCGCCTCGCTCACCAAGGTCATGTCGGCCTACCTGGTGTTCAACGCGCTCAAGGAAAAGCGCCTGACGCTGGCCCAGACGGTCAACGTGTCGCAGAAGGCGTGGCGCACGGGCGGCTCGCGCATGTTCATCGAGCCGCGCAAGCCCGTCACGGTCGAAGAACTGATCCGCGGCATGATCACGCAGTCCGGCAACGACGCCACCGTGGCGCTGGCCGAGGCCGTGGCCGGCAGCGAGGACGCGTTCGTCGCGCTGATGAACCAGGAAGCCGCGCGCCTGGGCCTGAAGGAGACGCACTTCACCAACTCCACGGGCCTGCCCGACCCGCAGCACGTGACCACCGTGCGCGACCTGGCCCTGCTGGCCAAGCGGCTGATCCAGGATCATCCCGACTACTACGGCTACTACAAGGAACGCCAGTTCACCTACAACAAGATCACCCAGCCCAATCGCAACCGGCTGCTGTGGGTGGATCCGTCGGTGGATGGCATGAAGACCGGCCATACCGATGCCGCGGGCTATTGCCTGATCGCCTCGGCGATGCGCGGCGACCGTCGCGTGCTGACGGTGCTGGTGGGCGCCTCGAGCGAGAACGCCCGGGCGCAGGAAAGCCTGAAGCTGCTGAACTGGGGCTTCCAGAACTTCGATACCGTCAAGGTCTACGACGCCAAGCAGGCGGTGGTGGAGCCCAAGGTCTGGAAGGGCAGCGTGGGCAAGGCCAAGCTGGGTTCGCCGTCGGCGATCTGGGTGACCGTGCCGCGCGGCCAGGCCGGCAACGTCAAGTCCACCATCGAACGCACCGATCCCCTGGTCGCGCCGCTGCAGGCGGGCCAGCAGGTGGGCACGGTCAAGCTGACCCTGAACGACAAGCCGGTGCGCGAAGTGCCGCTGACCGTGCTCGAACCCGTGGACGTGGCCGGCATCTTCGGCCGGGCGTTCGACGCGGTTCGTCTCTGGTTTCAGTGATCCCCCCTACGCGCTGACGCGCGCCCCCCAAGGGGGGCGATGTGGGCGGACCGGCAAAGCCGGATCCACCGCATCCTGGGTAACACCGGGGTGATGGCGGGTGTAGGATGGTGATCGTGCGGTATGTTTGTCCGGGCTCTCATTGTGGGGTTGGAATGATTCCTGGTATCGAGGGTGATCCTCGGGTCTATCTGAACGGCGAGTTCACGCCGTTGTCGCAGGCCAAGATATCCGTGCTGGACCGGGGGTTCATCTTCGGCGACGGGATCTACGAGGTCGTGCCGGTGTATGGGCGCAAGCCGTTCCGGATGGCGCAGCATCTGGCCCGGCTGGAGCGCAGCCTGGCCGCGATCCGGATTCCGAATCCGCATACGGTTCAGCAGTGGCAGGATCTGGTGGGCAAGCTGATCGAAACCTCGGATGCACAGGACCAGATCGTCTACCTGCAGCTGACCCGGGGCGTGGCCAAGCGTGACCATGCCTTTCCGGCGCAGGTAGTGCCCACGGTGTTCGGCATGAGCAGCCCGTTCGCGCGGCCCTCGGCGCAGGCGCGGGAAAACGGCGTGAAGACGGTCAGCATGCCGGACGAGCGCTGGCTGCATTGCGAGATCAAGTCCACCTCGCTGCTGGGCAACGTGCTGGCGCGGCAGTTCGCGGCCGATCGCGACGTGCCCGAGGTGGTGATGTTCCGCGACGGCCATCTTTCCGAGGGCTCGTCCAGCAACGTCTGGGTCGTCAAGGACGGCCGGCTGCTGGCGCCCCTGAAGGACAACCTCATCCTGGAAGGCATCCGCTACGGTTTCATCGAGGACATGGCCGCGGCCCGGGGCATTCCGCTGGAGATGCGGCAGATTTCCCGGGCCGAGGTCGACGCGGCCGACGAACTGATGCTGTCGTCGGCCACCAAGGAAATCCTGCCCGTCGTATCCCTGGACGGCAAGCCCGTCGGCAATGGCCGACCCGGGCCGGTCTATGCGCGGCTGCGCGAGGGATACGACGAGGCGATCGCAAGGCTTTGATTCATCATGGCAGATTTACCTGAAGTTCCCGATTCGCTGATCGAATACCCGTCGGACTTTCCGATCAAGGTCATGGGCGCCCATCACCCCGATTTCGTCGCGGTGCTGACCGAGGTCGTCCTGCGCCACGATCCCGGGTTCGACCCAGAAACGGTGGAAAGGCGGCCCAGCTCGGGCGGCAATTACCTGGGCCTGACCTTCATCGTGCGGGCCACCTCGCGCGAGCAGCTGGACGCCCTGTATCGCGAGCTGACCTCGCACCCCATGGTCAAGTACGTGCTGTAACGCCGCATGCTGATCCGCTGGCTGCCGTCCCCCGCCGACTACCACGAGACCTGGGAGGCCATGAAGGCCTTCACGGCCGCGCGCGGGCCCGAGACGCCGGACGAGATCTGGCTGGTGGAGCATCCGCCGGTCTTCACGCTGGGCCTGGCCGGCAAGCCCGAACACGTGCTGGCGCCGCGCGACGTGCCGGTGGTCAAGAGCGATCGGGGCGGGCAGGTGACCTACCACGGCCCGGGCCAGGTGGTGGCCTATGTGCTGCTGGACCTGAAGCGGGCGGGGTACTTCGTCAAGGAATACGTGGCGCGGGTGGAGCAGGCGGTGATCGACATGCTGGCCGGCCTGGGCCTGCCCGATGCGCGCCGCAAGCCGGACGCCCCCGGCGTCTACGTCGACTGGCCCCGGCCGCCCCAGGCGGCGCTGGAGCTGGCCAAGATTTCCGCGCTGGGCATCAAGGTCCATCGCGGCTGCACCTATCACGGCGTGGCGCTGAACGTGGCGATGGACCTGTCGCCCTTCACCTGGATCAACCCTTGCGGCTACGCGGGATTGAGGACCGTGGACCTGGCGTCCTGCGGTTGCGGGATCGGCCTGGAAGAGGCCGGCAACCGCCTTGCGCGCCACCTGGAACGGACGCTGACGGCCCGGGCGCCGGCAGGGGCTTTGGCCGCCCCGGCGCCGGCGGCGGTAGAATAAGGGTCTTTACTAATCCCGGCCCCCGGTTCTACCCCGGTCACGCCGAACAGGAACCAGTCGATGAGCTCTGTGCCCGAAACGTCCGCCGTGGGCGGCAATGCCGACGCACCCGTGGCGGCACCGGCCTACGATCCGCTGCAGAAGCAGAAATCCGAATCCAAGGTCTCGCGCATTCCCGTCAAGGTCGTGCAGGTGGAGCGGCTCAAGAAGCCGGAATGGATCCGCGTGAAGGCGGCGTCCCCGGGGTCGCGTTTCTACGACATCAAGCGCATCCTGCGCGAACACAACCTGCACACGGTGTGCGAGGAAGCCTCGTGTCCGAACATCGGCGAGTGCTTCGGCAAGGGCACGGCCACGTTCATGATCATGGGCGACAAGTGCACCCGCCGCTGTCCGTTCTGTGATGTGGGCCACGGCCGTCCCGATCCGCTGGACACCGACGAGCCCCTGAACCTGGCCCGCACCATCGCCGCGCTGAAGCTCAACTATGTCGTGATCACCTCGGTGGACCGCGACGACCTGCGCGACGGCGGCGCCGCCCACTTCGTGGAGTGCATCGCCAAGACGCGCGAGCTGTCGCCCTCGACCCGCATCGAGATCCTGGTACCCGACTTCCGCGGCCGCCTGGATCGCGCGCTGGCCATCCTGAACGCCGGCCCGCCCGACGTCATGAACCACAACCTGGAAACCGTGCCCCGCCTGTACAAGCAGGCGCGCCCGGGTTCGAACTACGAGCATTCGCTCAGGCTGCTGGCCGAGTTCAAGGCGCTGCATCCGGACGTGCCGACCAAGTCCGGCCTGATGCTGGGCCTGGGCGAGACCGACGAGGAGATCCTGCAGGTGATGCGCGACATGCGCGCGCACAACGTCGACATGATCACCATCGGGCAGTACCTGCAGCCTTCCGAGCACCACCTGCCGGTGCTGCGCTACGTGCATCCCGATACCTTCGCGATGTTCGAGCGCGAGGCCTACGCCATGGGTTTCACCCATGCCGCCGTGGGCGCGATGGTGCGTTCGTCCTACCACGCCGACCAGCAGGCGCACGCGGCGGGCGTTGCCTGACGCGTCCGGGTTCCGCCGCCGAGAACGAGGCCTTCGGGCCTCGTTTTTTTTCGCCCGTCGCCTGCGTGGGCGCTTGACACCCCCGGTCCGGCTCTTTACCATGTTTCTTACAAAGAAATTCTTTTCTTTTTAAAAGAACAAATGAGAGACAGGAGCGGGCCCCGTGCCCGCAATCTCCCCCGTCTCTCCCTCGTTCCCGGAATCTCGCGCCCATGCCGTGCAGGCAGGGGGACGCTCACGCTCGAACAAGGAGACACCATGTCATTCCCGCGGTTTTTCCCCGCCACCGTCTGGCGCGGCGGCGCCATCGTCCTCGCCTGCATGTCCGTTTGTGGCGTGTCGGTGGCCCAGACCTATCCCACCAAGCCCATCCGGCTGATCGTGCCGTTCGCGCCGGGCGGCGCGGTCGACATCGTCGGCCGCCTGATGGCGCAATCGCTGAACGAAAGCCTGGGCCAGGCCGTGATCGTGGAAAACCGCCCCGGCGCGGGCGGTTTGCTGGCCATGGAAGAAGTGGCTAAAGCCGCGCCCGACGGTTACACGCTCGCGGTCGGCGCGGCCGGGCCGCTGACGGTCAGCCCGGCGCTGTTCAAGGAGCGCAAGTTCGATCCGCTGGAGCGGCTGGATCCGGTGATCTGGTACGCCAGCACCCCGGGCATCCTGGTGGTGAATCCCGCGCTCAAGGCCAACACCGTGGCCGAGCTGATCGCCTTGTCCAAGTCCAGCCCGCGTCCGCTGGCCATGGGGTCGGCCGGCAGCGGCAGCATCAATCACCTGATGGGGGAGTATTTCCAGCAAGTGGCCGGCGTCAGCTGGATGCACGTGCCCTACAAGGGCAGCTCGCCCGCGCTGACCGACCTGGTCGGCGGCAACGTGCAGGTGATGATGGACATCGTGCCGACCGCCACGCCGCTGGTGAAGTCGGGCAAGCTGCGCGCCCTGGCGGTGACCACGCCCAAGCGTTCCAACATGCTGCCGTCGGTGCCCACCGTGGCCGAACTGGGATATCCCGGCTTCGACGCCAGTTCCTGGCTGTCATTGAACGCTCCACGCGGCACGCCGGCCGCCATCATCCAGAAGCTGAACCGCGCCCTGAACGAGGGCCTGGCCAAGGAGGAGGTCCGGCGCCGCATCACCGATATCGGCGCCGAGCCGGAAGGCGGTACGCCGGAGCGCGTCACGGCGCGCCTGAAGCTGGACATCCCGCGCTGGAGCAAGCTGCTGGAAACCGCGGGCGTCACGGTGCAATGAAGCGAACTCAAGGAGGCGGTATGGCATTGGCGAATCTGCATAACTGGAACGACCTGGCCCGGGAAACCGTACGCAAGGGCGTGGAGCGGGTCGGGTTCCGCGGCGACGACGTGATGTGCGTCATGAACTGGCTGACGCCGGGCATGGACACCAATCCGCACAGCCACACCTTCGAGCAACTGGTGATCATCGTGCAGGGCCGTGTGCGCTTCCACCTGGGCGACGAAGTGGTCGAGGGCGGCCCGGGCAGCATGATCCGCATCCCGCCGCACGTGGTGCACTATGCCGAGCCCGTGGGCGACGAGGTGGTCCTGAACCTGGACGTGTTCGCGCCGCTGCGCGAAGACTACAAGCACCTGGTCGAGTACCAGCGCGCCGAGTTCGAGTGACCATGGCCACCGCGAACCAGGCCTTCCGCGCCCGCCTGCGCGAGCGCGCGCCGCTGGGCGGGACGTTCATCAAGACACCCGCCTACCAGCACGTCGAGATCGCCGGCGGCGCCGGCCTGGACTTCGTCGTGCTCGATGCCGAGCATGCCGTGTTCGATCCGGCGCAGCTGGACCAGTGCGCGCTGGCCGCGCGCGCGGCCGGCACCGCGGCGGTCGTGCGCCTGCCCGACCCCGGTGCCGCCAGCGTGCTGCGCGTGCTGGACATGGGGGCCGCGGGCGTGCTGGTGCCGCACGTGGTCGATGCCGAGTGTGCCCGCGAGATCGTCGCGCGGACCCGCTACGCCGATGGCATGCGCGGCTACAGCAATTCGCCGCGCTCGGGCGGATATGGCGCGCTGCCCATGGCGCGGCACATGCGGGAAGCCGATGCCGGCGTCAGCGTGCTGTGCCAGATCGAGGACCGCGCGGGCGTGGACAACATCGCCGCGATCGCCGCCGTGCCCGGGGTCGATTGCCTGTTCATCGGACGCGCCGACCTGGCGGTTTCCTATGGCGTGACGGAACTCGATCATCCCCTGGTCGCGCAGGCGGTCGACACGGTGATCCAGGCCGGCGCGGCCGCCGGGGTCGCCGTCGGCATTTTCCTTCCCGATGCCGACGCGCTGGCCGCCTACGCCGCGCGCGGCGTCAGCCTGTTCGTGATCGGCTCGGACCAGGGCTGGCTGCGCGCCGCCGCGCTGGGCCTGGGCGGGCGCATGGCCGCGGCCTTTCTTCAAACATCGGAGTGCAACCCATGAATACTTCTGTCGTCGCAACCCCGGCCACCGAGCTGGATCTCCGGGTCGAAAACCTCGTCAAGGGCGCCATCGACCTGCATTGCCACAGCGGCCCGTCGGTGATGGCCCGTTACCTGGACCACCTGGAGGCCATGCGGGAAGCCTCCGAGGCCGGCCTGAAAGCCGTGCTGCTGAAGGACCACTATTACTCGGCCACCCCCGTCACCTATCTGCTGAACAAGCATTTCAGCAACCTGGGCGTGCTCATGCTGTCCGGCGTGCCGCTGAACAACGCGGTGGGAGGCCTGAACGTGCACGCGGTCGAGCATGGCATCAAGCTGGGCGCGCGCCTGGTGTGGATGCCGACCTTCTCGTCGGCCAATCACATCGACCACCACAAGCAGGATCACAAATTCACCGAGAAATTCCCGCAGACCAAGAAGAAGATGATCGACCCGGTGCCGCTGACGGTGCTGGATGCCGGCGGCAAGCTCAAGGACGAGGTCAAGGACATCCTCGACCTGATCGCCGAGGCCGACGTGGTGCTGTCCGCGGGGCACCTGCACATCTCGGAGATCTGGCCGCTGTTCGACGAAGCCCGCAAGCGCGGCGTCAAGCGTCTGCTGGTCAACCATCCCACCTACGTGGTGGATGCCACGCTCGACGACATGAAGGTGCTGGCCCGCGACGGCGTCTACATGGAGCACTCGATGTGCATGTGGGTGCCCGGCTCCAAGTTCAAGTTCTACGAACCGGAGTTCCTGCGCCAGATCATCGAGGCCGGCACGGTGGACCGGACCATACTGGGCTCGGATCTCGGCCAGCAGGGCAATCCGCGGATCGTGGACGGTTTCCGCCACGTGATCCGGACCTGCCTGGACCTGGGCTACTCCGAGGCGGATGTTCGTAAAATGACCTCCACGAACGCATCCGCCCTGATGGGTATCTGAGGAGAAGCATGAGGACCAGCGCCGCAAAGAAGACGGAACCGGAAGCACCCGCGACCTCGGCCAAGGGGGCGGGGCCCGCGCTGCTGGAGTCGGTGGCCATCGTCTTCACGATACTCGACCAGTTGGCCGCGGCACGGCGTCCGCTGGGCGTGACCGAGCTGGCGCTGGCCATCGACGAGCCCAAGCCGCGCGTCTACCGGCACCTGGCTTCCCTGCGGCAGATCGGCATCGTCGAACAGGATCTGGTCAGCGAGAAATACCGGCTGGGCGCCAAGCTGGTGTCCTACGGAACCGCCGCGGGCGAGCAGTTCGACCTGCGGCTGATCGCCGATCCCTACCTGACGCAGCTGCGCGACCAGACCAGCCAGACGGCGCTGCTGTCCGCGGTCACCGAGGACTCGGCGCTGGTCATCTCATCGGTGGAGTCGACCAACCAGGTCTGCATCACCGTCAAGCCCGGCAACCGCGTGCCGCATCACTGCTCGGCCCAGGGCCGGATCGTGCTGGCCTACTGCGATGCCGCCACGCAGCGCAAGATCCTCCGGCGCGAGCTGCAGGCCTACACCGACCGCTCCATGGTCGAACCTGCGCGCATCCTGGAACGCCTGGCGTTGATACGCGAGCGGCTGTTCGAAGAAGCCAACGGCGAGGTGCTGGAAGGCATCAACGTGCTGGCCGCGCCCATTTTCCGCGGCTCGGAAAAGAGCGACGAGCTGGTGGGCATCATCGGCGTGATCGGCGCGAGCAAGGACGTGCCTTCGCCGCCGCCGCCCGGCATGGTGAAGCTGGTGCAGCAGGCCGCCGCCGCGCTGACCGAGCGCCTGAACGGGGTTTCCTACAAGCACCTGGGGCTGGCCGGCGCCGGGAAGAATTGAAGCGGCCGGGCGTGCCCGGCCGACATCCGAAGAGAATTCCATGTCCAGACTCGAAGTGGCGGTGGGATCGCTGCCCTTGAAGAACCCCGTGATCTGCGGATCGGGGGAACACACCATGACGGCCGACGGTATCCGCGCCGCCCTGCGGGCGGGCGTGGGCGCCGTGGTCGCCAAGTCCGTCAATGAATCGGCCGCGGCCAGGCAGCAACTGGACCGTACCGACTACGCGCTGCTGGGCAGCGACTGGCGCCGGCTGCCTTGGAACTTCGCGCCGCCCGCCGACGCGCAACTGCTGTGCCGCTCGGGCCTGATCCAGCTGGAGTTCGAACCCTGGATGGAGCAACTGGTCGCGCTGGATCGCGAAGCCGCGGCGCAGGGCGCCTACGTCATCCCCAGCCTGATCCTGAGCGATCTCGACCAGTGCGCGCGCTATGCGCGGGCCATCGAGCAGATGGGCCTGCGGGTGCTGGAAGTGAACATCGGCGCGCCCCACGGCGAGGAGGCCGCGCGCGGCGCCATCGTGCTGGAACGCAGCAGCGAACGCATCACGACCATCGTCCGCACGCTGCGTGCCGCGACCCGGCTGCCGCTGTGGATCAAGCTGACCGGGCAGAGCGAGGACGTCGCGGCCCTGGCCGAGGCGGCCAGACAGGCGGGCGCGGACGCGGTGGTGATGATGGGACGCTTCATGGGCTTCCTGCCCGATCTCGACACCGAGGCGCCCGTGCTGGGCACGTCGGCCGCGCTGGGCGGCGGCTGGGCGCTGCCGCTGACGGCACGCTGGCTGGCGCTGAGCCGCAAGCGGCTGGGGCCGGACTACCCCCTGCTGGCCACCAACGGCGCGCGCAGCGGCCTCGACGTGGCCCGGTTCCTGCTGGCGGGCGCCTGCGCCACCGAGATGACCTCGGCGGTGTTCACCGGGGGGTACGAGGTGCTGGCGCGCAGCGTGCGAGAGCTGGACGAGTACGTGCAGGGCCGGGGCAAGCGCGCCACCGACCTGCTGGGCGTGGCGGCCGACCGGCTGGCGTCCTATGCCGACCAGGCCTCGCGGCCCGGGTACTGGCAGACCTTCGTGCCGCCCGCGGCGGCCTGAGCCGTCGCAACAGGCAGCCCTGGGGCTGCCTTGTTCCCGGGTCAGGCCGCGGCCAGCGCCTGGTCCAGGTCGTCGATCAGGTCATCCAGGTGCTCGATGCCGATGGACAGCCGCAGCATGTCCTCGCTCACGCCGGCCTTCTTCAGCTCGTCGGCATCCAGCTGGCGGTGCGTGGTGGACGCGGGATGCGTGGCCAACGAACGCGCATCGCCGATGTTGACCAGTCGCGTGAAGAGCTTGAGCGCATCCAGCACCCGGGCGCCGGCCTCGCGGCCGCCGGTCTTCAGGCCGAACGACAGGATGCCCGAGGCGCGTCCGCCCATGTAGCGCTGCGCCAGGTGGTGGTCGGGGTGGCCGGACAGGCCGGCGTAGTTGACCCAGCCGACCTTGGGGTGGTCCTGCAGGTATTGGGCGATGGCCTGGCTGTTGTCGCAGATGCGGTCCATGCGCAGGGGCAGGGTCTCGATGCCTTGCAGCACCAGGAAAGCGTTGAAGGGCGACAGCGCGGCGCCGGTGTTGCGCAGCGGCACGACCCTCGCGCGGCCGATGAAGGCCGCCTCGCCCAGGGCTTCGGTGTAGACCACGCCGTGGTACGAAACGTCGGGCTCGTTCAGCCGGCGGAAACGATCCTTGTGCTTCGCCCAGGGAAACTTGCCGCTGTCGACGATGGCCCCGGCCATGCTGTTGCCGTGGCCACCCATGTACTTGGTCAGCGCGTGCACGACGATGTCGGCGCCGTGCTCGAACGGCCGGCACAGGTAGGGGCTGGGGACGGTGTTGTCCACGATCAGGGGGATGCCGTGGGCGTGCGCGATGTCCGCCAGCGCGGCGATGTCGGTGACGTTGCCCAGCGGGTTGCCCACCGACTCGCAGAAGATGGCCTTGGTCCGCGCATCGATCAGCGGGGCGAACGACGCGGGATCGGACGGGTCGGCGAAGCGCGTCTCCAGGCCCTGCTGCGGGAAGGTATGGGCGAACAGGTTGTAGGTGCCGCCATACAGCGTGCTGGCCGCGACGATGTTGTCGCCGGCTTCGGCGATGGTCTGTATCGCGTAGGTGATGGCCGCCATGCCCGATGCCAGCGCCAGCGCGCCCACGCCGCCTTCGAGCGCGGCCACGCGCTTCTCCAGCACGTCGGTGGTGGGGTTCATGATGCGGGTGTAGATGTTGCCCGGCACCTTCAGGTCGAACAGGTCGGCGCCATGCTGCGCGCTGTCGAAGGAGTAGGCGACCGTCTGGTAGATGGGCACGGCCACCGCGTGGGTCGTGGGCTCGGGGCTGTAGCCGGCGTGTACCGCCAGGGTTTCTATTTTCATGGGGCTGTCTCCGCAGTTCCGCTTCGATGAACGGCGCATTATGCGCGAGGATGCGCTTCGGAGACAGCCCCGGGTTCGCGTATCACTCCATCCTGATTCCGCGCGATTCGATCAGCTCGCGCCCGCTCTTGATTTCCGAGGCGAGATAGTCGCGCAGTTCGGCGGGCGATCCGCCTATGGGCTCGGCGCCGATCGCGGCCAGCGTGCCTTGCACCTTGGGCGTCTTCAGCGCGTCGCGCATGGCGCGGTTCAACTTGTCGATCACGGCGGGCGGCGTGCCGGCCGGCGCGAAGGCGGCGAACCACGGCGTCAGTTCATAGCCGGGCAGGCCGGCCTCGGCCACCGTCGGCACGTTGGGCAGCGCGGCCGAACGCTTCCTGGTGGTGACCGCGATGGGGACGAGCTTGCCGGCATCGATGTGCGGCTTGGACGAGGTGATGCTGTCGAACATGTAGTCGACCTGTCCGCCCAGCATGTCGGCGATCGCCGGGCCGCTGCCCTTGTAGGGCACGTGCAGCATCTGCACGCCGGCCATCTTGGCGAAGAGCTCGCCCGCCAGGTGGATGGAGGTTCCCACGCCGGCCGAGGCATAGGTGTACTTGCCGGGATGCGCCTTGGCGAGCGCGATGACTTCCGGCACGGTCCTGGCCTGGATACGCTGGGGATTGACCACCAGTACGTTGGGCACGACGGCCAGCAGCGAAATGGGCGCGAAATCCTTGACGGGGTCGTAGGCCATGTCGGGATACAGCGCGGGGTTCACCGCCATGCCGTTGGCCACGATCATGATGGTGTAGCCGTCCGGCCTGGCGCGCGCCACCGCGGTGGCGCCGATGTTGCCGCCGGCGCCCGCGCGGTTCTCGATCACGAAGGACTGGCCCAGGCTCTTGCCCATGGCTTCGCCCAGCGTGCGCGCGATGTTGTCCATGGCGCCGCCCGGCGGGAAGGGAACGATCCAGCGGACCGGGTGGTCCGGGTAGCCGTCGCCCGCGGCCGCCGCCGCGAGCGGCAGGGCAAACAGGGCGGCCAGGGCCAGGGCGGACGTCGTCTTATGCAGGGGTTTCATCGTTGTCTCCGATATGGATAGTAGATGCGGATGGGCCGCCGGGACGCTCAGTGAATGGACGAGGGGTGGCGGGCCAGCGGCGTGACGTGGATCTCCATGTAGGGAAACAGCGGCAGCGACGACAGCAGGGTGTGCAGCTCGTCGTTGTCGGCCACGTCGAAAATGCTGTAGTTGGCGTACTCCCCCACCACGCGGTAGAGGTGCGGCCATTTGCCCTGCCGCTGCAGGCCTTGGGAATAGGCTTTCTCCGTGGCCTTCAGCGCATCGGCTTCTTCCTTGGGCATGGAGGGCGGCAGGCGGACATCCATGCGGACGAGGAACAACATGTGACTCTCCTGGTGATAGGGCGCTTCAACGGTCGCGGCGGTAGCGCGTCAGTTTTTCTTCATCGAGCGCCAGTCCCAGCCCCGGCGCGGTGGGCAGCGTCATCGAGAATTCCTGATAGGCAGGACGTTGCTGGACGACGTCGTCCACCAGCAGCAAGGGGCCGAACAGCTCGGTGCCCCATTCAAGACGGGGCAGGGTGGCGAAGGCGTGCGCGGCGGCCACGGTGCCTATGCTGCCTTCGAGCATGGTGCCGCCGTACAGCGCCATGCCCGCGGCATCGCCGACGGCGGCGGTGCGCAGCACGTCGTAGAGGCCGCCCGACTTGGAGATCTTCAGGGCCAGCACGTCGGCTGCGCCCAGGCGGGCGAGGTCCATGGCGTCCTCAGGGCTGTGGACGGCCTCGTCGGCCATGATGGGCACGACGAAACGCGCGGCCAGCCTGGCCATGCCGGCGCGATGGGCGCGGGGAAGCGGCTGCTCGATCAGATCCACGCCGGCCGCTTCCAGCCGGGCGATGCCGGTGGCCGCCTGCGACTCGCTCCAGGCCTGGTTCACGTCCACGGTCACGCGTGCCCGCGTACCCAGCGCCTGCTTGATGGCGCACACGTGGGCCACGTCCTCGGCCACGGAGCGGCGGCCGATCTTCAGCTTGAAAGTGTCGTGCCGCCGTGCGGCCAGCAGGGACTCGGCCTCTTCGATGTCGCGCCGGGTATCGCCGCTGGCCAGTGTCCAGAGCACGGGAACGGCGTCGCGCACGGCGCCGCCCAGCAGCTTCGAGACCGGTACGCCCAGCCGCTTGCCCTGCGCGTCGAGCAACGCCGTCTCGAGCGCCGACTTGGCGAAGGTGTTGCCGCGCGCCACCCGGTTCATGCGCCGAGCGGCGGCCAGCACGTTCGAGGCATCCTGCCCCAGCAGCGCCGGGGCCAGGTAGGTGTCGATGGCGAGCTTGATGCCTTCGGGGCTTTCCTCGCCGTAGCTCAGCCCGCCTATGGTGGTGGCTTCTCCCAGCCCCTCCGCGCCGTCGGAGCAGCGCAGGCGCACGATGACCAGCGTCTGCACGTTCATAACCGTCATCGCCAACTGATGGGCACGGATGGTGGGCAGGTCGACCAGGATGGCCTCGATCGACTCGATGCGTGGGAAAACCATACTTTTCCGGTTTGTTTGGTTCGGGAAGCCAGTATGGGATTCGATTTTTCCTGAGTCCAAGACTATATTTGGCGTTTTCAATACCCTGAAGGTATCGATGGACGTCAGGCAACTCCGCTACTTCCAGGCCGTGGCGCAGGAAATGAACGTGACGCGCGCGGCCGAGAAACTGCACATGGCGCAACCGCCGCTCAGCCGCCAGATACGCGCGCTGGAAGACGAACTGGGAGTGCTTCTGTTCGAGCGCACCGGCCGATCGCTGCGATTGACCGAGGCCGGCCGCTTCCTGCTCGAACACTCGCTGCAATTGACCGCGCGCCTGCAGGAGATCACCGAGGCCACCCGGCGCCTGGGCCAGCAGGGACGGCGCTGGTTCGGCGTGGGCTTCGTGCCGTCCACGCTGTACGGATTCGTGCCGGAGCTGATCCGCCGCCTGCGGGGCGCGGACCGGCACGTCGAGGTGGGTCTGTCGGAGCTGACGACATTGCAGCAGATGGAAGCGCTCAAGGCGGGCCGCATCGACATCGGCTTCGGGCGCATTCTTTTCGACGACCCCGACATCGAACGCAAGGTACTGATGGCCGAGCCGCTGGTCGCGGTGGTGGCGCGCGCCCATCCACTGGCCCGGCGCGCGCGCCGCGGGGTGGATGCGGCCGAGTTGGCCGCGCAGCCTTTCATCCTGTATCCGGCGCGGCCGCGGCCCAGCTACGCCGATCACGTGCTGGGCCTGTTCCGCGCGGCAGGCCATGGGCTGGACGTGGTCCAGGAGGCCAACGAACTGCAGACCGCCATCGGACTGGTCGCCGCCGGCCTGGGCGTGACCGTGGTGCCCGCGTCGGTGCAGCGCCTGCAGCGCGAAGACATCGTCTATGTGCCGCTGGACAGCCCCGGATTCACCTCGCCGGTGATCGTAAGCCGCCGCCGGGACGACCGGTCACCGTTCCTGCTGCAGGCCGGCGCGCTGGCCGATGAGCTGGCGGCCGAGGAACTGCGCGCGCATGCGCGCTAGGTTCATGCGCCTTCCAGGCTGATGCTGCCCTTGGCGGCCGAACGGGTGCCGGGCAGCGGACGGTTGCTGGCGGCGTGGTAGGTGAACACCGCCGAGAACTTCACCTCGTCCGTGGCGTTGCGGTCGGCCGCGTGCAGGGTATTGCAGTGGAAAAACATCACATCGCCCGCATGCAGCTCCGGCACGATGGCGCGCTCGATGACCGCGCGGTTGGCGGGCAGGTCGTCGCGGAAGAACTTGCGTTCATCGAAGCGCGAGGCATCGAAGCTTTCCCGGTGCGATCCCGGCACCAGGTGCAGCGCGCCGTTGCGGTCCACTTCGTCGCCCAGCGCCAGCCAGATCGAGACCATGTCGTCGCGCTGGAACGACCAGTAGCGGAAGTCCCGGTGCCAGCCCGTGAGCGTGCCGTAGCGCGGATGCTTGGTCATGACGCAGTTGTGATGGGCCAGCGACAGCTTGGCCGGTTCGCCGAAGTACGCCGCCATCCAGTCGCGGATGGGCGCACAGGTCGCGTACTGCCGATAGGCCTCGTCGCGCGACCACGCATCCAGCAGCCGCCGCACCGTCCGCCCGCCCTCGGCCTCGCGCGAAGTCGGCGCGCCCGGATAACCCAGGTCCGCCTCGTACTCGATGGGCTCGATATGGGCATTGAGCTGCGCGCGCGCGATCTGCAGCAGCGCCGCGCAGGCGTCGTCATCCAGGAAATTGCGCACCACCACCAGACCATCCCGGCGCAGTGCCGCGATCTGTTCATCGCGTGACAGGCTAGCCATGCTGCTCTAACACAAAAGAAGAAAAATCAGCTGCCTAGGATACGCTGAATTCCTTCGAAAAACGCTTGCACCCTTGCCCGTCTGCTGGATCTGGCGGGCTGGGTTTTCGCGGGCTGGCGGTCCAGCGTGGGTTTGAAGGGAGGACGAGTCCCGATCGGCGCGCGTGAATTGGATAGAAGCGGGGCGGGTTGAGTATGATGGTTTGGCGATGACAGCGGTTGTTCTGTTGGGCGGCGTGGATCGTTGAAAAAAAACGGTGGATTTTGGAGGACGGTTTTTTCTTTTTAAAACAAGTGCTTAGGGTTGGTTGGTGTTCCCCGCGAGAGTGGGGAGGTTACTCGGGTGTATGCCTGATCTTGGCCAAGGGTGCATTTGTGCAGTAGCCAATTCGCCTGTAGAAATACCTTGAATTAAATACCCATATTGGGTAAATTCATTCCCAATATGGGTATGTTTTGCTTCACCATGCACTCTAACTTGGCCGATGCCCTATTCCCTCGAACCAAACAGCGCGTGTTGGGATTGCTGTTCGGCCAGCCTTGGCGCAGTTTCTATGCCAACGAGGTGATGGGAATCGTGGCCAGTGGCTCCGGCGCGGTTCAGCGTGAGTTGGCGGCCTTGGCTCAGAGCGGCCTGGTCACCGTCAAGGCTGTTGGCAATCAAAAGCACTATCAGGCCAACCCAGACTCCCCGATTTTTGAGGAACTGTGTGCGATCGTGCAGAAGACGATAGGGTTGGCAGAACCTCTGCGCAGTGCTCTTCGGCCTCTGGAGCGTCGAATCACCGCGGCGTTTGTCTACGGTTCTGTTGCGAAGAAAATGGACACGGCGCGAAGCGACATTGATCTTATGCTTGTGAGCGATGACGTGAGCTACGGAGATGTCTTTGAAGCATTGGAAGAGGCAAGCCACACACTGGGGCGGCCAGTGAACCCCACTATCTTGACTCGCGCGGAATTCTTGAAGCGGGTGACCGTACAGGAGTCTTTCCTTTCCCGAGTGCTGGATCAGCCCAAGCTCTGGATCCTGGGAGGCCCCGACGACCTCCCCGTTTGAGAGCCTGACCGGCCCAGGCAAGCCGCTCAAGGCGGAGCCGCCGGACGCCAAGGAATTCGACGGCTTGAAGAGGTCAGGTCATGCGAGGCTGAAGGACGCACTCAATTCGTCCCTGTCCATCGAGAGCCGTTTCGATCTGGCCTACAACGCCGCCCACGCACTTTGCCTGGCTGCGCTGCGATGGAACGGGTATCGGTCAACAAATCGCTATCTGGTTTTCCAATTGCTACCCCACACATTGGGTCTCGGACCGGCGGTCTGGCGAGTGCTCTCGAAGTGTCACGACATCCGTAATCTCGGTGAGTATGGAGGAGATTTGAGTGTCGATGATCGGATCGTCACAGACCTTGTGGCGGCGTGCCAGGTAGTGGCTGACAAGGTCGATGCCCTTGCTCCGCTAGGTTCTGTCCGCTGAGAAATAAGCTGCAATGTCTGGTTGACATGACGAGTTGAAGCCTGTTCTTTCGGCTTTCTAACGAGTTGAGTTTCCTGGAAGAAAGTTGGTAGATTTTTGGCGTCCGATTTTCTCTTTTGAAAACAATCGGTTATGTTTGGTGTGTTCCCCGCGAGAGCGGGGATGAACCGCCTCTTGGACCACCAGCCATGCGAAATCCTCGGTGTTCCCCGCGAGAGCGGGGATGAACCGGAGATCGAGTTCTGGGAGCGCGTCCAGCGCCTGTGTTCCCCGCGAGAGCGGGGATGAACCGACGACGTTGTGCAAAACGATGCCTGGCAACCCGTGTTCCCCGCGAGAGCGGGGATGAACCGTCCATTCGGCAGTGGGCGCGGCTCCCGGTGCGGTGTTCCCCGCGAGAGCGGGGATGAACCGTACGCACCTCAAGTGATTGAGCTGCTGTCAGCGTGTTCCCCGCGAGAGCGGGGATGAACCGGCACCGCAGCCGAGTCCCTACAAGCAACCCGAGTGTTCCCCGCGAGAGCGGGGATGAACCGGCATCCTTCGCCACCAATGTAGACCGGGAGGCGTGTTCCCCGCGAGAGCGGGGATGAACCGAATGATGTCCATGCGCTCATGCGCGTTGGGCGGTGTTCCCCGCGAGAGCGGGGATGAACCGCAAAACCCAACATTTTTTTAGGATTTTTGTTGGTGTTCCCCGCGAGAGCGGGGATGAACCGGGATCCGGCAGTGCGGCACCTACCGGACTGTGGTGTTCCCCGCGAGAGCGGGGATGAACCGCCCAGTACATCTGGAGTAGCTCGTTCTCGATGGTGTTCCCCGCGAGAGCGGGGATGAACCGTTCTCCGATTTCTTGCCGCGGAGGGTGGGGGCGTGTTCCCCGCGAGAGCGGGGATGAACCGTAGAGTTGGGCGGCCAGCCCGACCACCGCCACGTGTTCCCCGCGAGAGCGGGGATGAACCGCCGTGATGCGGGGCCTTTTCAAGCGATGCAGCGTGTTCCCCGCGAGAGCGGGGATGAACCGTTCTTCCTCGAGTGGGACGATGCCAAAGCATGGTGTTCCCCGCGAGAGCGGGGATGAACCGGTTCGGGCTTTCTGCTCTTGGAGTGAGGCGGCGTGTTCCCCGCGAGAGCGGGGATGAACCGATCGGGAGTCGGAGCCGGAGGGCACTGAATCCGTGTTCCCCGCGAGAGCGGGGATGAACCGGCTTTCGACGGCTCGCACTTGCGTTCTCGGCGGTGTTCCCCGCGAGAGCGGGGATGAACCGCAAAACGAGTTCGCCAAGGTGATCTACGACGGGTGTTCCCCGCGAGAGCGGGGATGAACCGAAGATCACGCAGGCGCGCTTCGCTCAGCTCGTGTGTTCCCCGCGAGAGCGGGGATGAACCGGAACTGCGCCTGGCGCGATGGTCGGAAATGGAGTGTTCCCCGCGAGAGCGGGGATGAACCGATCCATATGGCCAGAGTCTTGTCCGTGGCCCTTCCTGTGCGTGAGCCAGCATAAGCCATTGCCACACGCCGTAGACGGACACTCGCACAAGGACTATGGTATTCACTAGTATTACCTTCGAATATACATTCCATCATGGCCACGACCATCAAGCTCAATGACGACTTGAAAGCTCGCATACATCGCCTTGCAGATCAGCGGGACCGTTCGGCCCACTGGATCATGCGCGAAGCAATCACGCAGTACGTGGAGCGCGAGGCGTTCAAGCAGGATGCGATGCGTGCATGGAATGACTATCAGGCCAACGGATTGCACTTGGCGCTTGAAGAAGCGGATGCCTGGCTGGCGAAGCTCGAAGCGGGTAAGGATGCGGAGCCACCCATGTGCCACGAGTGATATGGACGCCACTGGCACTAGACGATGTGCAGAACCTATATCGCTTTCACGCGCAGAAGGATATAAGCGCCGCGCGACGTGCCGTACAAGCAATCCGCACCGGGGTGGGGATGCTTGCCAAGCAGCTGCGCGTCGGTCGTCCGATCGAAGACATGGACGCGGAGTTTCGTGAATGGCTGATCGATTTCGGGCAACGCGGCTATGTTGTCCTATATCAATTGCATGGCGAAACCGCGTCCATTTTGGCTGTGCGCCCTCAAAAAGAAGTAGGGTATTGAGAAGAAGTTCTCTGCGTGAGCGGGCAGTCCGGGACAAATAACGAAGCCGGCTTGCTGTAACCTCCAACGGCCCGGCAGGATTGACTGGCGCCGAGGCTGCCCAACTGGTCGGCCTATCCGACAGTCGTACCGTTCGCCGTTGGACCGGCGGCCAATCGGATATCCCGTTCGCCGCCTGGGCGATCTTTGCGAAGCCGCAGGCTTGGGAATCATCTGGTGACGGGCTCGTGTGGCGTATTCCGCTCTGGATGAATAGTAGGACGGTGTCCAGAGTCCACGACGAGGCGGGACACTCTGTTCTGTTCGCACGTTCTACCCCGCAATCCCAAGACGGCGATAACCCATCTTGCGGTCTCTAATCCGTTGGTGGCTGGCTAGCTCCTGCCGGGATAACCCGATTTGTATCCGTTTTTATCAAAATGTTATCTTGATGAAAAACCATCATTGAACCGTCATGCCCTCGCCGCCGTCATGCGGCCCTTTGATGGCGTAATGAAAAACGGAGTCTCCGCATCGTGTAGTCATGGCTGACCTGTCGCTGAAATACTGGGGGAAAGCGAAGCCGTCGAAGAACGGTTCGATCGGTTGGCATCTGTTGCCATACCACTGCCTGGACGTGGCCGCTTGTGGCGTCGCTTATCTCCGGCGCGCTTCGTCGCTTCGCCGCCTGCTTTGTGCCCGCCTGGCCATGAACGCCGAGCAGTTGGAAGGGTGGGTCGCTTTCTGGCTCGTTCTGCACGATCTGGGCAAGTTCGCCACGACTTTTCAGGGCCAGCGCAACGATATCCTGCTGAAGCTGCAGGGCCGGGAAAGCCGCCATGGCTATTCGATCCGGCACGATACGCTTGGGCTGGTCTACTGGTCGTCGGTGCTGGAGGGCGAAGCGATCGGCGAGGGCTGGTTCGGTCCCAACAGCGTCTCGCTGATGCGCGCGATTGATCATTGGGTGCGCGCAGTGACTGGCCATCATGGCCAGCCTCCTTCCGAGAGCGTGGAGAACCCCTGGCCCCACTTCGTGAATCCGGACGATCATCGGGCCATTCGGCAATTCGTCCATCACATGCGCGAATTGTTTCTCGCGGACATGGATTGGGAAGCTCCTTGTTTTGTCGATGTCGACGCGTTCGAGGACGCCAGCCGTGAGCTCTCCTGGTGGATAGCCGGGGTGGCAGTACTTGCGGATTGGGTCGGCTCCAACCAGGATTATTTTCCGTATCGGGACGACGAGGTTTCGCTTGCGGAGTATTGGACGCGGGCGCAGGAGCTTGCTGCCGACGCTTGTGAAGCTATCGGTGTTCTGCCTGTCGAAGCCCGCCAGCGGGCCACCTTCATCGAGTTGTTCCCAACGTTGACGCAACCGTCTCCATTGCAAGCCTGGGCGAGCGAGGTTTCCTTGCACGACGGTCCGCAGATTCACCTGTTGGAAGACGTCACCGGCGCGGGCAAGACCGAGGCCGCCATGATGCTGACCCACCGGCTGATGAGTGCCGGGGCGGCAGACGGTTTCTTCATCGGCCTGCCCACCATGGCCACGGCCAACGCCATGTACGGCCGCCTGAGTCATTTCTATGTCCGGCTATTCGAGGGCCTGGCCAGTCTGGTGCTGGCGAACGGCCAGCGCGAACTGGTGGAGGCCTTTGCCGCCTCGGTCCTGAGTCCCGGGCCCGCCGAGCACGATCAGGCGCAGGGGGATGAAACGGCCTCGGCCCGTTGCACTGCCTGGCTGGCCGACCACAACAAGCGCGCGCTGCTGGCGCCGGCTGGCGCGGGCACCATCGATCAGGCCTTGATGGCGGTGCTGCAGGGCAAGCATCAGTCCTTGCGGCTGTTGGGCCTGTTCCGCAAGGTACTCATCATCGATGAGGTTCATGCTTGCGATGCCTACATGCAGGGCGTGTTGGAGGTCCTGCTCCGCGCGCATGCGTCGGCGGGCGGCAGCGCGATCCTGCTTTCTGCCACGTTGCCCGAGCGCATGAAGCGTGCCTTGCTGGCGGCGTTCGCGGCGGGCTGTCGTCACGACCCACCTGAGTTGCCTGTCGAGGCGGACTATCCCCTGATCACGAGCTGGAGCGCGGACCAGCCGCGGCAGGTGGCGACCCGTTGCGTGGAAACGCGGGCGGACGTCAGCCGGACGGTGAAGATACGCTACGTATCGGACCAGGACGAGGTGGTTGCCGGCATCCGCCGTGCGCTGGCGGCGGGGCGCTGTGTTTGCTGGGTGCGCAACACGGTCGCGGATGCCATGGCCGCCCATGCGCTGTTCGCCGATGAGCTGGACGCAGAGCATCTCATGCTCTTTCATGCGCGCTTCACCTTGCGCGATCGGTTGGACATGGAGGCGCGCGTCCTGGATCACTTTGGCGCGTACAGCACCGCGGAACAGCGCCGCGGACGGCTGGTCATCGCGACGCAGGTCGCCGAACAATCACTTGATGCCGACTGGGACTGGATGATCAGCGATCTGGCACCCATCGATCGTCTCATCCAGCGGGCGGGTCGCCTGCAACGCCATCGGCGCGACGCATGGGGCAATCGCCTGGCCGATTCCGCTGAACCCGATGGCCGCGATCAGCCGTGCCTGTGGGTGTTGGGGCCGGCCTGGACGGAGGAGCCCGGTTCGACCTGGTTCAAGGATGCCTTCCCCAAGTCGGTGAAGGTCTATCGCCATCATGGCCAGTTGTGGTGGACGGCCCGCTTCATGCAGGAAGGCCAACTGCGCATGCCTGCCGATGCGCGGCGGTTGATCGAAGGCGTGTTCGCGGAGGACGTGGAAATGCCGGCTGGTCTGCAGTTCACGGCCAATGAGGCGATCGGCGCGGAGAGCAGCGAGGCCTCTCACGCGCATCGAAACACCATCAAGCTGGATGTCGGTTATGTCTGGCGAGGAGAGCACTGGTGGTCGGATGCGCAGACCCCCACGCGTTTGGGCGAGCCCAGTGCAAACGTGGTGCTGTGCCGGTGGGAGGGTGATCGCGTGGTGCCATGGAGTGTTCACGAGCAGCTCCGGCATGCCTGGTCCTACAGCACGGTACGGGTGCCGGAACGGTTGGTCGCGGAAGCCGTTCCGCCGGAAGACCCGCAGCGCTTGCAGGTTTGGGAAGCCGCCCGGTTGACGTTGCCGGATCAGGGGAAGTGGTCGGTGTTGCTGGTTTTGGAGCGGGTGGGGGGCGATTGGGTGGGGAGCGCTATGGGGAGGGAGGGGGACGAGAAGTTGGTGGTGCGACAGTGGGTTTATGACGGGAGGTTCGGGTTGCTTGCACTCCCGTTCGGGAGAGAGTGAACGAGGGTAGGGGACACCCTCGTTCCATCCCCGCTCGTGCGGGGAACAGTTTGCCCGTAGCAACGCATACGGTTCATCCCCTTGTGTGTTCGCCTGCTGTAGGGGATCCCCTAATTATCGCACTCTCGGATATCGCCCCCTCCTCAAATATTTTCGAGCAATGCATACTTAGTTTCTGTTGACGAATCGAGAGTGCGTGTCTAGAATGCCTCCATTGTTCAAGATAGGGGGAGTGCGATGTCACTGCTAACCGATGCATGGATGCCCGTACGCGACCGTTCAGGAAGGCGCCGCTGGATCGCCCCCAGCGAGCTGACGTCCCCGGACCTGATCGCCTTCGACGCGGATCGCGCGGATTTCAACGGTGCCCTGGCTCAGTTCGCCATCGGCCTGTTGTCCACGCACGCTCCCCTGAACAAGGCTCGCGACTGGGAGCGCTGGTTCGCTTCGCCTCCCGACGCCAGCACGCTGCAATCCTGGTGGGAAGGCAACATTGCCTATTTTACCTACGACGGTGACGGCGCGCGTTTCATGCAGGATCACGCGCTGGCGGCCAAGGCCGATTTCGGAATCGCGGGGCTGTTGATCGATTCCCCGGGCGAGAACGCGATCAAGAACAACAGCGACCATTTCGTCAAGCGTGGCCGCATCGAGCGCCTTTGCCCGCACTGCGCGATGACCGCCTTGCTGACCTTGCAGATCAACGCTCCCGCGGGGGGCGCCGGACACCGCACGGGCTTGCGAGGTGGGGGGCCGCTGACGACCTTGCTGGCCTGCGAACCGGCCAGGTCGCTGTGGCACGATCTGTGGCTGAACGTCATGGAACCGCCGGAACGCCATGCGCACGGCGGCGACATCAAGAAGTCCGCGCCGCACTTTACCTTCCCATGGCTGGCGCCGGTCGAGGCGATCCAACCCGATCAGGGCGAGACGAGTCCCGTCCAGACCCATCCCATGCATATCTTCTGGGCGATGCCGCGGCGGATCAGGCTGGATTTCGACAGTACCGTCGAAGGCACATGCGACATCTGCCATCGGACCCATTCCGGGCTGCTGACCCAATATGCCACGGCCCCCTATGGGTTCAACTACAAGGGGCCTTGGGATCATGTGCTGTCGCCCTACTATCAGCTCAAGGGCGATTGGCTGCCGTTGCATCCGCAACCAGGGGGATTCGGCTATCGCCATTGGCTGCCCTGGCTGGTGGGGGTGAGCGATGACAAGGCCTCCCAGCGTCCGGCCCGTGTGGTGGCCCACTTCCGAACCAGCCGCAGGGAGCGCCAGGCGGGAGCCACTCTCAGTCTGTGGGCCTTTGGTTTCGATATGGACAACATGAAGGCCCGATGCTGGTACGAAGCGAGATTGCCCGTGTACAGCCTTGAGGATTGCGGCCCGAGTGAAATCAAGCGTTTGCAATTCACTCTTCAAAGCTGGCTGGCTGGCGCCAGGGATAGCGTTTATGTCCTGCGCAGTGCCGTCAAGACGGCCTGGTTCAGCGGCGAGGCCCGAGGCGATTACAGCGCGGTGGACGCTGCGTTCTGGAACCGAACCGAAGCGGCATTCTATGAACTGCTCCGACAACTGATCCACGCCATCCGTTCAGGGGCGAGCGACGTCGATCTGGAAGGGCTTGGCCAGTCGTGGCTGAACACATTGCAGCAGACCAATTTTGCTCTGTTCGATGACGTGTTCGTCGGGGCGGGAGCAATCGACCGCAGCAACCCGCGCCGCGTTGCGGCGGCCAACAAATTGCTGCGCGCCACCATGTTCGGCGAAAAACTGAGGAAAACACTGAACCTGCCTGTCGAGCCTGCAAAGCCCGCCGCAAACAGGCAGTCCAAAACCCAGCATGAGCAGGAGGCGTGATGCCCTTGACCCTGACCTCTGATAGCCCCGAAGGGCAATCCATCCGGCGCTGGCTGGCCTATCTGGACGAATACGACAAAGGGGGGCGAGCGCAGTTGCGCCGAGCCTCTTCGGTGCTCGATGCCATCATGTGCCCCGCAGTGCATCGCTTGCGCCACCAGTTGGAGGAACTTCATCCGGGAGCGTTCAGTAATCAACGGGCCGATCGCCTGGCCATGGCTTGCGCGTTGATGGCGCGTCTGAAGCAGCCCGTCGGCCGCCTTGCCTTGCCGTTGGCCATGAGCGAGCGTGTGGCGGGCTCTGATCGCAATGCCGTCAGCGAGTTACGTTTTCGCCGACTGCTCGATGCACACAACGACGAAGCTTTGTTCACGGGGCTGCGTCGGATGCTGCCCTTGATCGATGGTCTCGTATGCCCGGTTCTGCTCGCCCGCGATGTCGTGTTCTGGGGCGACAAAGTGAAACGCGCCTGGGCGTATGACTATTACCGCTGGCCCAACTAGGCCAGCCTTGCCCACTCGCCCATCCGCTTCATCCCACTTGCGCTGTACAGAGGAACGCCATGTCCGACTTCATCCAATTGCATATCCTGACTCACTACGCGCCCGCCAACCTGAACCGCGACGACACGGGCCGCCCCAAGACGGCGCTAATGGGGGGCGCCTTGCGGTTGCGGGTCTCCTCGCAAAGCCTCAAACGTGCCTGGCGTACCTCCGATCTGTTCCAGGCCGCGGTGGGAGAACACCTGGGAACGCGTACCCGCCTGCTTGGAAAAGACGTGCATGACGCCATGCTGGCCCAGGGGCTGGATGCGCAGAAGGCCCTGGAGTGGGCCCGCCAGATTGCCGCCGCCTTCGGTTCCCTGGAAGTCGAGAAGCCGGAGTCAAAGAAGAAGAAAGCCGACGGCGACGGCACGCAGGAACCGGACTTGAAGAAACTGCTGCAGATCAAGGAGATCGTGCACGTTTCACCCGCGGAGCGACAGGCTGCGCTGCAATTGGCGGCCAGTTGTGTTCAGCGCGGTAAAGGCCCCGAGGCCGCCGAGCTCGATCTGCTCAGCAAGGACGCTACCGCCGTGGACGTTTCCATGTTCGGCCGCATGCTTGCCAGTGCCAATGAGTTCAATGTGGATGCAGCCGTGCAGGTCGCGCACGCTTTTACGGTTCATCGCGCGGAAGTCGAGGACGATTATTTCAGCGCCGTGGATGATTTGGACACGGACACTGGGGCGGGTCACATTGGCGAACGAGGTTACGGTGCGGGCCTGTTCTATTTGTACGTGTGCGTGAACCGCACGCTGCTGCAAGAAAATCTGCAAGGCGACAAGACCCTGGCGAACCGGGCGATGGCTTCCTTGCTGGAGGCCATCGCCAAAGTGAGCCCCACCGGCATGCAGAACAGCTATGCCTCGCGGGCTTATGCCGCCTACGTGCTGGCGGAGAAGGGCGCTCAGCAGCCACGCAGTCTTTCTCAGGCTTTCCTGCGGCCCGTGCAGGGTAGCGACGATCGATCGATGCTGACCGAGGCCATCGAGTCCCTGCAGAAGCAGCGCGCGAATTTCGACAAGACCTACGGTGCCTGCTCGGATGCCAGCCTGGCGATGGATACCGATGCGGGCACGGGTTCGCTGCAAGCCTTGATCGACTTCATCCAGGACTGAGCCATGGCGTACCTGGTCTTTCAACTGCAAGGCGCCATGGCGTCCTGGGGAGAAGCGGCCGTCGGCGAATACCGGGGCACGCACGACCTTCCCACGGTATCGGCCCTGGCGGGCTTGCTGTGCGCGGCACTGGGTCTGCGACGCGATCAGGAAGAGGAGATCCAGGCTGTCCACCGGCACTACCTGATGGCGGTCGGCGTGTATGCCTGCGGTCCGATGCTGCGGGACTACCATACCGCACAGGTCGCTTCGCGCAGCCAGCTCAAGGGAACGCGGCATGCCACTCGCAAGGATGAGTTGGCATTTCGCAGAACGGAGTTGAACACCATCTTGTCCACGCGCGATCACGTGCAAGGCGTCCGGTATCGCGTCGCCGTCCAGGCCGACGACGAGGCGCCTTACCCGCTGGATGCCTTGCGCCAGGCCTTGTTGACTCCAGCTTTCGTGCCCTACCTGGGACGAAAATCGTGCCCGCTCGAGGCTCCCATGGCGCCTTGCCTGATGGACGTCGACGACGTGCTGGCCGCATTGTCCGGGTACCCGCACGCCGCGGACGGATCGACCCGTCGCCCCTTCAAGCTGACCTGGTGCGATGGCATGACACCGGGCGTCGAATCCAGTTTGACCGTTCGCCAGCGTGACCGCTTGATTCATCGGGGCGCCTGGCAGTACGGCGAACGCACTCAGCACGTAGCGATGTTGCCCCAGGAGGCCTGACATGCATTTCAGTGTCATCACCCCCACGCCGGGCCGGGAAAACGAGGCCACGCACCAGTTGTTCCCGGGGGTCTATGCCGAGCACCAGTGGCTGTGGCGCTTTTTCCCTTCCGAAGCCGGCTCGGCCCGGGACCATATCTTCCGCCGGGCGGACCAGGGGCAGGCCATGCGTTTCTACGTGGTCTCCAAGCGTCCTCCCGTGGCTTTCAGCGACGCCTGGTCCGTGAAAACGCGGCCCTATGCTCCCAGGCTGCAAGCCGGTGACGAGCTGGAGTTCGAACTACGAGCCAACCCCGTGGTCACCCGCAAGCACGAGGACGGCAAGAGTCGCCGTCACGATGTGGTGATGGATGCCAAGCGGCGGGCCAAGGAGGAAGGCTCGGAGCGAGCGTCGGGCTATTCGCTGGTGCGATCCGCATGTACCGCGTGGCTCAACCAGCAGGGTGGGCAGCACGGCTTTCTGATCGACGAGGTGGGGCTGTCCGTGGACGGCTATACCCAGCATGTCGGCAAGGCGGACAGTATCCGCTTCAGCTCCGTGGATTTTCGTGGGGGACTGCGTGTGACCGATCCCGAAGCCTTCGCGGCTACCTTGACATCGGGGCTGGGGCATGCCAAGGCCTTCGGGTGCGGCCTGATGCTTGTTCGCAGGCCGCTATGACGGTTCGCCTGAACGTGTGAGGGGGTGGGCATGGCCGGCAATCACTTGCTTCCGCCCCTCAAGCCTTTGCCCATGAAAGACCGCATTTCGATGATCTTCGTCCAGTACGGTCAGATCGACGTGCTGGATGGAGCGTTCGTCCTCATAGACAAGACCGGCGTGCGCAAACACATTCCGGTCGGCTCGGTGGCGTGCATCATGCTCGAACCGGGCACGCGTATTTCCCACGCGGCGGTCAACCTTGCCGCCACCGTGGGTACGCTGCTGGTCTGGGTAGGCGAGTCCGGCGTGCGTCTGTATTCGAGCGGACAGCCCGGCGGCGCACGAGCCGACCGCCTGCTCTACCAGGCCAAGCTTGCGCTGGACGACGACCTGCGCCTGAAAGTCGTACGCAAGATGTACGAAGTCCGATTCGGCGAACCGGCTCCCGCCAGGCGCAGCGTCGAGCAACTGCGCGGCATCGAAGGCGCGCGCGTGCGTGGCACCTACAAGCTCCTGGCGCAGCAGTTCAAGGTGAACTGGCAGGCCCGCAACTATGACCGCCAGCAGTGGGATGCCGCGGACATTCCCAATCGCTGCCTGTCCGCCGCCACATCCTGCCTGTATGGCATCACCGAGGCTGCCGTGCTCGCGGCGGGATACGCGCCGGCGGTCGGCTTCATCCACACTGGAAAGCCGCTCTCCTTCGTCTACGACATCGCCGACCTGTACAAATTCGAAACCGTGGTACCGCTCGCCTTTCGCATCGCGGCCAAATCCCCCGAAGCGCCCGAGCGCGAGGTGCGTCTGGCCTGCCGGGACTTGTTCCGGTCGGACAAACTGCTCGGACGCATCATTCCGCTGATCGAAGATGTACTCGCGGCCGGCGGCATCCTGCCACCCGAGGCTCCTCCTGAATCCGTCCCTCCAGCCATTCCGAATCCGGAAAGCGATGGCGACGTCGGACATCGGAGCCGCTGATGAGCTTCCTTGTGGTCGTCACCGAAAACGTCCCGCCAAGATTGCGGGGGAGATTGGCCATCTGGTTGCTCGAGGTCCGAGCCGGTGTCTATATCGGTGACGTCTCGCGGCGCACGCGGGAAATGATCTGGCAGCAGCTCGACGCGGGGCATGAAGACGGCAACGTCGTGATGGCCTGGGCCAGCAACAGCGAGTCCGGTTATGACTTCCAGACGCTTGGGGCGAACCGCCGGGAACCGATCGACTACGATGGGTTGAGGCTGGTTGCGTTCATGCCGCCAGAGGGGTCGGCTCTTTAACAAGAAAGTTGGTGGGTTTTCGGCATCCGATTTTTTCTTTTGAAAACAGTCGGTTGTGTTTGGTGTGTTCCCCGCGGGAGCGGGGATGAACCGGAATCTGTGTTGCATATTGCTGCGCCTGCTCGGGTGTTCCCCGCGGGAGCGGGGATGAACCGCCCGCTCGGCCGTAGCCCATGAAAGCCTTCCCGTGTTCCCCGCGGGAGCGGGGATGAACCGCGCGGATCGTCGATGACCTGCGGGGGATTGGGGTGTTCCCCGCGGGAGCGGGGATGAACCGCCGCCATCGATCCACTCGAGCGCCTGGCTAACGTGTTCCCCGCGGGAGCGGGGATGAACCGCAGATTGTTCCCCGGTCCTGGTGCAGGCACCCGTGTTCCCCGCGGGAGCGGGGATGAACCGTCCAACGGCCGCACGGTGTTTGTCATGCCGCCGTGTTCCCCGCGGGAGCGGGGATGAACCGGCGAGCGTATCCGCACGCTGGATGTGGATGTGGTGTTCCCCGCGGGAGCGGGGATGAACCGCACTTTCTTGTTGACATGCCGGATCATCCCGGGTGTTCCCCGCGGGAGCGGGGATGAACCGTGGGCGTTCTGCTGACGGCGAGCGGTTTTCCTGTGTTCCCCGCGGGAGCGGGGATGAACCGCATTTCGGCCTGGACGTGAAGGACCCCGAGGCGTGTTCCCCGCGGGAGCGGGGATGAACCGATCGCGACCCTGGAAACCGCCAGCGCTTCGCAGTGTTCCCCGCGGGAGCGGGGATGAACCTGCTGCCGGCGGCATCTACGCTACCAGCGTCTAGTGTTCCCCGCGGGAGCGGGGATGAACCAGCGGATCCCGCCCCCGGCCACGTACTCCGCCAGTGTTCCCCGCGGGAGCGGGGATGAACCGCTCCTCGCCGCCGCACAGGCGGCAGGCCAGGGGTGTTCCCCGCGGGAGCGGGGATGAACCGACCCGCTCGTCGCCTGCGCCGCTCGCCGACGAGTGTTCCCCGCGGGAGCGGGGATGAACCGCGGAGTTGGCCCAGATGCGGCTGGCGAACGAAGTGTTCCCCGCGGGAGCGGGGATGAACCGGTCGCCCCGAGCAATGCCATTGCCACCGGCTTGTGTTCCCCGCGGGAGCGGGGATGAACCGCACCATCGCGCCACATATCAATGCTGGCAAGAGTGTTCCCCGCGGGAGCGGGGATGAACCGATCTCCTGGTCGAACCCGTTGTCGTCGGCGTAGTGTTCCCCGCGGGAGCGGGGATGAACCGTTCCGGACGCTTCCAGTTTCGGCCCGGAGGAGGTGTTCCCCGCGGGAGCGGGGATGAACCGCGCTGGGCGGCCGCCGTATCTCCCGCTGCATCGTGTTCCCCGCGGGAGCGGGGATGAACCGTGACACTCGTCGACCAGTACGCAGCAGATATTGTGTTCCCCGCGGGAGCGGGGATGAACCGGACGGGACACGCGTATTGCTGGCAACTCCGCGGTGTTCCCCGCGGGAGCGGGGATGAACCGCGTGAGCGGCTCTGACAGGCGTTCGAGCATGCGTGTTCCCCGCGGGAGCGGGGATGAACCGTATTACCAGGCCGGCATCGGAGCCGGCGTGGAGTGTTCCCCGCGGGAGCGGGGATGAACCGTAGGTGAGTTGGCGCTAGGGGCCGACATTCAAGTGTTCCCCGCGGGAGCGGGGATGAACCGACGGAGTCTTTACGATCAGCGATATCTGGCATCGTGTTCCCCGCGGGAGCGGGGATGAACCGAACTCGGTTGCCGAGCGCATGATCTTCATGTTGTGTTCCCCGCGGGAGCGGGGATGAACCGGGTGTGCCTGACCCTTTGACGGCCATCTACTAGTGTTCCCCGCGGGAGCGGGGATGAACCGGCGGTGCCGGTTATTTTGGATTTCACTAACGGGTGTTCCCCGCGGGAGCGGGGATGAACCGTTGCGATGAGCCCGTGCAACGACATCCTGATCGTGTTCCCCGCGGGAGCGGGGACGAATCATGTTTCGCGCTCACGCATGAGCCCGGTGCGCTACCTGCTGCGCGATCCCCGAGTCATGGATTTTATATAGGTTTTCCTATAAAATAACCTATATCCGATAAGGCATAGATGTACACCATCAACTGGATGAAGAAGGCTCGCAAGCAATTGGCAACGGTTGGTACGCAGAAGGCCCGCGAAGCGATTGTTGATGCCGTGTCCACGTTGGTGGACTTGCCCAACGCCCAGAATGTGAAAGCCCTTACGAAGCACCAGTGCGGTTACCGCCTGCGCGTCGGTAAGTATCGAGTGCTATTTGACGCGGATCATGAAATCCGAATCGTCGAAGTGCAAGAGGTGAAGAAGCGCGACGACCAGACGTACTGAAACCCCATCCGGGCAATAGCCCGGCGGAGAATGCGATGAGCACGAATCACACCATCATCAACACTAGCGACGGCCGGCCAGCCTTCGTTGTGCTTCCCTACGACGAATACATTGCGCTGACTGGCAATAAGCCGCGCATCCCCGCGGGGGAGGCGGTGCCCCATGAGGTGATCAGCCTTCAGATCAAGAATGGATGGAGCCTGATCCGGGCGTGGCGGGAGTACCTTGGGATCACCCAGGCGGAAATGGCCGCGCGTCTTGAGGTGCGGCAACCGACCTACGCGAACATGGAAGGCCCCGATGCCCGGCCGCGCAAGGCGACCCGGGCCCGCATTGCCCAAGCGCTCGGGATTTCGCTCGATCAGCTTGATGCCTAGTGTTCCCCGCGGGAGCGGGGATGACCCGACAGTGGGCGCTTGTCCGCCGCAGCGACGGGAAGCTCCTCTTACTCCACCGTGATCTTGTTCGCCGTCGCCAGCTCCTTCCAGCGGCGGGTCTCCCCCTGGATGAACGTGGCGAACTCGGCTGGCGTGCCGCCCACGGTGTCCAGCCCGAGCTTGTTCAGCTTGGCGCGGGTATCCGGATCCGACACGGCCGCCTTGATCTCCTTCGCCAGGCGGTCGACCACGGCCGGCGGCGTACCCTTGGGCACGAAGAAGCCATTCCATTCCAGCACTTCGAAGTTCTTGAAGCCGTTTTCCTCGATGGTGGGCGTATCGGGCAGCGCGGCCATGCGCTTGGCGGAGGTGACGGCCAGCGCCTTGAGGCGGCCGGACTGGACGTAGGACAGGCCCGACGCGGCGTTGGCGAAGTAGGCGTTCACCTGTCCTCCCATCACGTCGGCCAGGGCCGGAGCGCCGCCCTTGTAGGGCACATGCAGCATGTCGATGCCGGCCTGGTTCTTCAGCAGCTCGCCCACGAGGTGGGCGGGGCTGCCGGCGCCGTACGAGGCGTAGCTGACCTTGCCCGGATGCTGGCGGGCGTAGTCCACGAATTCTTTGAAGCTCTTGTAGGGGGCGTCGGGGTGGACGACCAGGATGTTGGGCACGGTGACCGCCAGCGACACGGGCACGAGGTCCTTGTCCGGATCGAAGGGCATCTTGCGCAGCGCGGGGTTCACCGCGTAGGTGGAGGCGTCGTACAGCACGGTATAGCCGTCGGGCGTGGCCTGGGCCACCGCCTGCGCGCCTATCATGCCGCTGGCGCCCGGCCGGTTGTCGATCACGACCTGTGTGTGCAGTGCCGTGCCCAGCCGCTGCGCGATCACCCGCGCCGCATTGTCCGCGCCGCCGCCGGCCGAGTAGGGGACGATGACGCGGATGGGACGGCTGGGATAGTCCTGGGCGTGGCCGGGCGATGCGACGGCCGCGGCAAGCGTGGCAGCGATGCCGGTGGCGGCCAGACGGGTGAATGCGGGCATGGGGGTCTCCGGGGGCAGATATCTTGTCGGCGCGGCCGCTGCGTCGCGGCCTGCCCCCGTAGTGTAGTAGTCAGGCGGCCTATTCCTTGATATCGATGCGTTTGACCACCTCGGCCCACTTGGCCGTGTCGCGCTTCAGGGTTTCTGCGGCCTGCGCGCCCACCTGGCCCACCGGCGTCAGGTCCAGCGAGGTCAGGCGCTGGCGCACGGGCGCTTCCTGCAGCGCGGCCGTCACGGCTTCCTGCAGGGCCTGGAGCACGGCGGCCGGCGTGTCCTTGGGCGCCATCAGGTACTGGTTGAACGAAGCGTCGATGTTGGGCAGTCCGACCTGCGGCAAGGTGGGCACGGTGGGCGCCATGGGCGAGGGCCGGGCCGAGGACACCGCCAGCGCGGTCAGCCGTCCGGCCTGGACGTTGGGCAGGACCGTGGGCGTCGCCAGGAAGCCGCAGTCGACCTGGCCGCCCATGACGTCGGTCATCGCCGGGCTCGGACCCTTGTAGGGCACGTGGGTCATGGCGACGCCGGCCTTGCTCAGGACCAGTTCGGCCGCGAGATGGCCGGGCGAGCCCTGGCCGCCGGATGCGTAGGTCATCGGCGTCTGCCGGGCGCGCGTGATCAGTTGCTCCATGGACGTGAGCTTGAGCGCGGCGCCGCACACCATCATCTGGTTGAAGTTGGCCACCAGCGAGACCGGCACGAGATCGGTGCGCGGGTCGAAGTCCATCTTCTTGTAGACGAAGGGATTGACCGTGACCACGGTGTCGGGCGTGACCAGCAGCGTGTAGCCGTCGGGCGCGGCCTTGGCGACCTGTTGCGCGGCCAGGCCGTTGTTGGCGCCGGCGCGGTTTTCCACGACGAAGGTCTGCTTGAAGCGGCTGCCCAGGCGTTCGGCCAGGACACGGGCGACCATGTCCGAGGGCGCCCCCGGCGGCGAGCCGACCAGGACGCGTACAGGCTTGGTTGGGTAGTCGGATTGCGCGTGCGCGGCGGGATAAGCGGCAAGCATGGCGACGGCCAGCAGGGCCGGTCGAAGAACGGGCATGGGTCTCGCTCCTGATACTGATGTTTTGCCGCAGTGTATTTAGTTATTTTGGTTATGAAAAATGAAAAATAAGAAGCGATGATTTCATTTTAGTTATGATTCGCACTGGTCAGGGGAGGGTTCATGCAGGAACACGGCATATCCATGGGACTGGGCCGCATCAAGCTGCGGCACCTCCAATGCCTGGTCGCCATCGCCGCGTACCGTCACATGGGGCAGGCCGCCGATGCGCTGGGCATCTCGCAGCCGGCCATCTCCAAGACCCTGGCGGAACTCGAGGACGTGGTGCAGGCGCAGCTCGTGGTCCGCGGCAAGCGCGGCGCGTCGCTGACGGACAAGGGCCGCGTGCTGTTGGGCTACGCCGGCAGCAGCCTGCGTACGCTGCGCGAGGGCCTGGATCACGTATCGTCGGCCGTGCGAGACGACGCGGCGGTGATCGCGATCGGCACGCTGCCCACCGTCGCCCCCACCATCGGGCCGCAGGCTGCCAGCCTGTTCAAGCGCCAATGGCCGTCGGTGCGGCTGAGCGTGCATACGGGTGTGAATGCGGGCCTGCTGGCGCTGCTCAAGCAGGGCGAACTGGACCTGGTGCTGGGGCGTGTGGCGGAGCCCTCGGAAATGCTGGGCCTGTCATACGAGCACTTGTACGAGGAACCGGTGGTGGTGGTCGCGCGGCCGGGGCATCCGTTGGCGCGGGCCCGCCGCGTGGAGCCCGAGGAGATCGCCGCCTGCGGCATGGTGGTGCCGCTGCCGGGCACGGCCATCCGCCACACCATCGACTCGTACATGGTCCGTCATGGCGTGGGCGTGGGACGCGAGGCGATCGAGACCCTGTCCGATGCCTTCGCCCGATCCTACGTGGCCCACACCGACGCGGTCTGGATGATCGCGCTGGGAGTGGTCGAGCACGACCTGCGCGCCGGCAGCCTGGTCCGGCTGGCCTGCGACACGCAGCACACCTCGGCCTCGGTCGGGCTGACGCTGCGCAGCGACGCGGTGCCTTCGCACGCGGTGCGGGCGCTGATCGAATGCATACGGGCCGCGGCCGCGCAGCGGCGCGAGCAGGCCGAGGGAAATGCCTGAAACGGCCGCGCGGGGCGCGGCCACGGGAAGGGCGCTAGTGCTAGTGCGCCGCGGCGACCTGCCGCGCCAGCACGCGCTGGGGTGAAAGGTCGGGCCGGGCCATGGCCGAGACCGGCAGCAGGTAGGTCTGCTCCAGCATGAACTGGCCGGTCATGGCGGCGTGCGGGGTCTGGTCCGAGAAGCAGATCCAGGTGCTGCCGGGCGGGAATTCGATGCTTTCCTGTATGCCGTCGCGCTGGTAGCCGGCGTCGGCCTTCATGCGGTCGTGCAACTGCAGCATGAAATGGTCATAGGCGCTGCGGCGGCTCTTGGTGATGTGCAGCTTGTGCAGCAGCCAGGCCACGCCGGGCCGATAGGCCGGCATCTGCGGCAGGTAGCGCGCCGACAGCGTGTCGAAGGCTTCGCCCACCCGCCATAGGCGGGTATCGCCGTGCGGGTTGATGTTGTTGAAGACGCGCAGGATGCGCTGCTCGCCCACCGGCCGCGAAGGGAAGGCATCCACGTGCAGGCGGGTGTCGTCCTTGCGCCAGGACATCTTCCAGGTGCCGATGCGGTGCAGGCGCAGGCTGGTGGTGGGCGCGTGCAGGTGCGAGGCGTACTCGGGCAGCAGGCGGTCCAGGAAGCGGCGCGTGGTTTCGTAGT